>NZ_CP021138.1:0-319667 GCF_002162035.1 Sulfuriferula sp. AH1
TTTTTCAAGTTATATAAAATAACTTTATATTTTATTTATTGGTTAACAAATTTTGAAATTACGTTATGAATGAATTTTGGCAAGATTCCCTATCCAAACTCGCCCATGAGCTCCCTGCTCAGCAATTCAACACTTGGATAAAACCATTAAAACCCATCGTAAATAATAACGAATTGAGCTTAATGGCCCCAAATCGTTTTGTACTGGATTGGGTTAAGGATAAATTTTTAACGCGGATAGAAGAACTCGCACTGGATTATTTTGGCGCTTCAACAACCATCAATCTCGGAATTGATACCACCACCAAAAACCAGACTGATAATCCAAATAAATCCGTTGCCATTACAGTTGATTCGGTTATCGTCTCACCAAAAAAAGAACCGCCCAAACGCCTTAATCCTGCATTCAGTTTTAATACACTGGTTACCGGTAAGGCCAACCAGTTAGCCCGTGCAGCGGCAATTCAAGTCGCAGAAAACCCCGGTACAGCCTACAACCCATTATTCATTTATGGCGGCGTTGGCTTAGGAAAAACGCACTTGATTCAAGCAATTGGAAATTATGTTCATGCGAATAATCCGGATGCGCGAATCAGTTACATACATGCGGAAAATTACGTTTCGGATGTTGTTAAAGCCTACCAGCATAAAACCTTTGATGAATTCAAGCGTCATTATCATTCTTTGGATTTGCTGCTGATCGACGATATCCAGTTCTTTAGCGGTAAAAACCGTACACAAGAAGAATTTTTCTACGCATTCAACGCCCTGATTGAAGCAAAAAAACAATTAATCATTACCTGCGATACCTACCCCAAAGAAATTGCAGGCATGGAAGACCGCTTGAAATCACGTTTTAGTTGGGGATTGACTGTATCAATAGATCCTCCCGAACTGGAGATGCGAGTCGCCATCCTGTTAAAGAAAGCGATGGCTGAAGGCATTGCGTTAGAAGAAAATATTGCTTTTTTTATTGCAAAACAGGTACGTTCAAACGTTCGAGAACTTGAAGGCGCGCTTAAACGCGTCTTTGCGTATGCCCGGTTTTCCAATAGACCAATTACATTGGAATCTGCAAAAGAAGCGCTCAAGGATTTGCTCGCCGTACAAAGCCGCCAGATATCAATTGAAAACATACAGAAAACCGTTGCTGATTTTTATAAAATAAAAATTATCGATATGCATTCCAAAAAACGCACACGTGCGCTAGTACGGCCAAGACAAATTGCCATGTCCCTGGCCAAGGAATTAACCAGTATGAGTTTGCCTGATATTGGCTCTTCCTTTGGCGGCCGAGATCACACTACCGTATTACACGCCTGTCGCAAGGTAACCGAATTAAAAGAAGAAGATGCCAATATAAACCGCGAATATGCTTTATTACTTCAAGTACTTACAAGTTAATATGTACATAATTGGAATTGCAACTCAAAATACGTATAACCTGAACATATAATGTGGATAACTGCAAAGTTATACACTTTTGAAAAGTTATCCACAATTACTTAACATTGCTATCGCACTTTATCAACATATTAAAAATACAAATAAAGTATTGTTTATAAAGTTAAATAATGACTTGTCATTAAAAATTGAACTCTCTTATTATTGTTATTAAGGTTATATATGTTATTACTAAAAACTAATCGAGATGCTTTGCTCAATCCTTTGCAAACCGTTACTGGGGTAGTTGAAAAAAGACATACCTTGCCCATTCTTTCGAATGTACTGATTGAAAAAAATCACAATCAGTTATCAATGTTGGCTACGGATCTTGAAATCCAGATAAAGATGATTACAGAAACGACTTCAACTGAAGGTGATTTCGCAATTACAGTAGCGGCCAAAAAAATGGTAGATATTTGTCGTGCATTTAACGATAAAGCAATTATTTCGTTGGAAGCCAACGATAATCAGCTGCAAATTAAATCCGGTAAAAGCCGATTTAACCTGCAAACATTGCCTGCTCAGGATTTTCCAACCATCGAAACCGGTGTTGATGCAGATAACCATATAAAAATCGCCCAAAAAACATTGAAAAATCTGATTTCCATGGTTCAATACGCAATGGCACAGCAAGACATCCGGTATTATTTAAATGGCATGTTATTGGTATTGGAAAACAATGCAATTACGGTAGTTGCCACAGATGGACACAGATTATGTCTGGCAGCTGATACTTTGAATGAATCGGCAAGTAAACAGGAAATTATAATTCCGCGTAAAACGATATTGGAATTGACGAAATTACTGGTCGACACTGAGGAATCGGTCACCATTACCATTTTCAAAAATCAAATTAAATTTGATATTGGTAATATCCAGTTGATTTCAAAAGTAATTGATGGAAAATTCCCGGATTACAATCGCGTCATTCCGACTACGCATACCAATATTCTGACTGCAGACAGATTGCCATTACAGCAAGCATTACAACGCGCGGCCATTTTATCCAATGAAAAATTCCGTGGCGTACGATTGGTTCTGGGACACAATGAGCTGAAGATCGTTTGCAACAATAATGAACAGGAAGAAGCTCAGGATGAAATCGAAGTCGATTATCTGGGTGCCCCATTGGACATCGGCTTCAATGTATCGTATTTGCTCGATGCATTAAATCATCTCACTACCGAAAAGATAAACTGTCATTTTGGAGACGCCAGCAGCAGCATGCTAATGACGGTTCCTGATAATGCGAATTACAAATACGTTATAATGCCTATGCGTATTTAACTTTTAATAATTATCGCAGCTTGTTGTTATCTAATGTTTCACGTGAAACATAATCATGAATTGAGTGTATCTATATGAATAAAGAATATGATTCGAATAGTATCCGCATATTAAAAGGGTTGGATGCGGTACGTAAACGCCCTGGTATGTATATAGGTGATACGTCAGACGGTACTGGTTTGCATCATATGGTATTTGAAGTATTGGATAACGCTATTGATGAAGCATTAGGGGGCTATTGCGATGATATTAAAGTCGTCATTCATGCTGATAATTCAGTATCCGTTACCGATAATGGACGTGGCATTCCTGTAGATATCAAACAGGATGACGAATTCAAGCGTTCAGCAGCTGAAATCGTCATGACCGAATTGCATGCGGGCGGAAAATTTGATCAGAACTCATATAAAGTTTCTGGCGGTTTGCATGGAGTCGGTGTTTCAGTAGTCAATGCCTTGTCAGATTGGCTGAAATTACGTATCTGGAAAAATGGCTATAGTTATCAGATGGAATTCCGTCAGGGGGAAGCAGTCAGTCCTTTAGCTGAAACAGGAAAATCCGATCGTCATGGTACCGAAGTGCATTTTTTTGCATCGAAAGAAACGTTCGGCCTCATTGAGTTTCATTACGATATTTTGGCGAAACGCATACGTGAACTGTCATTTCTGAATAACGGGGTAAAGATTGAGCTAATTGATCAGCGTGATGGCAAGAGCGAGAACTTCGCTTTCTCGGGCGGCGTTCAGGGATTCGTACAGTACATGAACCGTTCCAAATCAGTTTTGCATCCTCATATATTTTATGCGACGGGTGAAAAAGACGGGATGACGGTTGAAGTCGCTATGCAATGGAATGATTCTTATGCCGAAACTGTGCAGTGCTTTACCAATAACATCCCGCAACGTGATGGTGGTAGTCATCTTACAGGTTTGCGAACTGCCATGACGCGTACGCTAAACCAGTATATTGAACAAAATGAATTTGCAAAAAAAGCCAAAATAGATACTACTGGCGATGATATGCGTGAAGGCTTGACTTGCGTATTGTCGGTGAAAGTACCGGAACCGAAATTTTCTTCGCAAACCAAAGATAAGTTGGTTTCATCCGAAGTTCAGCCAGTCGTATCGGAAATTGTCAGCCAGAAACTTACCGAATTTCTATTGGAAAATCCCAACGATGCCAAGATTATTGTCAACAAGATTATCGACGCCGCTCGCGCACGCGATGCCGCGCGTAAAGCGCGGGAAATGACCAGACGTAAAGGCGTATTGGATGGCATGGGATTGCCAGGAAAACTGGCGGATTGCCAGGAAAAAGACCCTGCTCTTTCGGAAATCTATCTGGTCGAGGGTGATTCCGCAGGCGGCTCAGCCAAACAAGGGCGCGATCGTAAGTTTCAAGCTATCCTGCCGCTCAAAGGCAAGATACTGAACGTGGAAAAGGCGCGGTTTGACAAGCTGATATCCAGCCAGGAAATAGCGACACTGATTACCGCATTGGGCACAGGTATCGGTAAAGATGAATATAACGCGGACAAATTACGTTATCACCGTATCATTATCATGACTGATGCGGACGTAGACGGCTCGCACATTCGTACCTTGCTTCTCACGTTTTTCTATCGTCAGATGCCGGAATTGGTGGAGCGGGGACATATTTACATTGCGCAACCGCCTTTGTACAAGGTAAAACACGGTAAAACCGAACGCTATTTAAAAGACGAGCATGAGCTGAAAGCGTTCTTGTTGGCGGAAGCGACCAAAGAAACAAGATTGATTACCGCAGAGCATGGCGGTACAGAGATCAGCGGCGCGGCATTGGAAAACATTGCCAAATCCTATTTGCTGGCCGAAGCGGTGATAGAACGCATGAGTCGTGTCATTGACGGTGCCGTCATGCATACGCTAATGGATATCGCGCCTATATCGCTGGCTACTCAGACCGATGCGGAACAATCTGCCAAAATATTAATAGCGGCAATCCAGGATCCGGCGGTTAACATAGAAGTCGATTACAGTATCGAAAACGAAACCTATTCGCTCAAGATTAATCGGCGTCATCACGGCAATATACAAGTTACCAGGTTGGATGCCGATTTTGTACAAAGCGGAGATTACGCACAGATCCGTGAAACCAGTCAGGTTTTGCAAGGATTATTGGCCCCCGGGGCCAAAGCTGTACGGGGAGAAAAATTCCAGCCGGTATCCAGCTTCAAAGAAGCGCTGGAATGGTTGCTTAATGAAGTCAAGCGCGGATTGGCGATACAGCGTTATAAAGGTTTGGGTGAAATGAATCCAAGCCAATTGTGGGAAACCACGATGGATCCGACAGTGCGCCGTTTAATGCGGGTTCAAATTGAAGATGCCATTAGCGCAGATGAAATTTTCGTAACTCTTATGGGTGACCAAGTCGAACCACGCCGCGCATTTATTGAAACCAATGCGCTAGGTGTCAGAAACTTGGATGTATAAAACTGTAGGTTCCCATCAGAGTTTAGATTTTTCCCATTCGTTTAGATTTTGTGGGAATTTTAGTGGTTTATCATTTTGGAGTGGCAGAAGCTTCTTAGGCCCCATTATTTATGGGGCTATTCCCGGTGAGATGCGGTTTGTTGTTTCTTAACTAGTCGATACCCAAAGATACTGTTTCAATCAAGTGGTATGGCAATCCTAAAATTGCCATACTGATCTTTAAAGATTTGAATTATAACCATTGAACGCATTGCTTGTGAGTTAGGCTTGGTTATTGCCATAATTCAAAGGTTCGCGTACTTCTTGGCTTATTGTTCCATATTAGAAGTGGTCCAGAAAGTCTGAACAGTATGTTAAGTGGATGAACTGCTGACATACAATGCCCGAAAGGGCAAAGAATGGAGCAGGCCATGGTAAAGAAAACGAGACGAACGCACTCACCGGCATTCAAGGCCAAGGTGGTACTGGCAGTGCTGGCAGGCGATAAGACGCTGGCCGAACTGGCGCAGCGATTTGAAGTGCATCCCAACCAGATCACGGAGTGAAAGCGCCAGCTTGGCGAACGGGCTGCCGATGTGTTTGGCGGCGCTGCCGGCGCAACGGCTGAACCCGTTGTCGATCTGAAGGTGCTGCATGCCAAGATCGGGCAGCTGACACTGGAGAATGATTTTTTAGACAGTACGCTCACCAAGGCGGGATTGCTGAGCGCAAAACGATGATCGCCGCCAATCACAAACTATCGATCAGCCGTCAGGCCAGGCTGCTGATGAAACGCATGAGCATGGAAGCCCTCTACTAGAAACCCGGCACCAGCAGGAAACATCCCGGTCATCAGGTTTATCCCTGCCTGCTGCGCAAACGGGATATCCGGCATGCTAATCAGGTGTGGACGCTGGATACGACCTATATCCCATGGCGGGCGGCTTCGTGTATCTGACTGCCGTACTGGATTGGGCTACCCGCAAGGTCATGGCAGCCAAGGTGGCGATTACACTGGAAGCCTGCCATGCGGTAGATGTATTGCAAGAAGCTTTCAACAAGCTTTCAACAAGCATGGTACGCCGGAAATCGTCAACACCGATCAGGGCAGCCAGTTTACCGCGCTGGAGTTCGTGCAGGCAGTCAAAGAACAGGGATGCAAACTGAGCATGGACGGGCGTGGCGCATGGCGGGATAATGTCATGGTCGAACGCCTGTGGAAGTCAGTCAAATACGAGCAGGTTTATTTGCATGCCTACGACTCGGTGAGTGATGCGAGATCGTCCATCATGCACTATCTGGACTGGTACAATCGGGCAAGACCGCATGCCAGCCTGGGCAGAAAAACGCCTGATGAGGTTTATGCCGTGATGCTGCCGACAGTTAAACTGGCACGTGAACGTCAGCAGTGATTCCACTTAAAATCGCTGAAAAGTTGTTCAAATGAACTGAGCCACTTCTCTCAAACCCGAGCACTGATCCAGTTTTTTTACCTTATTCCAAACATCACCCCACAGCTGCCTCAATCATCTTCTGCAACTCCTCCTGCTGAAACATCTCGCGCACGATATCGGCACCGCCGACAAACTCGCCTTTGATGTACAACTGCGGGATGGTCGGCCAGTTGGCATACGCCTTGATGCCGTCGCGGATTTCCGGGTCAGCCAGCACGTTCACGGTGACATAATCCTTCAGGCCACAGGCCTGCAGAATCTGCACGGTGACGCCGGAAAAGCCACATTGCGGGAATTGCGGCGTGCCTTTCATGTACAGCACGATGGGATTGGCGGTGACTTGAGTGCGTATTTTTTCCTGTGTGCTCATTTTATTGCTCCTGAATTAGCGGGTAGTCGATTGTGCCCAGGTTTCGGGCGTGAAGGTGCGTATGGCCAAGGCATGGATTTCCGCCTGCATGCGGTCGCCCAGCGCCTGATAAATCAGCTGGTGTTGCTGCACTTTGCTTTTGCCGGTAAATTGCGGGCTGACGATGATTGCCTCGAAGTGCTGGCCGTCGTCGCCCAGCACTTCAACGTGATCGCAGGACAGGCCGTTCATGATGTAACCTTTTATTTCGTTCGCTGTCAGCATCTTGATCCTTTCAATTGGGTACGCTGTGGTAAAACTACTCGTTCATATCTGGAAACAGTATCACCTCATCCGGCAAGCCATTGGTGTTCTTTTCCAGATTCATGCCGGCGACCAGCGAGTAACCGCCATCGCCTGTCCTTTGATTAACCTATGGTAACGATCAGCGGTTCCAGCCCGGCGACAGTAGCTTCGATGACGTCACCATTGACCACGGCGCCGACGCCCGCCGGCGTGCCGGTAAAAATCAGATCGCCGGGAAACAGCTCGACCTGTTGCGACAAATAGTTGATGATTTCAGGAATTTTCCAGATCATGTCGCCGACATCGCTGCTCTGGCGTACCTGACCGTTCACTTTCAGTTCGATTTTGCCTTTGGCAATCACGCCCGTGTAGAACTCCGGCGTGATCGCGGAGCAGGGTGCTGAATAATCGAAGCCTTTGCTGATGTCCCAGGGCCGTCCCTGCCCACGTGCGACGCGTTGCACGTCGCGTTTGGTCATGTCGAGGCCGACGGCGTAGCCGAAAATATAATCGTTGGCTTTTTCCAGCGGGATATTGCGGCCACCGATAGCCATGGCGACGACCAGTTCGACTTCGTGCTGCAGGTCGCTGGTGCCAGGCGGGTAAGGCATCACCGAGTTGTTGGGCAGGATGGCCTGAGCCGGTTTCGTAAAGAAAAACGGCACTTCACGCTCGGTATCGCCGCCCATTTCCTGCATATGCGCAGCATAATTCTGGCCGATGCAATAAATGCGACGCACCGGGAACGGATCGCTCGACATGGCCGGAATACTGACGACGGGAGCGGGGGTGAAAGCGTAATTCATTTAATCCAACCTCTTAAATAATCATTTCGAAAGCAGTTCACATCAGCCTGTCATTGCCGCGATAACCTGCATCCATGTCGAATTCCAGATAATAGATACGGAAATGCTGTTCCATTTTGCCGGCTTCCGGTATGGAAGCGGTGCGTTCCGGATATTGTGCCAGCAAAGCGGTACGGTGTGCCGTCCACGCATTCAGCAACGCCGTCCTCGCATCTTCCTTGTTGCGATCTACGCCTTTGAAGATGAAATTATGGGTAATCATTTCCGCGACGTAAAAGCGCGACGCTGCTGTCGCTTCATTTGCCGGCTTCATGCCTGCGCCGCAACCCGCCCGAAATCCATGCCCCGGAATACCGAACAGCGCATGAAGGCTTCCGCGCTCGGTGCGACCTGTTTCTGGTGGCAGAATTTGGCGGTGAGCTTGGCCAGGCCCTTGATGTCGCGACCGGTGGCGCACGGGAACATGTCGACCAGCGCGTCGATCAAGGCGGCATCCACGTCCAGCCCGAACTGTTCGGTCATCATTTGCCAGATCTTGCGCCGCGCATCGCTTTGCGGCGGGTAAAACTTGGTCATGGCGATGCAGCGCGAGACGATGGCTTCGTAGATGTCGTCGACACGGTTGGTGGTCAGGAACAGCAGACCGTTGAAATACTCCTGCACGCGCAGGAATACGCTGACCACCGCATTCATGGTCATATTGTCGTCGCGGCGCTTGATATAGACGTCGGCTTCGTCGATCAGCATTACCGCGCCCAGCGCTGGGGCGCGGGTCAGCACTTCCTTGAGCGCGGTTTCCATCGATGCGACGTTCAGCCCGAGCTGGCCGGAGTGTACCCAGTGCAGCGGGCGCTGGATGATTTCGGAATACACTTCAGCAGTCAGCGTTTTGCCGACTCCGGCAGGCCCGGCGCACAGCACCGTAGTACCGCCCGATTTGCCGGCAACGATATCGTCCATGAGCACGTCCATTTCGGCGGTCAGTATGTCGATGAGGTCGGTCTGTTCCTGCGGCAGGATCAGCTTCTGTTTCAGCGCGGGCTGGTACTGGTAGGGCATCATGTCGTCGACATGTACCCACAGATAATGGTGCAGTTCGAGATGGAACATGAGGATGTAGGCGTGTACCGGGAGCTGGCAAAACAGGCCCTTGGGTATCGCCGCCTGCGATTCCCTGGCTTCATCTTCAGCTTCGTACTTGTTGCTCTTGGCCGCCTTGTTCAGGTACGAGCCCAGTATGTCGCCCGTGACTTCCAAAGTTAAAATACGCGAAGTGAGTATGCTTTCGTCGTTGACCAGCCGCGCCGTGCCGCCGCTGCTTGACAGCACTACCACGTCCTTGCGTGACCAGTCGGTATTGCGGCGCGAGGAATTCGGATCGTCGGTATAAAAGCCGGTGCCCTGACCGGAAAACTGCGCACCGTATTGCGCGCGCCAGTCGAAATAGCGCGCCGCCGTTTCATTATAGGCATCGACGAGTTCGGGCGTTTCTTTCAGGTAACCTTTACTGGCAAAAATTTCAGCTATGGTTTTGCCGTCGATATCGCCTGCGCCGATGCGAAACGTCGCCATGGTGATGGTGCCCTTGGTATTGGCTTTCAGTTCGACCATCACTTTGCCGGTCTCGTCGTTCGATGACGGCGTAAAGTCGAGACGGGTAACCACGTACGGCAACGGTTTACTGGTGGCGTTGGCAGTAAACAGCCAGCCGCGTATTGCATTCGTCATCAGGTAATCGGCAATCGCCGGTATGAGCATTTCCAGCTCCGCCGCCTGGTACAGATTGCCGAGGAAACCCAGTTCGGTATCCGATAATTGGCTGAACAAGACCTCGACCTTATTACCGAACTTGAGCTGCCCTTTCAGCGGTTCCAGCCCGGGAAAGGCATCGATCATGGCCTCGATGTAAGGCCGCTCTATCTGCAGCTTCATTACTCTATGCCTTCCAGTATTTCCAGCGCGACCAGTTGACCACGCAATGCGTCTCGCGCCCAGTATCCGGCAGAACCGTCGAACACCGGGTCGCTTTCCAGCGCTGCGGTAGCTTGCGTGTCCGACCAGTAAATCTTGTACGCCTGTGTGCGTCGCGCCAGCGCAGCAACGCAGGCATCGGTTTCAGTGATGGCCTCGGCCTGGAATACGCCGTCGCCGAGCAGATAGTCCGCCCGGTACAGCGGCGTATCCCAGCCGTGTTCGTCGCCCAGGCTGCAAATTGCCGGGAACTCGTCGCGTGCATCGGGCGTGTCTGCCGTCTTGCCCAGCAGTTCGATCAATTCGCGTGCGGTTACCACGTCGAATATTTCCCATTCCTTGCGCGTATCGGTCGCATAGATTTTGTGCAGCAGATCCTGCTGTTCGAAGGCGAACCACGCATGGGCTTTTCCCTGCTCGGGAAATTCGACGACGTAAATCATAAACTTCTCCCGTATGTGCTTGGTGATGATTTGTATGCGGCATTGTTCTCGGCGTTAAGCATGTATGCGACACGCTCGCCTGCCTCCAGCGCGCCTTCCATGTATCCGGCGGCATAACTCGCCGTCTCGGAACCGCAGAAATACAGCCTGGCATCCCAGCATGACCGGCGCAGCGCCGGGTCGTCGTAGGCCGGATGTCTGCCGGGCGGGACTTGATCCAGCGTGCTGCTGGTATAAACCTCGGTGGCCCAGTCCTGTACATGCTGGGTACCGTCATCGGCTTCGCGGCCGAACAACTGCACCAATTGACTGGAAATCAATATTGGCATGCCTGCCTGAAACGATAGGCGCAGCGCCGGTGACAGCGCTATGAAACCGCCCAGTGCAGCCTTGTCGCCAGCAGCGTCGCAGGCGTCGAAAGTTTCGTACAGCATCGCCTGTTCATGTTCAACGAAAGCATTGCCGGCTAGGCCTGCGGCACGCCAGAACGGTTGCGCATAAGTGACCAGCACTTTGGCCTGATCGGCCATCCAGGTATAGGTCGCACGCATGCTCTGGCGCAGCGCTTCGTCCAGTGGCGGCTCGAAGCACACCCGCTCTTCCAGCAAGCGTGGGGGCACGGCCAGCACCACCCGGCGCGCCACAATCATCTGCACGCTGTCACCGCAACGAAAATGCAGCTCGACGTGGTCGCGATGCCGAATCACGGCGATCAGCGTATGCCCCAAGTGCAGTACATCGGCGGGCAAGGTGGCGGCTAGCGCCTCTATCAGGCTGCCCATCCCCCCTGCGAGACGCTGCGCGCCATCGTGGATGCTGCCGGTCGAATACGGCTGTGGCGCCTTGTCGGGATCGCTCAGGTTTAATACCGTCCCCTGATCGTGCTGCGCATAAGCTTCCAGTCCCAGCTCCGCTACCAGACGATGAATGCGCGGCTGCGTTTTGGGCCAGAACCAGGCCGGGCCGAGATCCAGCGCCATATCGTCGACTGGTACGCTCAGGATGCGTCCGCCGAGCCGCTCGCGCGCTTCGAACACGGCGAAGTCGCGCCCCTGCTGTTGCAGATTGCGGGCCAAAGCCAGCCCGCTCAGACCGCCGCCTATGATTGCTATCCCCAGCATGGTTCGTCCCCGGATATCGAATATATGAGAGCGTCAGCAAATATCGTTCCCCGTTGCAGCGTTACGCCGCGAAGTACGCGGTTTGCTGGTTTGAAGCGGCGATTTGCCTCGCGCCACGCAAAATGCAGCAACGCTGCAGCTGTAGCCTTTACGACAAAACATACAGGATAGATGCGGCAATTGTTGCATCGTTGCAACGCGTAGACCGCCATTCTCCGCCATGCATGGGATCTGCCGTTAATGGCATGGTTTATGCTGTTGCGCCAGGCATGCATACGCATGTTGACCCTAGGAGATTAAAATGCAAGCCACTCTTGAAAAACCAGCAATGATCCGTATCGAAGGCCAGGACGCCTGGATTGCCTCGCCGGAAAGTATAGACAGCGGAATTGTCGCTGCCACCATCGTCTTTGCCCGCCACGGCGTTGATCCGCAGGATTGCGCAAAGGCCAGCGAAAAACTGTTCCGCGGCGTCGAATTACTCAGCGAACGGGAAGCGCTGCTGTGCCTGATCTGGGATGAAGCCGATTACGCGGCATTCCACGCCATCACGGTAGGCTGGTTAAGCCGGGATATCGACATCCAGATCGTCGTACGCTGAACGCAGCACTATGTCGGCATGAAGTCGGCAGGCACGCCTTCGGCCAGTTAAACATCGCCGGAAATGGGCACCGGACACATATGCGCTATATACTTTGCATATAGGCTGAAGCTGGAGATGTACGATGCATGTCGTTATCCTTGGGAGCGGAGTAGTCGGTGTAACCAGTGCTTATTATCTGGCTCGCGCCGGGTTTCAGGTAACGGTTATCGACCGTCAGCCGGGCCCGGGGCTGGAGACCAGTTTCGCCAACGCAGGACAGATTTCACCGGGCTATTCGACCCCCTGGGCTGCGCCGGGAATTCCCCTGAAAGCGCTTAAATGGCTGACCCAGCGCCATGCACCGTTGTCTATCCGTCCCGACGGCTCGTTGTGGCAACTGCAATGGATGGGCCAGTTGCTGCAGAATTGCACGCTCAGTCGCTACCTCGTCAACAAGGAACGCATGGTGCGGCTGGCCGAATACAGCCGCGATTGCTTGCACGACCTGTGCATGCAAACCGGCATCACCTACGAAGAACGCAGGCTAGGGACACTGCAGGTTTTCCGTACCCGGCAACAACTGGACGCAGCGAGCAAGGATATCGTTGTGCTCGAACGCCAGGGCGTACCCTACCAGTTGCTGAACCCGAACGACTGTGCGAGGGTGGAACCGGCACTGGCTGCGGTCAGCCACAAACTCACCGGCGGACTGCATCTGCCCGGCGACGAAACCGGCGACTGCATGCTGTTTACCAGCCGGCTGGCGGAAGCAGCACAAGCGCTGGGCGTGAACTTCCGCTACAACCTGCCGATCACCGGCCTGATTAGCGAGCATGGCCGTATTGCCGGCATAACGGCGGGGGCCGAACACATAACCGGCGATCATTACGTAGTCGCGCTGGGCAGCTATTCGCGCAACCTGTTGCGGCAAGTCGGCCTGGACATCCCGGTCTACCCTGTCAAAGGCTATTCGCTGACCGCCTCGGTCACCGCCGCGCCCGCCGCGCCTGTTTCCACCGTGCTGGACGAAACCTACAAAATCGCCATCACCCGTTTCGACCAGCGTATCCGCATCGGCGGCATGGCCGAACTGGCCGGCTTCAACCTGACCCTCAACCCTCGACGTCGGCGCACGCTGGAGATGGTGATGCACGACCTGTTCCCGCACGGCGGCGACATACCCGAAGCGACGTTCTGGACCGGGCTGCGCCCGATGACGCCGGACGGCACGCCCATCATCGGCGCTACCCGCCACCCCAACCTGTGGCTCAACACCGGCCACGGCACCCTGGGCTGGACCATGGCGTGCGGCTCGGCGCAGATACTTGCCGATCTGATCGCACGGCGCGACCCGTCGATCCGTGTGGACGATCTGGGTATCGGACGTTATGGCTGAGCACGCAGCCACCATAAATTTCAGGTTTTAGCCAAGCCGCCCTGCCAAATCACGACAGATTTATTCCGCAATAACATTAAATATATAAACAAATATCCGCTTTGGCAGCTAATGGGAGAAAGCTGGCTGCACCTACCCATTCAGCCACTTCCGGCACAAAATCAGTTTTCTCGTATCCGAATAAATCAACCGTCATCTGGCATGCCACCAGTTTTACCTCGGCTTCAATACAGGCTGAACGCAATTCTTCAATACTCGCAACGCCTTTTTGCTTCAAGGTGCTGTTGAACATGGATTTGGCCATCATCTCGAATCCAGGGACGTTCCCCATCACTGCATTTGGAATTTTCCAGTCGATTCCACGGAACCAGTCCGGTCCTATGGGCATTTTCATGGGCATGGCCGGGTTCCCCAGCGGGGAAACGCCTAACCGCAAATCTTTCTTTAACAATTCCAAACCGTAGAAACTGAAAAATATAGACACTTCCCAGCCTAATGCTGAGGCAGTGGACGCCAGGATAAAAGGCGGGTATGCCCAATCCAGCGTACCTTTGGTTGCGATGAGTGCCAAGGTATGGGTTTTAGTCTCGGCACGAACATTGGTCTCCTTTTCAAATTCTTCCTTGAACCACTGATTAAATCTGTTCCGCTCAAACTGAGCGGTTTCGTTTGCAATAGCTAATGATGTGATATTCATAATATGCACCTTTCTGATTGGATTGCGCCAAAGCCATGCATGCTGATTGGCAGAAACGTCATCATCCACTATTAACAAAAACTTGATAATTGATTATATAATTGATTCACTTTCTCTTTTTTGTTAAATATATGCTGGTTGAAAATATTACTGATCTGCTTATTTTTGTTGCCGTGGTGAAAGCCGGGAGCTTGTCCGCTGCGGGGCGAGAGCTTGGATTTTCCAGCGCCGTGGTAAGCAAGCGATTACAACGCCTTGAAGAACAGCTGGGCGTTCGGCTGCTTAACCGCTCTACCAGACAACTGTGCACTACGGAAGAAGGGCGGCATTATCACGATTATTGTGTACGTGTGCTGGCCGAGCTGGATGAGGCGGAAACCCTGATAACGAGTGGGCATAGCCAACCTAAAGGTACTTTCTAAGAATTTCCACTTTGCCCAAATCAACGGCTACCGGCTTGCCGGTAGCCGTAACTTGGCTTAAACGAAACTGAGCAATTCCACCGTCACGTTTTCAGTGCCAAGTAATGCCTGACAAGCCAGGCGCGAACTGGAACTGACGCCGACGATGCTGTCGAGTTTTTCGTTTTCCAGACGCTGGGTTTTGGACAAGGTTTTACGGCCTTCCTTGACATAGATGTGGCATGAACCGCATTCGGCTTTGCCTTCACATTTATGTGCTATCGATTCGCCGGCTGCAAGAATAGCGGCAAGCAGGCTTTTACCGGCTTCGACTTCTACGATTTTTCCGCTGGGTTGTATGGTTAACATGGGCATGATTTGAACTCCTGATTTAGATTGTAAATTACGAATGCACTTCCAGCTTTTCGCCGGTTAACAACGCGACGAATTGCTGCAGCGGCATATCTATGTGCTGAATATTTTGCTCTTCGAGAAAGCGCAGTTCGTTACGGGTCAGTTCGCCCGGCAATACTGCCCAGTGGTGATCCGACGAACGCTTCATCACCTGACGGGCGAAAGTGCGCTGCAGCTGGTCGTTGAAACGGCAGCCGAGGAACAGAAAATGCCGGCCGGTGCGGGTTTCCTGCACCTTGGGCGGAATCGGCGTCTGGATGTCGATCTCGGTAAGCACTTCGACGTAATCGGTATCGGACACCAGGAAATTGGCCGCCGGACGTGCGCCGCCTATCGGTTTGTAGAGCATGGTGTTCCAGGCGGCGGCATTGTCTTCGATAGTCGGCACGCCTAATGCATCGTAATATCCGGTCCAGGTGCCGAAATGTTCCGACTGCGACAAGCCTTGTACCTGCCCCCAGTCGCTACGCCCGGCCAGCGCATTTTGCGATGCGTCGTCGTACCAGGCATCAACCCACAGCGGCAGATTGGTCAACGAGGCAATGTAGGTATGCAGCGGCGACGGCGTCATCTTGGGCGCAAACGCCTCACCCATGTAAGTGGTAAGGGTTTTGCGGTGCTTGAAGTTCTCGATGAATTGCGCCGCTGCCGTCAGCCGGTTGCGGATCTTGTGGGGTACGGTGACTTTGGATGTCAGTATCGCTGCCAGTGCCTCGGGGGCGGATGGCACCGGTGCACCGCCGGGAATCAGATCGAGTACGCCGGGCCCGAAATAAGGGATAACGCGACCGCCGACCAGGCCGTCGGTCAATTGCGGGGGGAGTGTCGTTTGTATGGTCATGTCTAAATCCTCGATTGCTGATGGGGCTTCAGTAAATCGCCGCTCCGGCACCAACGTTGATTGATGAGTCCTTGGTGGTAGTGACGATAAAATGCACCGTGTCGCTGTCCAGATGGGCATGGAACGGCAGCGCCAGCGAACGGTCTGCTACTTTTTCGGTGACGAACAGATCGCCTTTCCTGTGTCCCAGCATGCTGTAAAAATACTGCAAATGCAGCGGGTTGCAGTAAGCCAGCACTTCGACCTGCTCAGTAGCGAGATCGTCGACTATCTGGTTGCGCCCGCTGCGCGTGAAGCGGGTGCCAAGGTGAACGACAAAGCTCATCCAATGCACTTCATCCACTTCGGGTGCGACATAGGACGGCTTGATGCCTTCAAACGCAAGGATGTGTTCCTCGTAAAAGCTTTCGACCCGCTTGCGCCGTGCCAGGATTTCATCCAGCCGGTCGAGTTGCGCCAGACCGAGCGCCGCTGTCATATCACTGATGGAGGCCTGAAACGGCACCCGACTGGCAATGGCGATGGAGAAGCGTTCGTCCAGACCGCGGCTGCGGTGGTAGCGTAACTCACTGGCGAGGTCGTGATCGTCAGTCACGATCATCGCGCCCTCGCCGCAACACAGCGCCGAGGGCTGGGAAAAATCGAATATCGCCACATCGCCGAAAGTGCCGACCAGCTGACCTTTATATTGCGAACCGATGGCCTCGGTAGAATCTTCGATCAGCTTGATACCGTGCACATCGGCCAGTGCGCGAAACGGCTCCCATGCTGCCGGGTGACCGTTGGTATTGCCGGCCACGATAGCGCGAGTTTGCGGCGTGATTTTGGCTGCGGCCTTCTCTACCGACAACGTACCCGACCAGTAGTCGATATCGGCAAATACCGGCGAGGCCCCGACCAGCACGATGGCATGCACAATCTGATGCCAGGAGTAAGCGCTGGCTATCACTTCGTCGCCAGGGCCAATGCCCATTGCTCGCAGGCTGACCATCAAGCCTATGGTGCCGCTGGATACCGCAACGGCATAACTGCGCCCCAGGCTTTCGGCAAAGGCATCTTCAAATTTTTCCACCACCGGCCCCGCAGACAGGCGCGAGGATTTCAGCACATTGGCGACAGCAGCCAGTTCATGCGTGCTGATATCGGGGTCGGTTAACGGAATCCAGTCGTCTTCCATGATTGCTTTCTGTCAGCTTGATTAGCTGCGCGCGGCGAGTATCACGCCGGTCGCGACAGCAGGTTCGTCGATAATGCGCCAGCAATGGCTGCTGGTATCGACCAGGAATACGTCGTAATCACCGACGCAGCGGAACGGAGCTTCATCGCGCATGTCGTCAGCCGAACAGCGCGATACCGACAGCTCCGGAAAACCGGCGCGCACTGCCGGCACGGGGTTTTCCCCGCTCGGCAATGCCACCAGCATGCCGGTCAGGTTTTCAACTTGTTCGAGCGAGATAGCCATGTCAGTCATTCACTTTGCGTGCATCAACAGTAATCGGCAATCGGGTATCCGCCGCCATTTCCGGCAGCTCCAGTTGCCAGCCATTCGCCAGCGTAATCATGCCACCCCACATATCCGGTTTTTCCATTATGGAAATCGGCTCTTCCAGATCCTTCTTGGGGACGTAGGCGGATAACTCGCCTGCTGCATTCTTGCGGATCATGATTTTCATGTTCAAATTCCAGTAAAGTTAAATTGTTACGTTACGCGACCATTCCGGCCAGCGGTCGCACGATGTCCGGCAAAACCTTGAGGATGCGGTCTACCTCAAGCACGGTGTTGTAACGGCTCAGCGAAAACCGCACCGCAGCCAGTGCTTTGGCCCGCGATTGCCCCATCGCCAATAAAACATGTGATGGCTCGGTGCCGCCCGCAGTACACGCCGAGCCGCTGGAGGCGCAGATGCCCGCCTTGTCGAGCCGGTCCAGCGTGATCTCGGCATCGATTTCGCCGAAACCGATATTGCTGGTATTCGCCAGACGCTGCGCGCCGCTGCCGTTGACGCTGGCAAAGGGCAGTTGCTGCAACAGCCCCTGTTCCAGCCGGTTGCGCAATGCAGCCACATAAGCGCTATCGGACGCCATGTGTGCCAGCGCGAGTTCGGCAGCCACGCCCAACCCGGCAATCGCTGCGACATTCTCGGTGCCGCCGCGCCGGCCGCGTTCCTGATGCCCCCATAACAGCGGCGGCAACTTGCAGCCCTTACGCATAAAAAGCACACCGATGCCCTTGGCTGCATGCAATTTGTGACCCGACAATGACAGCAAATCCGCCGGCACGTAGCGCATATCCACAGGCATGCGGCCGACCGCCTGCACTGCATCGGTGTGAAAAAGTACACCATGAGCGGCAGTCATCGCCGCCGCCTCGGCCACCGGTAACACTGCGCCGGTTTCGTTATTCGCCCACATCATGCTGACCAGTGCGGTGTGTGGTGTGATCGCTGCCTGCAGTGCGGCCAGATTAGGCAGGCCATCACTGTCAACCGGGAGCTCGGTTACTGCCACCCCCTGCCCCGCCAGCCTTGCCAGCAACAAGCGCGTGGCAGGATGCTCAACCGCCGTCGTCACCACATGGCGCCGCGACGCATCCCGGCCCAACGCGCCGAGTATCGCCAGATGATTACTTTCGGTAGCACTGCTGGTAAACACAATTTCTGCCGGTGATGCGCCGAGCAGCGCAGCCACCTTGCTGCGCGCGTCCATCACCATCTGCTTTGCCAGCGCCCCGACACGATGCAGGCTGGACGGGTTGCCGTAACACTCGGCCAGGCACGCTGTCATCGCCGCCAGCACCTCCGGCGCGAGCGCTGTGGTCGCGTTGCTATCAACATAGATCGGGGCGGCGCTGCTCATTGCCAGAACACCCGTAACGGGTCCTCGTTCAGTTGCGAAATCAGCATGTGCAGCAGCGGCGATAGCGCGTACATTTTCCAGACGTCCTGCCCGTGATCCTTGTGATACAGCCGCCACAGCCCTTCCGGATGGGCATATTCCAGCCGGGCGATGTCTATCGTGCCGCCACTAACATCGATGTTGCGCGAACAGCACGGACTGACTATCCGGTAACCGCCGGCAACCGCCTGCACTTCCGGTTCGACATAACGGTAGCGCACACGTAACGCTAGCATGCGGGTTATGCGGCGCAGATCGAATTCGTTGGGATGCGGGTTGGCCGCATCAGACACGTGATAATTTGCCCTGGATACCTTTTTTGTCTTCGTATGCCTTGCCACCTGTCGGTTACTCATGACGACCTCCGCACCATCAGGCGGGCAGAATTTCTTCTTCCATGCAGCCGACCACGCAACCGCTCCGCGCATCTTCTCCAAATTCCACCAGATAGATGGGGGTATCGGAATCAACGTGATGGCCGATTTGCACCACCTCCCCTATGCTGCCCTGGGCAACGAGCAACGCATTGGCTTCGCGTTCCGGATAAGAACCGTCATTAACCAGATCAATCCCGGCGACTACGCGCTGACCCCACTGAAATTTGGCTGCTCTGGGCTCTATCATGATGTTCTCCCTTAAACCTGGACTTCCTGATCATGTGGCTTCATTTCCTCCATAGCCGCCAGTTCCTTGCCGCGCATGCCGACACGGTAGCCATGTTCGACAAACTCAACCGCATAGATATAGAACTGCTGCAAGAAAGTGCCTATGCTGGTGACATAACCGATATCGCCCTTGTTGACGAGTATGTCGCCGATTTCTCTGCCTTGAAAAGTGCCGTCATTGCGCACGGTTTTCAGACTTCTGACTTTCTGCCCGTAATTGAAATCGGGCGGCCCGCTTAATTCGACTATGCTGTCATCACGACTGATTTTCATAGCGGCGCTCCACATTGAATTAATTTCTTGGCCGATATCGGCACGGCTATACGCTGACGAGCCTGCGCGATTTCGCGCACTGCCTCATCCTCATCCATCAGCAACGCCTGGAGCTGTCGCTCATCGATACGCTGCGCCACTTCGTAACGCACGCGCCAGTCTGCATCACGCAGAAACATGCTTAATTGTGCTGCCGGCAAGCGCCGCACCACCACCAGCCGCACCTGCACTTCGGGGTCTGACGCCATCTGTCGCAAACCACTCAGTGCAATACGCTTGGCGACTTCCGCCCGCACCTCACGATCGGCATCATGGATCATCAACGGCAGCAAACCTATGGGTATGCGTCGCGCCACGATAGTCCGCACATAATAATCAGCATCATGAATCATGCTTTTCAATTCATTTTCAGGCAGTCGGGTCGCAACCCGGATACGCACTTCCCTATCCGGATCCTGACACAACAACCTTAACTGCGTTAGCGTCAGGCGTTGTGCGGCACTCCAGCGCACTGTCTCGTCCTCATCAGCCACCAGCTGCGGCAGATAAAACACTTCAACGTATTTCGCCGCAATGGCGCGTACTTCAAAATACGGGTGCTTGAGATATTCCTTGGCCAAGTCCGCATTCCAGCGGAAGAAACGGTCTATGCGCAGCGCATAGCGATCAAACACGCAGGCATGTTGCGCTTCGCATTTCCCAATCGTGCTCATGACAAAATGCGGGCAACTTGCACAATCTATCGGCTGTGCCTGCCAGTCGAGCGCTTCGAAAGCTTCAACAACGTCATTCGTCATCATCATTTAGCCCCACTCGATCAAGTATGCCTTGCAACACTGCGCCGCCCAGTTTGTTGCTCGGGTCCAGCGCCATTAATTTGGCGACCAGTGCCGCCCCCTGCTCCAGATCGCCCAGTCGCATATGCAGATAAGCGCAACCTTTCAGGGTGAACAGATAAAATCGCGGTGCGGGGGCGTAACTGTCTGCATGTTCTGCAAATACAGCATGATCCAGAGCCACTTCGCGCCAATCAACCGGCAAACCCAGATCGACCGCTGTCTTAATCAGGCAACGTTGCGCCACGGCCAGTGCCTCGCTCAAACGGTTTTTATAGAAATAGAAACGGTAGAGCGCGATATGCACCGCCGGATGCTCCGGAGCGCGGGCATAAGCCTGCGTCAGATAGCTTTCGGCGACCTCATCCAGATGGTAAGCCGCTGCCGCACTTTGCAAATCAGCCGCTACTGCCGGAGGTAACGCGCCGCCGAGACAGGCGCTGCCCAGCCAGTCGTCGAAATCCGCCAGCGCAGCATCACCGCCACTTGACGGCAGTGCCGGTGTTGCGGAATACTGGCTGGAGGCGGCGGGTGGCATGGCGATACGCTCAGGTGCGCTTGATGTCAGCGATGCTGACAGTAGTCTGGGCGGGCTTGGCGGATTCAGCCGAGCTGCAACCGCAGGATGCGGCATTCGGGTTGATGAAACTCAACCCGGATTCCAGCGTGGTATCGACAAAATCGATGGTGACGCCATCCAGCAATAAACGGCTTTCCGCCGACAAGAACACCTTGAGACCGTTCCAGTCCAGCGTCGCATCGCCATCCTTGGGCGCAGCTTCTGCCGAAAACTCGGAAGCCAGACCGGAACAGCCACCGGCCGTAACCGTAAGCCGGAAACCTGAATCGGCCGGGCCGCCGCCGAAGCGAACGATACGGCGCATGAATTTTTCGGCCTTGGGGGTGATAGTGATATTCATTGCAAAACTCCTCTTAAGACGACTTCAGGCAGGCGCTACGTAACGTGGAAAGGCGTTGTCGATAACGCAAGTCAGATCGACCGGACACACCGCTACACACTGCGGTTCATCAAAATGACCGAGACATTCAGTGCATTTTTTCGGATCGATAATGAACACGCCGTTCTTTTCGCGGATAGCGACGTTAGGGCACTCGGGTTCGCACGCGGAACAACCGGTGCACTGGGAAGCTACGATTTTGTAAGCCATGATTTTTCCTTAAATATAAATTCAGCAACTAGGCGGCAGAGATATAGGCGCCCTGACGGATGTCCGCATCGCCGCGCACTTCATGCATAATCTCGTGACTGCGCACCTTGGCCAGGTATTCCTTGAAGTAGGTGATCGCCGACTCCTCGATAAACTCGTGCGCGAAACGATCGACCGGGTCGATACCTGCCGCCTTCAACTCGTCGCGCGGGCAGCCGCCGATCTTGGCGACAAACACCGCGTGACAGTCATTGATCGCGCGTACCACCGATGGCAAGGTTTCTTCCTCGCCGAAGCCACCCTGGCAATACAGATCGACGCGACGGTGACCGACAAACTTGGAACCGGCCGAACCCACTTCGTAAATCTGGAACTCGGTCGCGTGGCCGAAATGCTCGTTGACCCGACCCTGCCCTTGGTGGCGACGGCGATCATGATCTTGATGTCGGACACTTCTGCGTCGGACATGTCTGCCAGCGCAGCTTCCTTGGCGGCAACCTTTTCCAGACGCTCGGCTTCCACCAGCTCCTGATAGGCCTTGCGCGTGGCGGCGTCATAGACCACTTCGCTCATCTCGTCGATTTTCTCGGTGGTGAATTCCGCACTGCGGTCTTCGCCCAGCAGACCCACTGCATCGGCACGGCACTGACGGCAATGGCGCATCATGTTCATGTCGCCTTCACATGCATCCTGCAAGGCTTTCAGCTCCTGCGCGCTGGGACCGCGCTGGCCGTTAAGGCCGAAAACGGTACCATGCTCAGGTGCCGAAATCAGCGGCATGATGTTGTGCAGGAAAGCGCCCCGCGATTTGACCGCCTTGTTCACTTCCACCAGATGCTTGTCGTTGATGCCCGGAATCATTACCGAGTTGATCTTGGCCAATACACCAGCAGCAGTCAGCATTTCCAGACCCAGCAACTGACGCTCGGTCAGGATGCGCGCCGCCTCGATACCGGTGTAGCGTTTGTTCTTGTAGTAAATCCACGGATAAATATGCTGTCCGACTTCCGGATCTACCATGTTGATGGTAATGGTCACGTGATCGACATTAAACGACTTGATGGTATCGACGTGATCAGGCAGCGCCAGGCCATTAGTGGAAAGGCAAAGCTTGATGTCCGGCGCAGTCTTGGCTATCAGTTCAAATGTTTTGAAAGTTTTGGCGGGGTTGGCCAGGGGGTCGCCAGGGCCGGCAATGCCGAGCACCGTCATTTGCGGAATCGCAGACGCTACCGCCAGCACTTTTTTCGAGGCCTGCTCAGGCGTCAGCTTCTCGCTGACCACACCCGGACGCGATTCGTTGGCGCAATCGTATTTGCGGTTGCAGTAATTGCACTGAATGTTGCAGGCCGGCGCGACCGCCACGTGCATACGCGCGTAATGGTGATGCGCCTCTTCGCTGTAGCAGGGATGGTTCTTGACCTTTTCCCATACTTCCGGCGCCATGTCCGCCGGACCATCCGACGAACCGCAACTCGCCTTGCCGCCATCGCTGGACGTACCACAACCCTTGTGGTCGGCAATCTTCTCAAGCAACTGTTTTAGTGGCTTGCCCTTCTCGATACCGATATGTTCCGAATTTGCATGCATGAATCGCCCCTGATTAAAAGTTGCGGAAAAAACAGCTTTACGAGCAACCTATTAGCCAGAACCATGCCAACAAATATTTTATATTTAAATCAGTTAATTACAGAAAAATTTAGGGATTTCTGAGATGTAGCAAGTGCGACAGGAAGGAGATGGCATGTGCGGATTTGTCGCAAATCTGACAAACAAAACTGACATAAAATGTCACGATTAAACGCCGGGATTAACCCCGATTGAACTGGTTGGTACAACGCCAGCGAGTGCGTTCAGATCCACACACCGTCATGCGACAATTGTAACGGCGGCGCGCCGCCAATCAGGAATAAACCAATCAGGAAACTGATTATGGAGATAAAAATACTGGCGAATAACGCCGTCCAGAACCCGGACACGCTGAAACCGCGCACCAGTGACGACACCAGCAAAATCATCAGCGCATTGATCACCAGCAGGAATAATCCGAACGTGACCAGAGTCAACGGCAGCGTCAGAATAATCAGCAACGGCTTGATAATGGCATTCGCAAAACCGAGCAGCAATGCGGAGATGATGAGCGAGGAGGCATTTGCGAATTTGATGTCGCTGAATACATAGCTGGCCACCCACAGCGACAGCGCCATAATGCCCCAGTGCAGGAAAAATGGCGTCAGATTATTTAGCATAGCGGAACCTTTGCGAAAACCGTTGATGGTTATTCATCATACAGATCAATGGAGACAGCGAACAGACGGTTCTGTTCCAAACAGCTGCTCGTTAAAGACAGTAACGGCAGTGTGTGGAAGCCCCCTATTTCTACGCGATGGCGATGGCCATGATCCAGATAGTCGTGGATTTCCATGTAGCGCAGCGTGGCAAAGCGACCAGGTGTAGGCGACGGCATCCACCGTCTTGATGTGCTTGATCAGGCGGTCGCGTTGCTCATACACCTTAACTGGCCATTCCCGATCAGCGACGATGGCGATGTCGCCTTTTTTTTCGCCAGGTGCAACTTCGAGCGTGCCACCGGCTTCCGACAAGCCGAGCAAGTTGGCGCGGGCGGTAACGGCAGCGATAAAGTCCTTGCGGGCTTACGGGGCTTACGGGGCTTAGGTCTTGAGTTTGGATTTATTCATCGCTTGATTACATTTTCCGACTGCTAGCGAGGGTGGCAATGGGCATCGCCCACAACGGACGGTCATTGGCTCGGCCGAGGGGCAGCGTTTCGGTTCCATCATAAAGGATGATGCCTGCTTTGAAATTCTGGGGCGCAACGCTGGCCAGCCGCTTTAATCCGGCGAGGTCGCTCAAGGAGACACTGGCGGCGGCTTTAACTTCGATGCCGATAATTCCCCCCGAGGCATTCTCCACGACGAAATCGACTTCGTAATGGTCTTTGTCGCGGTAGTAGAAAAGTCCATATTCACCTTCTGACCAGGTGATTTGTTTGCGTAGCTCGGCGTACACGTAGCTTTCCAGCAATTGACCAAACAGATTGCGTTGGCGCATCGGATCGGAAAAATCCAACAACACGCTCAACAGGCCAGAATCATTAAATTGCAGCTTGGGGGTTTTAACCAAACGCGATAGCCGGTTCCTCGACCACGGCTGCAGCCGCTGCATCAAATACATTTGCTCGAAGATGGCAATGTATTTGCTGGCAGTCTTATGGTCGATGCCGACTTGTCCGCCCAGCTGGCTATAGTTGCAAAGCCGCCCTGCAGTGTGCGCCAAGGCGCGCATCAGACGGGGCACCTGATCGAGTTTGTCGATGCTGGCGATGTCTTTGATGTCGCGCTGGATTAGCGAGTCGATGTATTGTTTTGCCCAGGTTCTGCGGCGACGATTATCCTTACGCGATAACGCTTCGGGATAGCCGCCTCGAATCACTTTATCTACCAGCGCCTCGCCCACCGCAGGCTGTGTTGCCGCCAATATGCCATCGGCAAATAAAGTGTCTAGCCATGTGCGTGAAGATTCAGGATTGGCGGTGATCTCGCACTGCGCGAGAGGCAGCAACACCAAGGTTTCCATTCGCCCTGCGAGCGAGTCGGCAATACTGGGCAAAGCCATTAGATTAGCCGAGCCGGTGAGCAAGAATCGACCCGCACGGCGATCTTCGTCGACCGCTTTTTTTATTGCCAAGAGCAAGTTGGGTGCGCGCTGTACTTCGTCTATTACGGCACTATCAAGACTGCGAATCACCCCAACCGGATCTTCCTGCGCTGCAAGTCGTGTGAGCTCATCGTCAAGCGTGAGGTAACGCCGCTCACTCCCAGCCAACTGCCGCACCAAGGTGGTTTTACCCGCCTGGCGCGGGCCGCTCAACAACACGACTGGCGTGTCAGCCAGCGCAGCCGTCACGCGTGACTGGATGTATCTGGGATAGATTGATGTTGCTTCAGTTTCAAGCATGCTTGGCCGCCTCGTCTATTTGGGATTTAAGTATAGCCTAATTGGGATTATTGTTATTTTATTTTGGGATTATAGCGAGCGAGAATGTGCATGAGCCAATAATCTTTTTCAACCAGGTAGAACTTCGGGGTCAGATACCGTCTTGAATAGCAAGCCTGCTGTGAACGAAATTGGCATCAAACGGCCTGCCTGACTTCACCACACCATAGATGATATGGACGAGTTTACGCATTGCCAACGGCAAGGCACTGGCAGCCTTCATCGGCGTATCGCCACGTCAGCGGCAATCCGGTAGTTCAGTCAAGGGTCGCACCATGATTTCCAGAACCGGCCATGCGGACTTGAGGAAAGCCTTGTATATGCCAGGCATGGTGGCGTTACGTCACACACACGGTGCTACAGGCGTTTGGGGAAAGAATGGAAGCCAACGGCTTGGTGCCGAAGGCGGTCATTGGGGCAGCCATGCGTAAGCTCGTCCATATCATCTAGAGGGTGTCCTAAATTTTGTGTAAACGGGATTTCGCTATTGTTGCGGCAGCCGGTCTTCGAACTGAATATTAAACCGGTTTAATGCTGCGTTCCAATCACGGATCGGCATCGTCCATTTTTTGCTGATGTTGAGCAGCGCCAGATAGAACAATTTTAGCAGGGCTTTATCACTGGGGAACGCGCCCCGGTTCTTGGTGATTTTGCGTAGACTCATGTTTACCGACTCAATGGCATTGGTGGTATAGATCACTTTCCTGATCTCGGGCGGGTAGTCGAAGAACGGGATGATGCGTGCCCAGTTACTGCGCCAGGATCGGACGATAGACGGGTAATCTGCACCCCATTGCTGCTCGAATTCATCCAGCCGCTGTTCGGCCTCTTCGACAGTGGCTGACGTGTACACGGCACGCAGCGCATCAGCGACTTCCTTGCGCAGTTTCCACGAGACGTAGTTCAAGCTGTAACGCACCATGTGTACGATGCAAAGCTGCACGGCAGTCTTGGGGTAGATCGTCTCGATGGCTTCAGGGAAACCCTTCAACCCATCCACGCAGGCGATGAAGATGTCCTGTACCCCGCGATTCTTCAGCTCGGTCACCACCTGCAGCCAGAACTTGGCACCCTCGGTCTGGGCGATCCAGATACCCAGCAATTCCTTCTCGCCGGCCAGGTTGATGCCGAGCGCCAGATACACGGCTTTGGTGCGCACGGCACCCATATCGCGCACCTTCACATGGATGCAGTCCATGTACACGATCGGATACAGTGCATCCAGCGACCGCGATTGCCACAGTTTCACTTCGTCAGACACGGCATCGGTGACGGATGAAATCAGGCTGGGCGACACTTCGGCACTATACATTTCTTCCAGGTGGCTTTGTATCTCCCGTACGGTCATGCCACGGGCATACAGCGACACTATCTTCTCGTCGAAGCCACTCCAGCGCGGCTGATGTTGGGGATCAGTTGCGGCTCAAAGCTGCCGTGGCGATCCCGGGGGATGTCAATGGGCAGTTCACCGAATTCACCTTTGAGCGTCTTGCTGCTTTTGCCATTGCGGGGGTTCTTGGCTGGGTTGGTGACGGCTTCATGTTTACCATGGCCGAGATGGGCTTCCATCTCGGCTTCCAGGGCGCGTTCAACCAGCGCCTTGATCAGCTGCTTGAGCAGGCCGTGTTCGCCAATCAGGTCTTCAGGTTTCTGGTAACCCGATAACAGGCTATCAATCAGGTCATTGGGTAGTGCTTTTGCTGCGGTCATTACAACTCCTTTCAAAGTAGTAGCAGTTTCCTGCTTAATGACCGTTTACACAAAATTTCTTACGCCCTCCAACGTGAATACGCGCACAGTGAATGCCACGGCATTTCAGCCACCACTCATCACCAGATCAAACGCTCGGCGCAGCAGGTTAAGCTCCTGAATCGGGGTACCGCGCATTTCACTGATGGGTTTGAACACGCCGCCATTGGGTTCCAGTGCGGCCTTGGGTGCATCCAGCGTAGTAAAACGCAGCAAATGAATGCGAATCGGGCCGGTGGGACTGTCCATCCATTCCTGAAACCCATCGGCATGCGTCAATACGGTCGGGGAATAACCATACTGCGCGGTCATGGCCGCCATCACGGTATCGGCATCATGCTGTTCACTGGTTTCTGCTGGTGCAGCCATCGCGCTGGCTTCTTCCGGCAACGGGGTGGGCGCCAGTACGCTGGTGCCGTAGCGCGCAAACACCGAGGCGGCGCTGTAGCTGTCGAAGTGGCACAGGATCACACGATTACGATCGAAAATATTGGCACTCTCCATTGACTATCCTTTGTCTGCTTTCTCTCTGACTATCAAAATTTTTTCACCTCAATGTTGTATTTCAGCAATGCGTAACCCATCTGCCGTGGCGAGATATTAAGCAATCGGGCGGCTTTGGCCTGTACCCAGCCGCACTGTTCCAGCGCCCAGATCAGCCGTTCGCGCTCGGTGGAGGGTGGGGCGGGGTGTTCAACGGCTGATGGCGCGACGTGCTCGCGCTGGTTGCTCTCTGCCGCCGCAGGCGGCTTCTCGACGTGAGCTGGCTGAATCACGGTGACGGGGATGGTGTCACCGTGCAGCATCTGGGTAAGGCATTTGGCATGCTGACAGGGAAAGTCGAATTCCCGGATGACGTTGGTTCGCGTCATGGTTGCAGTGCGCTCGACGCAATTTTCCAGCTCGCGCACATTGCCCGGCCAATAGCAGTTGACCAGCACCTGCATGGATTCCGCCGACAAGGTCAGCTTGCGCTTGTTTTCCAGATTGAATTTACTGAGGAAACGCTCCACCAGATAGGGAATGTCTTCGCGTCGGTCACGTAGTGGCGGCAGGAAAATGCTGACCACGTTGATGCGGTAATACAGATCGGCGCGAAACTCGCCCTTGGTGACGGCTTGCTCCAGATTCCTGTTGGTGGCAGTAATCAGGCGCACATCGACTTTAATGGAACGATTGCCGCCAACGCGTTCGAATTCGCGCTCCTGCAGCACGCGTAACAGTTTGGCCTGGAACGCCGGGGAAATATCGCCGATCTCGTCCAGGAACAGGGTGCCGCCGTGCGCCTGCTCGAAGCGGCCCTTACGCTCGGCCTGCGCGCCGGTAAACGCGCCCTTTTCGTGGCCGAACAATTCGGATTCCAGCAGAGTTTCGGTCAATGCGGCGCAATTGACCTTGATGAACGGGCCGTTCTTGCGCGAGCTGAGAAAATGGATGCCGCGGGCGATGACTTCCTTGCCGGTGCCGCTTTCGCCACGCAACAGCACGGTGGCGTGCCCCGGTGCAGCCATGTGCGCCTGCGCGAACACCTCCTGCATGGGCTTGGAATAACCGACCACATTGTCCAGGCTGTATTTGCCGTGCAATTCGCTTTTTAGGCGCCGCTGTTCCTGCATGAGCAGGGTGCGCTCGGCAGTGACGCTCTGATGCAAGCGCACGGTCTGGCCGATCAGGTTGGCGACCATCGTCAGCAACAGCACATCATTCTGGAATTTGCCGCTGCGTCCTTCCGCCACACGGTCTATGCTCAATACGCCGATGGTTTCGGTGCCATGCTTTATCGGTACGCCGATAAAGGCGATGGGCTGCTCCGCGATCTCATCCAGCGAACCGGTACGGTTGAGAAACAGCGGTTCCTTGGCAATATCGTGCACGACTACCGGTATGCCGGTTTGCAATATGCGTCCGGTCACACCTTCACCTGACTGGAACCGCCCGCGCTTGAACTCTTCTGCCGACAAGCCACTGGCACCAACCAGGTGCAACTCGCCTGACGCCTGTAACAAACTGATCATGCCGCGTCGCGAGTCCAGATTAACGGACAACAGGTTCAACACCTCGCGAAAGGTTTTCGGCAGGTTGAGCGACGAGCTCAAGATTTTGCCAACTTCATAAATGGTGACCAGCTCCAGGCTCCTGCTCTGCTCTGCTGTTTTAGCCATTTGGCTCTCCAAAAATCAATACTGGCTACGGTTAAAATACAAACCCTTGTTCCCCTATATTTTTGATATTGAGATAATAAGATCGTTAAATTGCCGGGATGACGGACGCAATAATTTTCCTGTAAACGTATTTCATGCAAAAAACGTACCGGTAACGCATCGCACCCGGATCGGCAACCGCCCCGCGATCCGGGTTTCCCCGTTTATCATTTGCGATAACCGCGTTGTGACGCGATTCGCAGCCGGACACGCCGGATACATATTTCGCTTACAGCCGCAGCCAGGTGCCGGAATTCATCAGGCACTTATTTTGCTAATACCTTCCATAACGCGCATTTTTGTAAGTAACCCTACAGGAGGATGTATGCCTATCTACGATTATCGCTGTAATAATTGCGACAAAACTTTCGAACTTCTGGTCAGATCAACCACCGTGTTCGCTTGTCCACAGTGCGGCAGCCTGCAACTGGAAAAACTCGTGTCGATGCCGGCACCCAAGAGCAAGATCGATGTCCTGCGCAAACGCGTACGCAGCCAGGCCGCCCGCGAAGGCCATTTCAGCAACTACAAGCCTTCGGAAATACCGCGCAATTGATGTCGCAGGCACCGGCGGGCACGTAGTCTGCACGCCGCGCGGCTCATTACGCCAGCGGCTACCCCACGCTCCGGGACTACGCTCGGGTTTTTGTACCGATCCCTACAAAAACGACAATCAAGATCACCTTGAATTTATATTTTTATTCAATAAAACCATAAAGTTACAAAACCAAATCAATATTGGTACGCTACTTGCTGATAGCAGAATGTACCGACTGTCAACCGACAAACATTACTCGCGATACTTAAAGACACCATGCTCAAGTCACCTATATATCTCGACTATTCTGCAACCACCCCGGTCGATCCGCGTGTGGCACAGAAGATGATCCCTTATCTGACAGTGATGTTTGGCAATCCGGCCAGCCGTTCGCATGCCTACGGCTGGGATGCCGACAAGGCTGTCGAAGAGGCGCGCGAACACGTTGCCAAGCTGGTCAATGCCGACCCCAAGGAAATCGTGTGGACGTCCGGCGCAACCGAGTCCAACAACCTGGCACTGAAGGGCGCGGCGCATTTCTACAAAGCCAAGGGCAAACATCTGATTACGGTGAAAACCGAACATAAGGCGATTATCGATACCTGCCGCGAACTCGAACGCGAGGGTTTTGAAGTCACCTATCTGGATACGCGTGAAGACGGTCTGCTCGATCTGGAAGTCTTCAAGCAGGCGATCCGCCCCGACACCATCCTGGCATCGGTGATGTTCGTCAATAACGAGATCGGCGTGATCCAGCCGATTGCCGAGCTGGGTCAGATCTGCCGCGACAAAGGCATTATTTTTCATGTGGATGCTGCGCAGGCGACCGGCAAGGTCGAAATTGATCTCGGCAAACTCAAAGTCGATCTGATGTCGTTCTCCGCCCACAAGACCTACGGCCCCAAAGGCATAGGCGCACTGTACGTGCGCCGCAAGCCGCGGATACGGCTGGAAGCGCAGATGCATGGCGGCGGTCACGAACGCGGCATGCGTTCCGGTACGCTGGCTACGCACCAGATCGTCGGCATGGGTGAAGCCTATCGTATCGCCGCCGAGGAAATGGCTGCCGAAAACGAACGCATCCGCCAGCTGCGCGACCGTCTGCTGGCGGGTTTCATGGCGCTGGAAGAGGTCTACGTCAACGGCGATATGACCCGGCGCGTGCCGCACAATCTCAACATCAGTTTCAACTATGTAGAAGGCGAATCGTTACTGATGGCGATCAAGGACATTGCGGTCTCCAGCGGCTCGGCCTGCACCTCGGCCAGTCTGGAGCCATCCTACGTACTGCGCGCACTGGGCCGCAACGACGAACTGGCGCACAGCTCGATCCGCTTTAGCCTGGGGCGCTTCACCACGGTCGAAGAAGTGGATTTCGCGATCGAGCTGATCAAGGAAAAAATCGGCAGGCTGCGCGAGCTGTCTCCGCTGTGGGATATGTACAAGGATGGCATCGACATCAACTCGGTGCAATGGGCTGCACACTAAATTCAGGAGAACACTATGTCATACAGCGACAAACTCATAGATCACTACGAAAACCCGCGCAACGTCGGCACCTTCGACAAGGACGACGACAGCGTCGCCACCGGCATGGTCGGCGCACCGGCATGCGGCGATGTGATGAAGCTGCAGATCAAGGTCAATGCCGACGGCGTGATCGAAGATGCCAAATTCAAGACCTACGGCTGCGGCTCGGCGATTGCATCCAGTTCGCTGGTGACCGAGTGGGTCAAGGGCAAGACGCTGGAACAGGCGCTGGATATCAAAAATACCGCCATTGCCGAAGAGCTGGCATTACCGCCGGTAAAAATCCACTGCTCCATCCTCGCCGAAGACGCGATCAAGGCCGCCGTGGCGGATTACCGTTCCAAACACGAAACGGGCGAAGCCGGCTATCCGATCTGTGCACCCGTCGCTGCCCATTGATGTCCCAACCTCTGATAAACAGGAGCTGACCATGTTAGAAACCATGTCTGAAACCACCCAAACGGCAACCATCACCGATTTTTCCAGCCCGATACAGTTCTCCGAGAGCGCGGCGCTGAAAGTGAAGGACATGATCGCGGAAGAAGGCAACCCGAAATTGAATTTGCGTGCTTATGTCACCGGCGGCGGCTGTTCCGGCTTCCAGTATGGTTTTGCCTTTGACGAAACCATCAATGAAGACGACACCTGCATCGCCAGGCATGGCGTCAATCTGATCGTGGATGCGGTGAGTTTCCAGTATCTGGCCGGTGCCGAAATCGATTATGAAGACGGCCTGGAAGGCGCCCGCTTTCTTATCAAGAACCCGAATGCTGCCTCTACTTGCGGTTGCGGCAGCTCGTTCTCGATGTAATCACCCCTGCTGAGGAGAGCATCATGACTGTCACCCTGACTGAGAGCGCGGCTAAACGCGTCAGCAGTTTTATCGAAAAACGCGGCAAGGGCGTAGGTTTACGTCTGGCGGTTAAAACCAGCGGCTGCTCCGGCCTGGCCTACGCCATCGAATTTGCTGACGAAACTGCAGAAGACGACCTGCTGTTTGAAAGCCACGGCGTGACCGTATTGGTAGATCCGAAAAGCCATGTTTTTCTGGCTGGCACCGAGCTGGATTTCGTACGCGAGGGGTTGAACGAGGGCTTCAAGTTCAACAATCCCAACGTCAAGGACTCCTGCGGCTGCGGCGAGAGTTTCAAGGTCTGACCCTTTTATTGACGCATAAACCGGCAATCTATTATGGCACTGCTACAGATATCCGAACCCGGCCTGTCCGCCGCACCGCACCAGCATCGCCTGGCAGTCGGTATTGATCTAGGTACCACCAATTCGCTGGTAGCCAGCGTCATCAGCGGCTCCGGCACGGTCATCCGCGACGAATTTGAACGCAGTCTGCTGCCGTCCGTGGTGCGTTATCTGGCTGATGGCAATATCGAGACCGGCCATGACGCACTGGCGCATCAAAGCTGCGACGCACTCAATACCATCGCCTCCGCCAAACGCCTGATGGGACGCGGACTCGCCGATGTGGCCGACATACACCAGATACCTTACCGCCTGATCGACTCCCCGGGCATGGTCAGCATCGCCACCGCGGCGGGAGCCAAAACACCGGTCGAAGTCGGTGCAGAAATTCTGCGTACGTTGCGCCTGCGTGCCGAAGCCGCATTGGGCGGCGAACTCACCGGCGCCGTCATTACCGTGCCCGCCTACTTCGACGACGCGCAGCGCCAGGCCACCAAGGATGCTGCGCGACTGGCCGGACTGACTGTATTGCGGCTGCTCAACGAGCCTACCGCTGCCGCAATCGCTTATGGCCTCGACAATGCCGCCGAAGGTATCTATGCGGTCTATGATCTGGGTGGCGGCACGTTTGATATTTCCATCCTCAAACTGTCGCAGGGTATCTTTGAAGTACTCGCCACCAACGGCGATTCCGCACTGGGCGGCGACGATTTCGATCGCGCCATCGCTGGCTGGGTCAGCGCACAACTCGCGCTGCCAGCGCTGGATGCGTACGACATGCAACAATTGCTGACTCAGGCTCGAGTTGCCAAGGAAGCCCTGTCGGTTGAGCCCATCGCCCGCATCAACACCACGCTGTGCGACGGTCGCGCCATCGATGCACTGCTGTCGCGTGAAACGTTCGAGAGCATCACCGCCGAACTGGTGGCACGCACCCTCAAACCTACACGCAAAGCCTTGCGCGACGCCAAATTGGGCGTAGAAGAGGTCACCGGCGTGGTGCTGGTGGGCGGTTCTACCCGCATGCTGCATATACGCCAGGCCGTAGCCGACCATTTCCGGCAGACCCCGCTGACCAATGTCGACCCCGATCAGGTCGTCGCCCTCGGCGCAGCCATGCAGGCCAACGTACTGGCAGGCAATCGCGGCAACGACGACTGGCTGCTGCTGGATATCAATCCGCTGTCGCTGGGCATCGAAACCATGGGCGGGCTGGTGGAAAAGATCATCCCGCGCAACGCCGGCATACCGGTAGCGCAGGCGCAGGAATTCACCACCTTCAAGGATGGCCAGACCGCCATGAGTTTTCACGTGCTGCAAGGTGAACGCGAATTGGTGGCAGACTGTCGCTCGCTGGCGAGGTTCGAGCTGCGTGGCATCCCGCCCATGGTGGCGGGCGCGGCACGCATCCGGGTGACGCTGCAGGTGGATGCCGACGGACTGCTGAGCGTTAGCGCCCGTGAACAGAGTACCGGGATAGAAACATCGGTCATCGTCAAGCCCTCATACGGGCTGAGCGATACCCAGGTCGCAGAAATGCTGCAGGATGCTTACGGTAAAGCCGACAGCGACATGCAGGTACGCATGCTGCGCGAAGCACAGGTAGACGCCCGGCGCCTGCTCGATGCCACCTACGCCGCCATCGAACAGGATGGCGAAATCCTGCTCGCGCCCGGCGAGCGTGCGGTACTGACGAAGGCCATGTACGCATTGGCTGAAGTCATCGAAACCAGCGATGCGGACAGTCTGCGTGCGCTTAAACAGGCCAGCGAGGCGCTCAACCGCGCCACTCGGAATTTTGCCGCCCGGCGCATGGACGCCAGCATACAGCGCGCCCTGGCCGGACATAAACTGGCCGACCTGGCACAGGTTTAATCCGCCACTTTCCGGAGAGATCACCATGCCACGCATTATCGTTCTGCCCCATGACACGCTCTGCCCGCAAGGCGCGACCTTTGATGCCAAAGCGGGGGGCTTTCTGTGCGACGCACTGCTCAAGAACAGCATTGCGCTGGAACATGCCTGCGAAAAATCCTGCGCTTGCGCCACGTGCCACGTCATCATCCGCGAAGGCTACGCTTCGCTGACGCCCGCGGGTGAAGATGAAGAAGATCAGCTCGACAAAGCCTGGGGGCTCAACCAGCATTCACGTCTGGCCTGCCAGGTAGTTGTGCGTCAAGCCGACCTGCTGGTGGAATTGCCACGCTATACCCTGAATCTTGTTCAGGAAAAGCCTGAACCAGGGTTGCCCCATGAACCATGACTATTAACAATCACCGTGCAAAGTTGTATTTGCATGGTACTCCACACCATGCGCTCTTTGCATTCAAGTAAATTCCTCCTTATTCAATCATTCTTGGTATAAAGGCATTCCCGATTTAAACAGTGCGGACTTATTCCAAATATGTTCCAATTAACTTACTAATTCCTTACAATATTCTAAAAAATCACAATAACTAACCGATCCGTCTCACAACCACCATTATTAACAACGGGGGAGATTATGCGAAACAACATGCCCGTCACAGGCACAGAATACATTTTGAGCGAATCCGAAACCATCGTCTCAAAAACCGATCTGCACGGCAACATTACTTACATTAACCAGGACTTCATCAATATCAGCGGGTTCTCCGAAGAAGAGTTGCTGGGCGCGCCGCAAAACATAGTGCGCCACCCCGACATGCCGAAAGAGGCCTTTGCCGATTTCTGGCGCACACTGCAAAGCGGCAAGGCCTGGACCGGCCTGGTAAAGAACCGCTGCAAGAATGGCGATCATTACTGGGTGGAAGCCAATGCTGCGCCCATGTTCGAAAACGGTCGGATCGTTGGCTACACCTCCATACGCGTCAAGCCCGACAGAGGCCAGGTCCGCGATGCCGAGAACGCTTACCGGGAAATAAGATCGGGTAGTAAAAAACTGGAAATTGCCGAAGGCGAAGCCGTTCGGCGCTCGCTGCCCCAGCATCTGGACATCCTGAAGAATGCATCCATCAAGAGCAAACTGATCATGTCCTCGGGCTTGTTGGCGCTGCTGTTCACAGCCAATCTGATCGCAACCGTAAACAGCAGCAAGCCGTATGATAATTGGTCGGTAGCCGTTTCCGTTATCGGCATGCTGTTGTCCGCCTTGTTCGGCTTCATGTTCTACCGCAGCATCGTGACGCCGCTGGAACGTGTTCGCCGCGATATTGAGCGCATGAGTGCGGGGGATCTTTCCGGAAAAATCATATCGGATAGAGACAATGAGCTGGGTAAAGTCATCCAGTCGTTACGCATTTTACAAATCAATGTGAAATTGCTGGTCGGGCAGATCAAGGAAGCCACCGATCTGGTCAATACCGGCGCGAAGGAAATAGCTGCGGGCAATGCCGATCTCTCTGCACGTACCGAATCGCAGGCCAGTTCGCTGGAAGAAACCGCTTCTGCGATGGAGCAACTGACCAGCACCGTAAAACAGAATGCAGACAATGCCCATGAAGCCAACAAACTGGTTGCGACAACCTCCGACATCGCAGTCAAAGGCGGAACCGCTGTAGGCAATGTCGTCAGTACCATGAGTTCAATCCAGGACAGTTCACGCAAGATCGCCGATATTATCGGCGTCATCGACGGTATTGCATTCCAGACCAATATTCTGGCCCTCAATGCCGCTGTAGAGGCGGCGCGCGCTGGAGAACAGGGTCGCGGCTTTGCGGTGGTAGCGACCGAAGTGCGCAGTCTGGCGCAACGCTCGGCGGCAGCTGCCAAGGAAATCAAGGCATTGATCGACGACTCGGTGGAGAAAGTCGGACTGGGCAGTAAGCTGGTCGACGCCGCAGGCAAGACCATGGATGAGATTGTAAGCTCGGTCAAGGGCGTGGCTGGCTACATGAATGACATCACCGCTGCGAGCCAGGAACAAAGCGCAGGCATAGAGGAAGTCAATCAGGCGGTTATGCAGATGGATGAAACGACCCAGCATAATGCAGCATTAGTCGAACAGGCCGCAGCAGCGGCAGCGACCATGCAGGATCAGGCAGGCAAGCTGGCGCATCTGGTTAGCGCATTCAGACTGGTCGCCGGTGCGCAAACACATTCAGTCGAACATAGCGCCGTTCCGGTACAAACTGCGGTAATACGCGTACTGCCAACCCGAATCAAGCCAAAGCCTGCTCCGGCCAGACTGGCTGTACCGATTGCCAATAGCAACAGAAAATAAGCCCCTATCCAGCAGGCGCAAGTACGCTCTTGCGTCTGCAAGCTGCACTCATTCAAAATAGTTCAGCCAGCGTTGCCGAACGCGACATCCGGCGCCAGCTCCCCTGTTACAAAAACGACAAACGCGACATTGGGTCTGCTTCGCCCATTTCGATGGACCGCCGAAATTCCCGCAACATCATGAAAAATATAACATAAATTTCCATATCGTCAGCTGGCACAGCTATTGCTGAATAGAGACTGAAACCCTATTCAGTACACGCCAATGGAAGCCACTGACATCATGATCACGATTAACGACACCACTCTGCGCGACGGCGAGCAAACCGCCGGAGTAGCGTTCAGTGCAGACGAAAAAATCGCCATCGCCAAGGCGTTGTCGAGCGCGGGTGTGCCGGAGATGGAAATCGGCATCCCGGTGATGGGCGACGCCGAAATCGAATTGATTCAGGCCATTGCCGATCTGCACCTGCCGTCCAGACTCATGGCGTGGGGCCGCATGTGCGAGACCGACCTGCTCGCCATCGCCTATTGCAATGTCGATATCGTCAATCTCTCCATCCCGGTTTCCGATGTGCAAATCAAGCACAAGCTGGGGCGTGATCGCAACTGGGTGCTGGCGCAGATACAGACATTCGTGCCATGCGCGCTGGATCTCGGGCTGGAGGTATGCGTCGGCGGCGAAGATGCTTCACGTGCCGATGTCGAGTTCCTGCTCACCGTCGCTGAAACCGTGCAAGATGCCGGTGCCCAGCGCTTCCGTTTTGCAGATACGCTGGGCTTGCTGGATCCCTTCGCCACCTACGGCCGCATCAGCATGTTGCGGCAGGCCGTTGATATCGATCTGGAAATGCATGCCCACAACGATCTGGGGTTGGCTACCGCCAATACGCTGGCCGCCATCCGCGCCGGGGCCAGCCATGTCAATACCACGGTCAACGGACTCGGCGAACGCGCAGGCAATGCCCCGCTGGAAGAAGTGGTGATGGCGCTGCGTCACCTCTACGGCATCGAAAGCGCCGTCGATACCCTGCATTTTCCCCACATCTCTCAACTGGTGGCCGCGGCTTCCGGTCGGCCTGTCCCACCCAATAAAAGTATCGTCGGCGATGCCGTATTCACCCACGAATCCGGCATCCACGTGGATGGGCTCATCAAGAATCCGCGCAACTACGAAGGTTTCAGCCCTGCCGAAGTCGGTCGTGAACATCGCACGGTGCTGGGCAAGCATTCCGGGTCGCATTCAGTCATGGATGCCTACGCCAAAATCGGACTGGTGCTCACGGATCTGGAAGCGCACTCCCTGCTCAGCATGATCCGCATACACGCCATATTGACCAAAAGCACGCCAAGCATAGACGACCTGAAACGTTTCTACCTTGAAAATGCGGCGTGCACAGGCACGCCGTCGTGATGAGCGAGAAACCTGCGATGACTACCACATTGACCGACAAGCATATTGACCATCAGGCGCGAGCCGGGACAACGCCTTCAGGTTTGTGGGCCATGGTGCGCGAAGACATTGCCTGCGTATTCGAACGCGACCCGGCGGCCCGCAACACGCTGGAAGTGGTCAGCATCTATCCCGGCGTGCATGCGCTGGTGCTGTACCGTCTTGCTCACGCGTTGTGGCGGCGCAAGCTGCGCTACGGTGGACGCCTGATCAGCTTTATTGCGCGCATGTTGACGCAGATAGACATCCATCCGGGGGCCACCATAGGGCGGCGTTTCTTCATTGACCACGGCTGTGGCGTAGTCATCGGCGAAACGGCGGAAGTGGGTAACGATGTTACGCTCTATCACGGCGTAACGCTGGGCGGCACCACATGGAATCCCGGCAAACGCCACCCGACGCTGGGTGACGGGGTGGTGGTCGGGGCTGGTGCAAAAATACTCGGCCCGGTGAGCATAGGCCGCAACGCCCGCATCGCCGCCAATTCCGTGGTAATCGAGGACGTCACCGCAGAAATGACCGTAGTCGGCATCCCCGGTCGCATGGTGCTGCCCAGGCATCAGCGCCGCATCACCGCTGACGGTATCGATCTCGACCATCACCGCATGCCCGACCCCGTGGGCAAGGCGATTGCCTGCCTGCTCGACCGCATCGCCGATCTGGAACGGCAGGTGACAACGCTTGCAGGCGATGATAGCAGTACTGGCATTTGCCAAACCTGCGATAGCGATGCCTGTGCGCAGCCTATTTTTGACGGCAGCCTGAAAACTGATGCCGTTGCAACACCCAAGCATTCCTGAGGAGAAACGCAATATGAATGCCATGATCAAACAACTGACCCAGTTTTCCGCCGCCGAGGAGTTCCTCGATTATTTCGGCATCCCCTACGAAGAAGCGGTGGTCAACGTGAACCGTCTGCACATCCTCAAACGTTTCTATCAATACATGCGCCAGGAAAAAGGCCTGGCTGCGCTGGACGAAGTCGCCATGTTCAAACAGTACCGTGCATTGCTGATGCGTGCTTATGAAGACTTCGTGCACTCCAATGCAGCGCAGGAAAAGGTCTTCAAGGTATTCCAGGATGCAGAAGCCAAAAGCTTCGGCCTGGACAAACTGAAATCCACGCTGCCTACGCTCAGCTAGGAGATAGCCATGCATATCGTCGTCTGTATCAAGCAGGTTCCAGATAGCGCACAGATCCGCGTGCATCCAGTGACCAACACCATCATGCGTCAGGGTGTACCTGCCATCGTCAACCCTTATGACCTGTTCTCGCTGGAAGAAGCGCTGCGCCTCAAAGACAAACACGGCGGCCGCGTCACTGTGATCAGCATGGGGCCGCCGCAGGCAGAAGGCGCATTGAAGAAATGCATCGCCTTCGGTGCCGACGCCGCCATCCTCGTCACCGACCGCGCTTTTGCCGGTGCCGATACGCTGGCGACCTCGTTTGCGCTGGCCTCGGCCATCCGGCAGATCGAAAAGGACATGAAGGTCGACATGGTGTTCGCCGGCAAACAGACCATAGACGGTGACACCGCGCAGGTTGGCCCCGGCATTGCCAAACGCCTGAACATGCAACTGCTGACTTATGTTTCGCAGATTGACGCACTGGATCTGGACAAGGGCGAAATCCAGGTACAACGCCGTGCCGAGGGCGGTGTGCAGGTGCTGCAGACCAAACTGCCGTGCCTCATCACCATGCTCGAAGGTACCAACGAGATGCGCTTTGCCACTATGGAAAACATGTTCCGTGCTGCGCGTTACCCGGTCAATTTCTGGAACAAGGATACCGCCGGTATCGAAGATATCAGCAAAATCGGGCTAAAGGGTTCACCCACACTGGTAAGCAAAGTGTTCGCGCCACAGCCCAACACCAAACCGGCAGAAATAATCGACACGGAAAGCCACGAGCCGCGCGACATTGCGCTGACTCTGATAGGCAAGCTGTTCACGCAGCACCCGAAACTGCGCGACAGCATCGTCAAGCAGGCTGCCTGAACGGTAAGCTGCAATATTTAAGCGAGGTAGATCATGAGCGAAGCAAATGCACCATCTGCAACACCGGCCAAGAAACCCGCCGGACGCGGTAATTTCGAACTCGACGAACGGCTGAAGGCCTATAAGGGCGTCTGGGTCTTCATCGAACACGAACGCGGCGAAGTCCATCCGGTATCCTGGGAGTTGCTGGGAGAAGGCCGCAAACTCGCTGACAAGCTCGGTGTTGACTTATCCGGCGTGGTCATGGGGCCGCCGGGACTGCCGACGCGGCGTTTCTGCGAAGAAGCTTTCTTCCACGGTGCTGATAATTGCTATCTGATCGAAGATACTGTTCTCAGCAATTATCGCAATGAATCCTTCACCAAAGGGCTCACCGATCTGGTCAACACCCACCAGCCGGAGATACTGCTGCTCGGCGCCACCACTCAGGGCCGCGACCTGGCCGGTAGCGTGGCCACCACACTGCAAACCGGACTTACCGCCGACTGCACCGAGCTCAATATCGACCCGGACAATCGCGGTCTGGCTGCAACGCGCCCCACTTTCGGCGGCAGCCTGCTGTGCACCATCATCACCAAGAATTACCGGCCCCAGATGGCGACCATCCGCCCGCGCGTAATGGCCATGCCCGACCGCGACGGCAACCGTAGCGGCCGCATCATCGAGCACTCGCTGGGCCTGATAGAAACCAGCATCATCACCAAAGTGCTGGAATACATCCCCGACGAAAATCAGGACAAACCGCAACTGCCCTTTGCCGACATCATCATTGCCGGCGGGCGCGGCATGAAGAAACCGGAGAATTTCCAGTTGATCTGGAATCTGGCTCAGGTACTCGGTGCCGAAGTCGGCGCAACGCGGCCCGTAGTGCAGGCCGGCTGGGTGGATGCCGAACGCCAGGTCGGTCAATCCGGCAAGACGGTGCGGCCCAAGTTGTATATAGCCGCCGGCATTTCCGGCGCGATCCAGCACCGCGTCGGCATGGAAGGTGCGGACGTCATCATTGCCATCAACAACGATCCGAACGCAGCCATTTTCGATTTTGCCACCTACGGCATCGTCGGCAACGCCATGACGGTGCTGCCGGCATTGACGGAAACATTCAAGCAACAGCTCGCAGTCGCACGCATGGCGGGCTAAAGGAGAAAATCATGGCTGAGAAATTTGATGCTATCGTAGTCGGCGCAGGCCCTTCCGGCAATGCCGCCGCTTACACCATGGCGAAAGCCGGGTTGAAAGTGCTGCAACTGGAGCGCGGCGAATATCCCGGCTCGAAGAACGTGCAGGGCGCGATCCTGTACTCGGATGCGCTGGAAAAAATCATCCCCGATTTCCGTTATGACGCGCCACTGGAACGCCACATCATCGAGCAGCGCATGTGGGTGCTGGATGACGAATCCTACATCGGCACGCACTATCGCTCGGACGAGTTTAACAAGCCGCCGTACAATCGCTACACCATCATCCGCGCACAGTTCGACAAGTGGTTCTCCGAGAAGGTACAGGAAGCCGGCGCAATGCTGATCTGCGAAACCACGGTGTCCGACCTGCTGATGGATGGCAAGCGCGTCATCGGTGTACAGACCGACCGCCTCGGTGGCTCGATCTATGCTGATATTGTCATTCTCGCCGATGGCGTCAATTCGCTATTGGCCACCAAAGCCGGATTTCACCCCGAGCTGGAACCTAAGAATGTGGCGCTGGCTGTGAAGGAAATCCACTTCATGCCTCAGGAAACCGTGGAAGCCCGTTTCAACGTCAACGGCGATGCCGGCGTGGTGATCGAAATGGCGGGCAAGATAACCAAAGGCATGATGGGCACCGGCTTCCTCTACACCAACAAGGAATCGCTGACGATCGGCGTAGGCTGCATGCTCTCCGACCTCAAGCAGCAAAGGATTTCGCCGTATCAGTTGCTGGAGGAAATGAAAGCGCATCCGTCCATAGCACCGATCCTGGATGGCGGCGAAATGAAGGAATACACCGCGCATCTGATACCCGAAGGCGGTTACAAGGCGATCCCGGAACTGTGCGGCGACGGCTGGATGATCGTCGGCGATTCCGGCATGTTCGTCAACGCCATGCACCGTGAAGGCTCCAATCTGGCGATGACTACCGGCTGCTTTGCCGCGGAAACGGTCATCGAACTCGCCGCCGAACAGAAGCCATTTACGGCAAAGAATCTGGCACGCTATCGCGAAAAACTGAACGAGTCCTTCGTCATCAAGGATCTGAAGAAATACAAGAACATGCCCGACGTATTCCATGCCAATCCGCAATTCTTTACCGCCTATCCGGAAATGCTGAATCAGGCAGTGCACAAAATGCTGCGGGTTGACGGTGTCGACAAGAAGACCAAGGAAAAGCAGATCATGGCCAATTTCAAACAGCGGCGTTCACTGTTCGGCCTGATGGGCGACGCTTACAAACTGTGGAGGGCTTTCGAATGAGTGCCAACGCAAAAGTCGAAGAAAAACTGTTCCAGAACCGTTACCGCGTCGATTCCGGACATCCGCACATCCAGATCAAGGACGAAGAGTTGTGTGCATCGCAATGCGAAACCCGGCAATGCACAGTATGCTGCCCGGCCGGCTGTTACACCCTGGAAGGCAATGGCCGCATCGTGCTCATCACCGACGGCTGTCTGGAATGCGGAACCTGCCGCATCATCTGCGATGATTACCGCAATGTGGCATGGGAATATCCGCGCGGCGGCTATGGCGTACTGTTCAAGTTCGGTTAATCCCGAAATCAGTGCATCAAACGCCCGACCAACATTTAACTTATCAAGGAAAGCAACATGAGCAAGCCCGTCAAACACGTATTCGTCTGTTCACAATCCCGCCCTGACGGTCATCCGCGCGGCTCATGCTCGCATAAGGGCTGCAAGGAAGTATTGCAGACCTTCTGGCAGGAACTGCAACAACGCAATGCCTATGACCGTATCGCCGTTACCTACTCAGGCTGCCTCGGCCCCTGCGATCAGGGTGCCAACGTGCTGGTCTACCCGGAAGGCGTACTCTACGGTCACGTCACCAAGGAAGATGTAGCAGAGATTTTCGACTCGCATCTGGTGGATGACGTGCCGGTCGAGCGCTTGCGTGTACCTGCCGGAAGCTGGTGATGCAGGGCCTGGATAGCGCCGGCGATCCGCTAGCCTTGTTCGGTGGCGAGGCCAGCCCGGTGATCGCGCAATTGCTGCACGATGCCGCGGCAGCTTACCAGCACACCAGTCGCGCCGAGGCGATACTGTGGAGTGCACAGGCCATCAATCCTGCCTGCCTGCCGGTGTATTTTGCGTTGTACAAATTTTATTTCTACAAATTCCGGCTGGCAGACGCAGAAAAAGTGGCATTGATGGGATTGGAGACGGCTGCGCGTCAAGGTGGTTTTGCTTCAGACTGGAAGCAATTATCACCGCTTTCCGTAAATTGGGGCCTGACCGACAGGCCCCAGCATTTTTACCTGTTTACCCTCAAGGCGCTGGCCTTCATACGCCTGCGCCTGGGACAGCACACGGACAGTCTGGCACTGCTCGACAAGTTGCAGGAGCTGGATCCCGGCGATTCGGTAGGCAGTTCAGTGATACGCGATCTGGCCACTGAACTGATCTAGCAGTCTTGTTATCCTGAAACCAAATCAGTTGCTGGGCGGTACGTAACCTTGCACCTGATCCGCACCTTCCCCGAAGAAATACTTTTCCACCTGTTCCATCAGGTATTTCCGCGCTTTGGCATCGGCCAGATTCAGGCGATTTTCGTTCACCAGCATGGTCTGCTGACGCAACCAGCCTGCCCATGCCTCCTTGGACACATTGGCATACAGCCGCTGTCCCATTTCACCCGGCAATGGCGGGAAATCCAGACCTTCGGCTTCACGCCCCAGTTTGATGCAATTAACCATTCTAGCCATGTTTCATCACTCCAATTGTTGAATTAAATATTGACGATGGTTTGGTCTTCACCTTCACCACGTGTACGAATTGTGCCGATACGATGCACGGTCTCGCCGGCTGTCGTCAGTTGCTGCATCGCGGCGGCAGCATGTTCCGCGGCAACGATGACCACCATGCCGATACCGCAGTTGAATGTGCGGTGCATTTCCGCATCGGCGACGCCGCCTTGCTGTTGCAGCCAGCGGAAGATGGCGGGCATTTCCCAGCTGTTGGCGTCAATCTCGGCGGTCAGGTTTTCTGCAAGGATGCGCGGCACATTGCCGGTCAGGCCGCCGCCGGTGATGTGCGCCATGCCCTTGACTGGCATGCTCGCCATCAGCGCCAGCAACGGTTTGACGTAAATGCGGGTCGGAGTCATCAGCACATCGGCCATTTTGCGGCCATGGAAATCGGCGTTCACATCGACGCCGCTGACTTCGATGATCTTGCGGATCAGCGAATAGCCGTTGGAATGCGGGCCGCTGGAAGCCAGACCCAATACCACGTCGCCGGGGAAAATGGTGCTGCCATCGATAATCGCATCGCGTTCCACCACGCCGACCGCGAATCCGGCCAGGTCGTACTCGCCTGGCGGATACATGCCCGGCATTTCCGCGGTCTCGCCGCCGATCAGCGCGCAGCCGGCCTGTTCGCAACCGAGCGCGATGCCCTTGATGACCTGCTCGGCGACATCGACATCGAGCTTGCCGCAGGCAAAGTAATCCAGAAAGAACAGGGACTCGGCGCCTTGCACCAGTATGTCGTTGACGCTCATGCCGACCAGGTCGATACCCACGGTGTCATGCTTGCCGAGCATGAACGCGAGCTTGAGCTTGGTGCCGACGCCATCGGTACCGGAAACCAGTACCGGATTCCTGTATTTGGCAGGCAAGCCCATCAATGCGCCAAAGCCGCCGATACCACCCATCACTTCCGGACGCATGGTGCGCTTTGCCCACGGCTTGATACGGTCAACTAGGGCGTCGCCCGCGTCAATGTCTACGCCGGCATCACGATAGGAAAGAGAGGGTTTGATTGGGCTGGTCACGATAAGCTCATTTCGATTAAGTAATTTGTGGTATTTTACCGCAAATGAACACATCACGATTAAACACTGAATGGATTTGGGCAATTATTGCCGTCGTCGCCTTTATCGGCATGCTGTATCTGCTTGCACCGATATTGACGCCGTTCCTTATTGCGGGGATTCTGGCGTATATTTGCGACCCCTTGGCTGATCGGCTGGAACGCCTGAAATTCTCGCGTACGCTGGCCACGTTGGTGGTGCTAATGGGCGTCTCACTGATCTTTTTATTTCTGGCGCTGCTGTTATTGCCTGTGGTACAGAATGAAACCGCGCATTTCATCGGGCGCCTGCCTGATTATCTGATCTGGATACAAACCCGGCTGGCGCCGATGTTGCATGACAATCTGGGTTTAACCTTGCCTGGCGTGGCAGATCTGCAAAATATGGCTAAAAATCATATGCAGGGTGTTGGCAATGCGGCCGGGGCATTATTACCCACCCTCAAAAGCGGCACGCTCACAGCACTGAACATCCTCGTCAATGCATTACTGATCCCGGTTGCGCTCTTTTACATGCTGCGCGACTGGGATAGCTTCATGCTCAAACTCGGTGAGCTGGTACCGCGCCGCTGGCACGAACAAACACTGAGCATTGCGCGCGAAATCGACAGCATCCTCGCTCAATTTTTACGCGGCCAAATACTGGTCATGCTGATCATGGCGGCTTTTTATGCCACCGCATTGTGGGCCGTCGGTCTGGAATATGCGCTGCCGATAGGCATGCTGGCAGGGCTGCTGATCTTCATACCTTACGTCGGTGCGACGCTTGGTCTGGGACTGGCCTCGCTGGCCGGTCTGGTGCAGTTTAATGATATTGCCGACCTGATCCCCGTATGGGTCGTGTTCGGTGCCGGACAGGCGATAGAAAGCATGGGCATCACCCCCTGGCTGGTCGGTGAGCGCATCGGCCTGCATCCGCTGGCCGTCATCTTCGCGCTGATGGCATTCGGCCAGATTTTCGGTTTCTTCGGCATCCTGCTCGCGCTCCCGATTTCGGCAGCATTATGGGTAGGCTTGCGTCATGTCAAACTCACCTATCAACGCAGTAACCTATACCGGCATCCAAAGGTATAATACTGATTTTAATTAAAAGAAACCCGCAAATGACTGCCGCGCTCCTCGAATCCCACATCCCATCGTTGCAACTCCTGTCGCGCGGCAAAGTCCGCGACCTTTATGCCGTGGACGATCAGCGCCTGCTTATCGTCGCGACCGACCGTCTGTCGGCGTTCGACGTCGTGCTGCCGACCCCGATCCCCGGCAAGGGTGTGGTACTGACCGAGATTTCGCATTTCTGGTTCAGGCAATTGGCGGATGTGATCCCGAATCATCTTACCGGCGACACGCCCGAATCGGTGGTGCAGGCCAACGAGCGCGATCAGGTCAGCGGGCGCGCAATGGTGGTCAAGCGTCTCAAGCCGTTACCGGTAGAAGCCATCGTGCGCGGCTATCTGGTCGGCTCGGGCTGGAAGGAATACCAGAGCAGCGGCAGCGTATGCGGCATCCCGCTGCCTGCCGGTCTGGCGCAGGCGGCACAGCTGCCGCAGCCCTTGTTTACGCCGTCGACCAAGGCGGAAGTCGGCGCGCATGACGAAAACATCGATTTCGCTCGCGCCGAGGAACTGCTGGGTGCTGACATCGCCGCGCAAGTGCGCGACGCCAGCCTTGCGCTTTATACCCGGGCTGCCGCCTACGCTCTCACGCGCGGCATCATCATCGCCGACACCAAGTTCGAATTCGGCCTGGACGACACCGGCAAGCTGTATGTGATCGACGAAGTGCTGACCCCCGACTCATCCCGTTTCTGGCCCGCCGACGAATACAAAACCGGCAGCAATCCGGCCAGCTTCGACAAGCAGTTCGTGCGCGACTGGCTGGAAAGTTCAGGCTGGAACAAACAGCCGCCGGCACCTGAATTGCCGGCCGGGATCGCAATAAAGACCGGCGAAAAATACCGTGAGGCGGTTGCGCGGCTGATGGGCTAACTACTGCCAAAGCGGCACTGGAAGCCTGAACGCCATTCGGGCTTCCATTTTCATCTCATTCCGCCGCCAGCCCCAGCTCCTGAATCTTTCGGGTCAGGGTATTGCGCCCCAGTCCCAGCAGATTCGCTGCCTCGATACGGCGTCCGCCGGTGTGCTTGAGCGCGATGTTGATCAGGGTCTTTTCAAAATCCTGAGTCAGGCCTTCGATAATCCCCACTTCGCCGCGATTCAATGCCGCATCCGCCGTATGGGCCAGGGCCTGCAACCAGTCGCCGCTGACCTGTTCAGAGGGGCTGGCATTCAGTATCTCGGGCGGCAGGTCGGACACATCCACATTGTTGCCCGGCGCCATCACGGTGAGCCAATGGCAGACATTCTCCAGCTGGCGCACGTTGCCGCTCCAGGCAAACTGGCTCAGATGCCTGATCGCTGCTTCGGACAGCTTCTTGGCTTCGACCCCCTGTTCCTGTGCGCTCTTCTGCAGAAAATGCTTTGCCAGCAGCGGAATGTCTTCGCTGCGTTCGCGCAGTGCAGGCAGGCGCAAGCGGATCACATTCAGCCGGTGATACAAGTCTTCACGGAACAGACCCTCCTTCACCCGCGTTTCCAGATCCTGATGCGTCGCTGCGATGACGCGCACATTGACCTTGATCGGCTGATGTCCGCCGACACGGTAAAACTGGCCGTCTGCCAGCACGCGGAGCAGGCGCGTCTGTAATTCGGCCGGCATGTCGCCTATTTCATCCAGAAACAGCGTACCGCCGTCAGCCTGTTCGAAGCGCCCGCGGCGCTGCACCGCCGCGCCGGTAAAAGCGCCGCGCTCGTGGCCGAACAATTCGGATTCCAGCAGATCCTTGGGGATCGCTGCGGTATTCAATGCGATAAACGGCTTGCTGGCGCGCGGACTGTGGCGATGCAATGCCGAGGCGACCAGTTCCTTGCCGGTACCGGATTCGCCGGTAATCAGTACCGTGGTGTGCGATTGCGACAGGCGGCCGATGGCGCGGAAAACTTCCTGCATCGCCGGGGCCTGCCCCAGTATCTCGGGTACGCCTTCCACCTGCACTGCGGCAGCAGCCTCATCCACCCGCATGCTTTCATCAACGGCACGACGGATCAGCTCGATGGCGTGATCGACGTCAAACGGCTTGGGCAGATATTCGAATGCACCGCCCTGAAATGCCGCTACAGCGGATTCCAGATCGGAATAGGCCGTCATGATGATCACCGGCAATTTGGGAAAACGCGCCTTTAACTGCTGCAGCAGATCCAGCCCGGAACCACCCGGCATGTGGATATCGCTGACCACCACTTGCGGCATGCCGTGTTCCAGCGCCGCTTCGACTTCCGGCACGGAAGTAAAGCTGACGAAGTCTATGCCCTCGCGCTGCAAGGCCTTCTCAAATACCCATCGAATGGAGCGGTCGTCATCAATAATCCAAACTGGTTTCATCATGATATTTCCGTCATGTATATGCAGGAAGCTGGCCTAACGGCAGCAATAAGGTAAAACAGGTACGCCCCGGCTGGCTTTCCACTTCTATGGTGCCATGGTGCTGATGCACGAAGGTCTGGGCCAGCGTCAATCCTAGTCCGCTGCCACCTTCGCGCGCAGAGACCAGCGGGAAGAAAATACGGTCGCGCACCGATTCGGGAATGCCGGGACCATTATCGATAATCTGGATTTGAGCCGCTAACGGGTAGCGCTTCATCGCCAGGGTCACCTGCCGCGCGATCCGTGTGCGCAAACATATTTCACCCTGCCCATGCAATGCCTGCACCGCATTGCGCACAATGTTGAGAACCACCTGAATCAGCTGTTCACGGTCCCCCACAATATCGGGAATGCTGGTGTCGTAGTCACGGCGGATAATCAGGCCTTTCGGCGTTTCAGCCAGCGTGACGCTGCGCACCCGCTCCAGCACTTCATGAATGTTCAGCGCATTGATCTGTGGCAGGCGATGCGGCGTCAGCAGTCTGTCCATCAACGACTGCAGGCGGTCGGATTCCTGAATGATGACCTGGGTATATTCACGGGTCTCGGTAGATAATTCATGCTCGAGCAATTGCGCTGCGCCGCGAATACCGCCCAGCGGATTCTTGATTTCGTGCGCCAGATTGCGCACCAGCTCACGATTAGCCTGTTGTTGCAACAGCATATGCTCGTCGCGCGCGATTTTCAATTGCTGATCCATCGCGTGAAATTCGAGCATGAATGCCGCAGCAGAACCTTCAACCGGCGTAAAGGTGGCGCTCACCTGTAACGCGATGTCGCCAACCTGGACATGCAATTCATGCTCGGTGAAACTGGCGTTATGCGCGACCGCGTAATCCAGCGCAGCATTAAGCTGGGCTGGCTGGCGGAAAATCTCGTTGAGCGGCAAGCCTTTGACTTGCACTGCGCTCAACCCCAGCAAATTCTCCGCGGCCGGGTTGATATAACTCACGCAGCGATGCTCATCCAGTGCCATCACGGCTGTCGCCAACCACTCCAAGCCTGCGAAATAAGGATTCATCTGTTCCATGCCATGCACTACGAGGGATAAAATGAAACGATGCACCGAAATAGGACGTTACTATCGTTTAATATACAATTCAATTCATAGTAAGCAAATAGTAAGCCAGATACGCTAGCTGATGTTATTTGACGCTGCTTAGTTCTTTCCTGAGCGCATTAATATTGTCCCGGTGCAATTTGATGTTGCTATCCAGCCTCTCGGTGCGCGTTATGTAGCCTGGACTGGTGGCCTTTTCACCGGGGCGCAGCACTTCGCCATCCTTCTTTGCCGTCACGGCATCTGACAAGGCCTGTTCTTCGACATGCAGTTCGTCTTCCAGCACATTGCGCCGCACGTTATCCCGCTTGCGCTGAATATCACTATTCACACGCGGGAAATTAAGTGGCGTCGTACTCACAGATTCGTTTTTGCGCGCTGGATTACCGTTATTCGCATTACGCGTTATCGGTGTAGCTACCGGCCCAAGATCCAGGCGTTTGGCGCCTTTGACCGGCCGATCGGTATAAGTCACCTGGCCTGAGGCATCAATGTGTTTATAAATATCGGCATGTGCAGGCACGGCCAAGCATAAACCCAATACCAAAATCGATAATTTCATTTGTGAACCATATCAGAATGATAGCCCGAGTTTAGGGCAAGCCCAATGGGGTTGCAAGCCCATAAAAAAAGGGGCGGAAATCCGCCCCTTTCAGTTCGCTGTTGAATCTTACAGCGAGTAATACATTTCAAACTCAACCGGATGGGTGGTCATCCGGAAGCGGGTGACTTCTTCCATCTTCAGTTCGATATAAGCATCGATCATTTCGTTGGAGAACACACCGCCGCGGGTCAAAAACTCGCGGTCTGCATCCAGAGCCTCGAGCGCCATTTCCAGAGAGTGGCAAACTTTAGGAATCTTTGCTTCTTCTTCAGGCGGCAAATCATACAGATTCTTGTCCGCGGCATCGCCAGGATGAATCTTGTTCTGGATACCGTCCAGACCAGCCATCATCAAGGCGGTGAAAGCCAGGTATGGGTTAGCGGAAGGATCCGGGAAACGCACTTCGATACGACGGCCTTTTTCGCTGGCAACGTGCGGAATACGAATCGATGCGGAACGGTTTTTAGCCGAGTAAGCCAACATCACTGGCGCTTCAAAGCCTGGCACCAGTCGCTTGTAGGAGTTGGTGCCCGGATTGGTGATCGCATTCAGCGCCTTGGCGTGCTTGATGATGCCGCCGATGTAATACAGCGCTGTTTCGGACAGGCCGGCATAACCATTGCCTGCAAACAGGTTTTTGCCATCTTTCCAGATCGACTGATGCACGTGCATGCCGGAACCGTTATCGCCAACAATAGGCTTGGGCATGAAGGTCGCGGTCTTGCCATAAGCATGAGCGACATTGTGCACCACGTATTTCAAAGTCTGGGTCCAGTCAGCACGCTTGACCAGGGTGCTGAACAAGGTACCGATTTCACATTGACCAGCGGTTGCCACTTCATGGTGATGCACTTCAACTGGCACACCCATGTCTTCCAGCGCCAGGCACATTGCCGAACGGATGTCATGCAGGCTATCGACGGGAGGAACCGGGAAATAGCCGCCTTTTACACCGGGACGATGACCCATGTTGCCGCCTTCGTATTTCTCATCCGAGCTCCAGGCTGCTTCTTCGGAATTGATTTTGACCGAAGTACCGGACATGTCGGTTTTCCAGCTTACGGAATCAAACACGAAGAATTCTGGTTCAGGACCAAAATAGGCGGTATCACCGATACCGGTGGATTTAAGGTAAGCTTCGCCGCGTTTGGCGATGGAGCGCGGGTCGCGATCATAACCTTTCATATCGGAAGGCTCGATTACGTCGCAAGTCAGAATCAGAGTGGACTCATCCATGAACGGATCCATGCGGGCGCTTTCAGCATCCGGCATCAGGATCATGTCTGAAGCCTGAATGCCCTTCCAGCCAGCGATGGAAGAACCATCAAAAGCATGGCCATCGGTAAATTTGTCATTGGTGAACTGCTTAACAGGCACAGTCACATGCTGTTCCTTACCGCGGGTATCGGTAAAACGAAAATCAACGAATTTGACATCGTTGTCTTTAACCATTTGCATTACGTCGGCGACCGCCATCAAGTTCTCCTAACTAAAAAGTACGTGCAGAATTAAATCAAAATTATATTATTCGCCTAATCAAGCATGATATATGCCAGGATCAAGCTTAACCCGGGTATTCATATATTTCATGATTATGCTTGTTTAAGTTGCCACGTGTAAAGGGTATCCATCAATAAACCTATTTGGTGCATAATTTTAATATACGCACCAAAATGGTGCTTATATTAAAATAATGCACCAATATTGTGCATAATCTGTCTGTGGCTACCAAAGTTATAAACACCATCTATACTAAATTGACCACCCGGATTAAAACGGAGCGACAAAATGCCTACTCTTAATAATATTTTGCATACGGCTCAAGAGCGAGCAGATGCAGCCAATCTGCCCTATGCCGGCGCGCTCACTCCAACTGAAGCCTATTATCTTAGCCAGCATGCTCCGGGAGCGATATTGGTTGATGTGCGCAGCCAGGCCGAACGCGATCTGGTCGGCACGATTGAACAGGCTGTCACGGTAGAATGGCAGACCTATCCGGGCTGGCAACCCAATCCCTATTTCATTACGCAACTCAAGGCGGCCGTCGACCCGGAAGCGCTGGTTATGTTTTTCTGCCGGAGCGGCAACCGCTCCAGCCAGGCTGCAGTAGCCGCCTACAGAGCAGGCTATAGCGAAGCCTATAATGTGCTGGAAGGCTTGGAAGGCGATAAAAACGATCTCGGACAGCGCGGACATAAAAACGGCTGGAAATTTGCAGGTTTGCCCTGGCAGCAGAAATAAAGGCATAGCCCGGTTTTTGCAGTAGAATTCCATTTTTTAGCATGAACATGACTTCCTGTGACTGACCGCTATGCAGTAATCGGCAATCCCATTGCCCACTCCAAATCGCCGTTCATACATACTGCGTTTGCCCAACAAACCGCACAAGATATCACCTACGAGCGCCTGCTCGCGCCGCTGGACGGCTTCGCCGTCACCTTGCAGCAATTTCAGGATGCAGGCGGATGCGGCGTCAATATCACCGTCCCGTTTAAAGAAGAAGCCTGGCAACTCGCCGACAAATTCACTGCACGGGCGCGGCTTGCGCGCGCAGCCAACACATTGATGTTTACCGAATACGGCATCCTCGCTGACAATACCGACGGCGCGGGCCTGGTCACTGACATCCGGCAAAATCTGGGCTATGCATTGGCTCATCGGCGCATTCTGGTAATGGGCGCGGGTGGGGCCGCTCGCGGCGTCATCGCGCCGCTGCTGGCTGAACTGCCTGCATTTGTGGTAATAGCCAACCGCACCGTCAGCCGGGCAATTGAACTCCAGCGACAATTTTCGCCTTATGGCGTGGTAGAAGCCTGCGATTACGATGCATTGAAGAACATGCAATTCGATTGCGTCATCAACGCCACTTCGGCCAGCCTGTCTGGCGAGCTGGCGCCCCTGCCAGCCGATGTGTTCGCTTCCGGCAGCCTTGCCTACGACATGATGTACGGCACCGAACCCACTCTCTTCCTGCGTTTTGCCGCTGCTCATGGCGCCGGCCGCTGTGCCGACGGCCTCGGCATGCTCGTCGAACAGGCCGCCGTGGCTTTCGAGCTGTGGCGCGGTATACGCCCCGACACCCGCTCCGTCATTGCCGAATTGCGCTCATTATGATTTTAAAATTAATACGCCGCGGGGTTTTCGCCCTGCTGGCCGTTATTGTGCTCTATCAATTCTGGCTGTTCGTCCATGTCTGGTGGTGGGTAGATCACAATCCGGCAAACAGCGCATTCATGGACGAGCGCCTGAATATCCTCCAGCAAAAAAATCCGGATGCGCAACTGCGCTTCAAGTGGGTGCCTTATAACCGGATTTCCGGCAATCTCAAACGCGCGCTGATTGCCGCCGAAGATGCCAAATTTTTAAGCCATGACGGCTTCGACTGGGAAGGCATGCAAAGTGCCGCCGAGAAAAACCTGAAAAAGGGCAAGATCGTCGCCGGCGGGTCGACCATAAGCCAGCAACTGGCGAAAAACCTGTTCCTGTCCGGACAACGCACACCGTGGCGCAAGGGGGAAGAAGCCATCATCACGATCATGCTCGAGCAAATGATGAGCAAGCGCCGCATCCTGGAAATCTACATGAACGTGATTGAGTGGGGCAACGGCGTATTCGGCGCGCAGGCCGCATCGTACTATTATTATCGCACCTCGCCCGCCAACCTGTCCGCCAGCCAGGCTGCCAAACTCGCGGCCATGGTGCCCAACCCGCGCTATTACGACACTCACCGCAATGCGCGCGGCTTGCTGCATCGCGCCGCAATCATACAGGCGCGCATGAATCAGGTTACCGCACCGAGATGAAAATCCTTGACCCCACTTCCTTTTTGGAGTTTAATAGCGGGCTTCGTGGCTGGGTAGCTCAGTTGGTAGAGCAGCGGATTGAAAATCCGCGTGTCACAGGTTCGATTCCCGTCCCAGCCACCAAATAAACCAGGCTTTCAGCGATGAAAGCCTTTTTTATTGCCTGCCGTTAACGGCCTAACAGTATCAGACCCCATACCACGCATACATTCAGCAACGACACCAGCACGGCGGCGCTACCCATATCCTTGGCACGCTTGATGAGATGATGATGCTCGAACGAAATACGGTCAACCGCAGCTTCCACCGCAGAGTTAAGCAGCTCCACGATCAATACCAGCAGCACCGACGCGATCATCAATGCCCGCCCAACCGCACTCGGCTCCAGAAAAATTGCCAGCGGAATCAAAATCACCGCCAGCAGCATCTCCTGGCGAAACGCATCCTCATGGCGCAAGGCCGCTTTCATGCCATCTATCGAATAGAATAAAGCGTTAAGCACCCGCTTGGGGCCGGTTTTACCTTTGAACGGAGATTCTTGCACAGTGAACTACCTCAAAAATTTGAGCATAGCCGAGGCCGGCCCGGTTTGAATAGCCATTACAGATGAAGTTTTTGCGTCAGATTGATGACAATACGACAAAAATACGGTGCGAACCTAAGGCGGGTGGTGGTGATGGGCGGAATCGAACCGCCGACCTATGGGTTATGAATCCATCGCTCTAACCGTCTGAGCTACATCACCAACATGATACGAAGCCCGGTATTATCCTGGTTAAGCATACGAACTGTCAAGATAACAATTATCGTCCCGCCAACAATATTGAGCCAACACCTTGCGCAGACAGATATTTTACTGGATAATAATGTCCTTTCTGCGTACACGCCGCAGCACCTTAGGAAAAAATCATGAAAACTGATATTCACCCAAAATATGAAGACATCAATGTCACTTGCAGCTGTGGCAATAAATTTGTCACCCGCTCAACCATGATCAAAGATCTGCACGTTGAAGTTTGCTCGGAATGCCACCCATTCTATACCGGCAAGCAGAAGATCGTTGATACCGCTGGTCGCGTTGAGAAATTCCGTCAGAAATACGGCATGAAATAATATTTCATCCGAATTGAGACAGCGAAAAGGCAGCCATGGCTGCCTTTTTTATTTTTTGGAGTAAAATCGGCTGTCACGTTTTAATTATACTAGGCGCTTCGTGTCCAATTTATTCGCAATTCGTCCCTATCGCTTCGTTCCCAGCCTGCTGACAGTGGTGCTGTGTCTGGCCTGGCTGCTGCCGGGCCTCATCGGGCATGAACCATGGAAAGGCGATGAAGCGGAAACCATGGGATTGATACACAGCGTATTATCCGGCGCACCGACTGCAATCCCTACCTTGGCCGGCGAACCCTGGCTGGGGCACCGCCATTATACAGCCTGATCGGGGCAGCATTTGCCGAGATGTTTTCTACCTGGCTGCCTGCGCACGATGGCGCACGCCTGGCTGGCGGCTTCTTTATCCTGATCACATTATTTTTTACCGGTTTTGCCGGGCGCGAATTATACGGCAGCGAGCATGGTCGTTTGACGGCGCTTGTGCTCATAGGCAGCGTCGGATTATGGGTGCGCGCGCATGAGTCCATTCCGCAGACAGCATTATTAGCTGGCGTAGCCATGGTAGGTTATGGTGCCGCCCTAGCGGTGCGGCGCGCTTATGTCGGCGGTGCGCTCGCCGGTACCGGACTCGGCATCAGCTTCATGAGCATAGGTGTCGCCGAAACGCTCGCATTGGGCATGACCTTGCTTGCGTTACCGATATTCAGCCCCTCCTGGCGACAAAGAAGCACGCTTAAAGCTGCGGCCATGACTGTGCTGTTTGCCGCGCCCTGGCTGCTGATCTGGCCGCTGGCGTTATATCAGTCGGCCCCGGGCTTGCTGGCCGATTGGTGGCACAGCCAGATACAGGCGCGTTTCGTATTCTGGTCAACACCCCCGGGCATGGGCACGCTGTATTACTTCAAATTCTTGCCCTGGTTCGCGTGGCCGGCATGGCCGCTGGCATTATGGACCGTATGGCGCGCACGACGCGGACAGCTGACCTCGCCCGGCATCGTATTGCCGATGGCAATGTGGCTGAGCCTGACTGCCGTGTTAAGTTTCACTACCGAATCCAGTCCCGACCAGGGCTTGCCACTATTGCTCCCGCTTGCCTGGCTGGCTGCGGGTAGTACCTACACCCTGCGCCGGGGAGCTGCCAACGCGCTGTACTGGTTTGCGATCATGACCTTCGCCGTAGTCGCAGCGACGGCATGGGTGTACTGGAGCGCGCTGGATCTGGGCATACCGACGAAACTAGCGCATCATCTGGACGATATCCAGCCTGGTTATCAAGGTGAATTTCATCCTTTCATGGTCAGCATGGCGGTATTGTATTGTGTGGGCTGGGCGCTATTGGTGCTGCGCCTGCAGCGCTCGCCGCAACGCCCGCTGATTGTATGGGCGGCCGGCATGACGCTGGCGTGGGGGCTGGCAGCCAGCCTGTTCGAGCGCCCCATGGACGAACGCATGAGTTACGAGGCCGTGATGAAATCGATGCGACCACATTTGCCGGCAACCGCCTGCATTGCCAGTCGCGGCGTATCGGATGGCGCGCGGGCGATGCTCGATTACTATCTGGGCGTACAGACTCTGCGTGAGGAAAACACGACCGCCACCACTTGCCCCTTCCTGCTGGTGGAAGACCATAGCGAAACCGCCACTTTGCCCAAGCTGCACGGCTGGCGCATCAAATGGAGCGGCAATCGCCCCGGCAACCGTACGGAACGCTATATCCTGTACCGCCGGCTAAAGCATGGTTAGCGGCGTCATTCTGGCTGGTGGCGAATCGCGCCGTATGGGCGGGCTCGACAAAGGCCTGCTCATGTTCGACGGCCAGCCGCTAATACAACACGTGATCCAGCGTATTGCCTCGCAAGTGAATGAATTGCTCATTAACGCCAATCGGCATCCGGCCGCTTATGCCGCATTCGGCTATCCGGTCGTGCGCGATGACGGCACCGATTTTCTGGGGCCGTTAGCGGGCATGCTGGCCGGATTAAAAGCAGCGCAGCATGAATGGGTGCTCACCGTACCGTGCGACACTCCATTCCTGCCCGCGGATCTTGTCAGCCGGCTGTCTCTGGCAGCGACTGCCGAGGTCGACATAGTAGTCGCCAGCGCAGCACGGATACACGCAACCGTCATGCTGTGCCGCCGCAGTCTGGCGCCGAATCTGGCCAACGCGCTGGCTCAGGATGAACGCAAAGTACAGCACTGGCAGGCATTGCAACGACGTGCATTCGTTGAATTTGCCGACGAATCGGCCTTTGCCAATCTCAACACGCCGCAACAACTGGCAGGAGCAGGACACGATGGACAGCACCCCGACTGAGCACAAACTCAAAATCGAAGGCATGACCTGCGCCTCGTGCGTAGCCCGTCTGGAAAAGGCGCTGCATAAGGTCGAAGGCGTCAAGGACGCCAGCGTCAATCTGGCGACCGAGTTTGCTACCCTGCACACCCGTCCCGAAGTCAAGGTCGAAACGCTGATCAATGCGGTAAAATTGGCCGGGTTCGATGTCGCGCAGCAACCGATCGATGTCGGCATCGAAGGCATGACCTGCGCCTCATGCGTGACGCGGGTGGAAAAAGCCCTGAGCAAAGTACCGGGGGTGAGTGCAGTCTCGGTGAATCTGGCCACGGAGCACGCTCATATCGAAACCGCATCTCCTGTCAGCATCGGCGACCTGCAAAAAGCGGTCGCTGCAGCCGGATATACCCTGACTCCGTTAACCGACATACCCGCCTCCGCAACAAACAAGCCAAAACGGCCGGACTGGCTGCCAGTCGCCCTCGCGACTGCATTCAGTTTGCCGTTGGCGATACCCATGCTAACGATGCTATTCGGTCTGGATATCAGCCTGCCCGGTTGGCTGCAATGGCTGCTGGCAACACCGGTGCAATTCTGGCTGGGGGCGCGTTTTTATCGTGCCGGCTGGAGCGCCGTAAAAGCGGGCACAGGGAATATGGACCTGCTGGTCGCACTGGGGACTTCCGCCGCCTACGGCCTGTCCCTGTATTTGCTGGTACATGGTAATACCCATCATTTGTATTTTGAAGCATCCACCGCCGTCATCACCCTGATATTGCTTGGCAAATGGCTGGAAACTCGCGCCAAACGCGAAACCACTGCCGCCATTCGCGCACTCGGCGCGCTGCGGCCTGATGTCGCCAGAATCAGGCGCAATGGTGAAGACAGCGAAGTAGCACTGGCGGAAGTCCGCATCGGTGATATCGTGATCGTGCGTCCGGGGGAGCGGATCGCCGTCGATGGCAGCGTGCGCGAAGGGCAAAGTCAGGTCGACGAATCCATGCTTACCGGAGAAAGCGTACCAGTGCACAAAACCGTCGGCGACCGCGTCATCGGTGGTGCGGTCAATTACGACGGCCTGCTCGTCGTCGAAACCACAGCCATCGGCAGCGAAACCATGCTCGCCCGCATCATCCATCTGGTGGAAAGCGCCCAGGCCGCCAAAGCCCCGATCCAGCACCTGGTGGACAAGGTCAGCGCGGTGTTCGTGCCCGTGGTGCTGGTCATTGCATTGATAACCTTATTGGGATGGGGGCTGGGGGCGGCGACTGGCAAGTCGCCATCCTCAATGCGGTCGCAGTGCTGGTGATCGCCTGTCCGTGCGCGCTCGGCCTTGCTACGCCCACCGCGATCATGGCGGGTACCGGCGTCGCCGCGCGCTTCGGCATACTGATCAAGGATGCCGAAGCGCTGGAAATCGCCCACAGCGTCAATTGCGTCGCCTTCGACAAGACCGGCACGCTTACCGCCGGCCATCCCGTTCTCCTTGCCAGCGTACCGCAACAAATATCCGAAGCAGCATTATTGCAGCTCGCCGCCGGCGTGCAGCAAGGCAGCGAGCACCCGCTGGCGCGCGCCGTGATGCAGGCCGCGACAGCACGAAACATTGCGCCTGCCGCCGTCAGCAACATCCAGGCCCGGCCCGGACTGGGTATCTCGGCACAGCAGGAAAATACGACCCTGTATCTGGGTAATAACGCCCTAATGCAAAGCCTGACGGTGTCTACGGCAGCGCTGTTACCCGCAGCCACGCCGTTTATGCAGCAGGGCCGCACCATCTCCTGGCTGGCTCAGGAGCAAAACGGCCGGCATGAGTTGCTCGGCATGCTGGTGTTCGGCGACGATATCAAACCCGCTGCGGCTGCCGCAATCGCCCAGTTGCGTAATCAGGGCGTGCGCACGGTGATGCTCACCGGCGACAATCCGACCAGTGCTGCCGCAGTGGCCGGAACACTCGGCATAGACGAGTATTACGCCGAAATCCTGCCCGCCGACAAAACCGCCAAGGTGCTCGAACTCAAACAGAACGGCGCGATCGTCGCCATGGTCGGCGACGGTATCAACGATGCGCCGGCACTGGCGGCGGCAGATGTCGGCATCGCCATGGCCACCGGCACCGATGTCGCGATGCATGCCGCCGGCGTCACGCTGATGCGCGGCGACCCGATGCTGGTTGCCGATGCCATCAGCATCTCGCGCCGCACCTATAACAAGATACGCCAGAACCTGTTCTGGGCGTTTATCTATAACCTCATCGGTATCCCGCTCGCCGCCGCTGGTTTGCTCAATCCGGTGATAGCAGGCGCTGCGATGGCGTTCAGCAGCGTGAGCGTCGTCAGCAATGCACTGCTGCTGAAACGTTGGCGTCCCAAACAAGCGGCCGATTGACTGCGGCGTTATGCCGCACGGCAACTGCGCAATGTTTGGGTAAAATTTCGCCACTTTCATAAAGAGGCGATACCATGACGGCAACACGTTTACTGATAGCAGCGACTTTACTGATTCCTGCGCAGGTACTGGCCTGCTCCAGCTGCGGCTGCACCCTGAGCCCGGTCTGGGAGAATCAGGGTATGTCCACGCAAGCGGGATTGCGAATGGATCTGCGCTACGATTACGTCAACCAGGATCAGCTGCGCCACGGCAGCGGCGTTGCCAGCAGTGCGGATATCGCCACTGCGCTGGCTAACGGCACAGCAGGGGAAACCGAGCAATACACTGAAAACCATTATTACACCCTGGGGGCCGATTACATGCTCAATCGCTACTGGGGAGTCAATCTCCAGCTGCCTTACATCGACCGCGACCACAGCACTCTCGGTGCCGGCGATACCGACGCCAGCTCTTCGCATACTCAAAGTCCGGGCGACATCAAGCTGATCGGGCGTTACCAGGGATTTTTCCCCGATGCCAAAACCGGCATGATGCTGGGATTGAAACTGGCTATAGGCAAACAGGATTACAATTTCAGCAGCGGGCCGATGGCGGGCATGCCGCTGGATCGCAGCCTGCAGCCGGGCAGCGGCAGCACCGACCTGATCGTGGGCGCCTATCATTTCGATACGCTCACGCCCGTAGTGGACTGGTTCGCACAAGGCCTGTACCAGAGTGCGATGAGCACGCAAAACGGCTATCGGCCCGGCGATGCGCTGAACCTGAATTTGGGCGTGCGCTATACGGCTTTCGGCAATATCATGCCGCAGCTGCAAATTAACGCGCAAACGCGCAACAGCGACAGCGGCATCAATGCCGACCCCACCAATACCGGCGGCAAGCTGGTTTATCTTAGTCCCGGCGTCACCGCCATCATCAGCGACAATGTAAAGATCTACAGCTTTATTCAGTTGCCGGTGTATCAATACGTAGAAGGCCTGCAACTGGCTCCGCGCTGGAATGCATCGTTCGGTATCAACTTCGGGTTATGACAAAAAACGGGCAGCGCATGAACTTCCACACGCTACCCGGTCGCTCCAGCGGGGCTTCAGATTTTCTGTTTACGGTCTACCAGCAAGATCAATCCCGGCAACATGAAGGCCTCGGTCAAAGCGGCAAAGGTAATGGTGATCGCGGTGACGAGTCCGGTATCGGAATTCATCGCGAAATGCGATGAAGCCAGCACCAGGAAGCCGCATACCAGCGTCAGCGTCGAAATCCACGTGGGTATGCCCGCCATGTCGAAGGCGTAGCGCAATGCATCTTCCGGAGTCTGACCCATCTCGCGCCGTGCGGTCAGGTATTTGCTGAGGAAGTGCATGGTGTCGTCGACCACGATGCCCAGCGAAATGATGCCGACCATGGCCACGCCCATATTGATCTGACCCACCGCCATACCCCACACGCCATAAGCGAGCAAGGCGGGGGTGATATTGGGGATCATGCTGACTATGCCCAATTTCAGCGAACGGATGGCAAGCATGATCAGTACCGAAATCTGCAATATCTGCACCACTTCGCCTTCCAGCATGCTCTTGCCATTCTCCTGCCCGACATGGGCGAACATCAGGCCCGCACCGGTACCGCCGCTGGATTTGATAATGCCATTACCATGCGTCTTGAGCCAGGCATTGGCGCGATCTTCCAGGGCGATCATCTGCGTCGAATGCACGGCATGCAGCGTAGCGGTAAGCTTGGTCGCCGATTTGTCGATGTTGATCTGGTTGGTGAGATCCAGACCGTAAGGCAGCGACAGTTCGTACATCAGCAGATACTGCGCCGCCAGATCGCGCGATTCCGGTAGTTTGTACTGCGCCGGGTCATCCGCATGCATGTTCTTGTTCAGCCGTTTCATGATATCGGTGAACGTATTGACGTGCAGCACTTCCGGCTGCTGGCGCAGCCAGTTGGAGAACTCGTCGGTCTTCTGCAGAAATGCGGGTTCGTTGATGCCGCCGGGCTTGCTCGCTTCGATGGAGAAATCCATCAGATACACGCCAGTGAGATGCTGCAATGTGAAATCGGTGGCCTGGCGGAATTCGGTGGTCTGATCGAAATACTCGTGGAACGAGTCGTCGAACTTGTTATGCGTCACAAACGAGCCTGCCACTGCGGTAAACAGCAGGCTGCCAAACAGCATTTTGTAACGGTGGTTGAGGAAAAACGTCTGATAGCGTTCCATCAGCTTGAATTTGCTTTCTTCCTGGGAATGCACCTTGCCGCCCGGCAATATCAGCATCAGCGCCGGCACCAGTCCCACCGTAATGAAAAACGCCACCATGATGCCGAAAGCCACGACATTGCCCAGCGTCTGAAACGGCGGCACATCCGACATGTTCATGGTCAGATAACCCAGTGCGGAAGTGACATTGGTAAATAGCATCGGTGCGAAATTGGACTGGATGCTCTCCTTCATCGCCTCCACCCGCGGCACGCCGTGGCGCACATTGTGACCATAATGCGACAGCATGTGTACGCCATCGGCAATCGCCATGATCAGGATGGTCAGCGGCGCGGTGGCGACGGGTGCGGACAGAATCACGTCAGTCCAGCCCGCCGCGCCCATCGCGGCGGCAATCGACAGCACGATGCTGAGGAAAATCAGGCCGGTGGCCTGGAAACTGCGCAACGACAGCAACAACAGCAACGCCAGTATCCCCATCATGTAAGGCACCAGATGTTTCATGTCGTTGCGGGTCGCTTCGAGGAAAGCGTAATTCATCATCACCACGCCGGTCATGTATACCTTCATGCCCGGATGCCTGGCTTCGAATTTGGCTTTCAGCGCATTCGCAAATTTGACCGCTGTCTGTATTTCCCTGACCTTGTTTTTACCCGGCATTTGCAACGTGATGTTAATGCCGGTCACTTCGCCATTTTCCGCAATCAGGCGCTTGGCCAGCAACGGGTCATGTACCGCAATATTACGGATTCTGGCCAGATCGGCATCACTAAGCGTTTGCGGATGCCTGACCAGATCATCCACGTGCAGAGTATCGCCGTCAGCCACCGAATTCTGATAGTTGCTGATCGAATCGACGCGTATCGAATACGGGGTTTGCCAGGCCGCATCGGTCAGCTCGATCAGCGCTGCCAGATTATTGCGGGTAAAGACGTTTTTATCCTTGGGCGCCAGCGTCAGCAGTATGTTGTCGCTTTTGGTATATGTTTTCTGCATAGACTCAAAGGCTTGCAACTGGGGATTGTCCGGCTTGAAGAAAATCCGGTAATCGCCGCTCATGGTAAGGCGATGTGCGCCCAATGCGGCCGCGATAATCAGTGCCAGCGTCAGCAGGGTGATCAGCCATTTATGGGTCACGACCCAATTGGCGTAATGGCGCGTAAAAGCATTCACCCTGCTTGTCTCCCCTGGATAACAATTCCGAATAAGTTATTGGCATTATCAGGGCATACAAATCACCCCATTTTAATTTACGGCTTCTGTCTTACAGTACCACCCGGGGGCTGACGGAATGCTGACGCCGGGATTGTCGTCCGCCCTTCACTTGCCTTCAACAAACATCGCCTGTCGCGCCGCCTGACTGATCGCCAATACCGCAGGATGCGTCAAACGACGCTCAGTCGAAATCGCATAAAACTGCTCGATCACAGCATTGGTTGTTCCCAGCAACACACTGCCGGTTTGCTGTTGCAACAGCTTTACAATCGCGGTCGGCACCGGATACATGCCCACACCCTCCTGACCGAAAGCGTTGAGCAAAGCACTGTCGTCAAATTCGCCGACTATATTGGGGCGAATATGCAGGCTGTCCAGCCAGCGCATCAGTTTCGGGCGTACGGCAGCATCTTCGCCCGGCAACAGCAACGGCGCATCCGCCAACACCCCTGGGAAATCGGTCGACTTGAAACTCGCCGCCAGCTCCGCACTGGCAAGAAAACTGATACCGCATTCCCCCAGAAGATGGCTGAAACCGCGCACATTGAGATTATTCGGCATGGCGCGATCGGCAATGACCAGATCCAGCTTGTGCACCGCGAGGTCGCCCAGCAGTGCCGCCAGCCGGCCTTCCCGGCACAGCATCTTGGGCTGTTCCGCCATGTGGATGGCGGGTTCCAGCAACTGATAGGCCATGGTTTTCGGCACCACATCGGCAATCCCCACCTTGAACTGCAACACGCGGCGCCCTGGATGCTGGCGTAGCGCATCCTGCATTTCCTCGCCAAGCACAAAAATTGCTTCTGCATAACCCAACGCCAGGCGTCCGGTATCTGTCAGTTCCAGTTTGCGGCCACTTTTGCGGAATAGCTGTACACCCAGTGATTCCTCCAGCAAGCCTAACTGGGCACTGATGGATTGCGGCGTCAGATGCAGCTGGTCAGCAGCTTTGCCGACCCCGCCGGCTTTGGCAACTACCCAGAAATAGTGCAAGTGCTTGTAATTTATCTGGCTCATGATAGTTAACTTTTTACGAACAATTATTCAATTATATTCGATTATTAATTCACAAGACATGCCTGTAAAATGGTATGTATCAAAACTCTCTCTTTAAAGGAGCAAGCATTATGGGTAAGCGGGTATTTTTATTTCTGTTGACCAACCTCGGTATCATTCTGGTGCTATCGGTAATGGCACAGGTGCTTGGGCTGAATCGCTATCTGGACGCGAACGGCCTGCATCTGGGCAGCCTGCTCGGTTTTGCCGCATTGATGGGCATGGGTGGCGCCTTCATCTCGCTCGCCATTTCCAAATGGAGCGCGCTGCGCATGGTCGGCGGTCAGGTCATCACCTCACCGCAGAATACTACTGAGGCCTGGCTGCTGGCAACGGTACAGCTGTACGCCAAGGAAGCGGGTATCGGCATGCCGCAAGTGGCGATTTATGACGCGCCCGATGTCAACGCCTTCGCCACCGGCATGAATCGCAACAAAGCGCTGGTTGCGGTCTCCACCGGGCTGTTGCAGCGCCTGAGCCGCGAAGAAGCCGAAGCCGTCATCGGCCATGAAATCGCCCACGTTGCCAATGGCGACATGGTAACCCTGGCGCTGATCCAGGGTGTAGTGAACACCTTCGTGATTTTTCTGGCACGCATCATCGGCTACGCGGTCGACAAGCTCATCTTTAAAAACGAGAACGAGCAGGGCACGGCCTATTTCGTAACCTATTTCATCGCCGAAATGGTGCTCGGCGTGCTCGCCTCCATCATCGTCATGTGGTTCTCCCGCCAGCGCGAGTTCCGTGCCGACGCCGGCGGCGCCAAGCTGGCCGGCCGCCACAACATGATTGCCGCGCTGGAAGCCCTGCGTCGCGCACATGAGCCGGTCGCTTTGCCGGAGAAAATGGCCGCCTTCGGTATTGCCGGCGGCAATGGCGTATCCGGATTGCGCCGTCTGTTCATGACCCACCCGCCATTGGAGGAACGCATACATGCATTACGCCAGGGATAAAATCCATACACTCGCAGCTTTGGCATTCGCTGCGCTACTGCCGCTCAATGCGGTTGCCGCGGAAACACCATCGTATAGCGTGGAGCAGCTGATTGCGCTGGGCATGGCCAACAATCAGACCATACAGGCCGCCGAATCGGGCGTTGCAGCGGCACAATCCGGCGTGGTCAGCGCACGCGCTTATCCCAATCCGGAACTGGAAACCACAGTAGGCCGCGTCCGTGCACGTCAGCCTGGGGCCATTGAAGGCAGCGCATTGACAGTGGGCCTGATACAGCGCCTGGATCTGCCCAATGTGCGTAACGCGCGCGAACGCGTCGCGCAATCCGGCGTCGCCCTGGCGAACAGCGAAAAAACCATAGTCGCCAGCGAAGTGCGCGCGCGCATCAAGCTCGCGTATTTCAGCGTGCTGCGGCGTCAGGAAGAATTCAAGGCAGCGCAGGAAAACAACGAACTGATCCAGCAGATTTTCAATCGCGTCAAAGTCAGGGTAAGCAGCGGCGAGGCACCGCGTTACGAGCTGATCAAGGCGGAAACCGAGCTGCTCAACGTGCAGCGTGCGCTGCAGGCCGCCGTATTGCGCGTTACCCAGGCCAAAGCCGCACTCAGCCGTGAAGTAGGCGGGGCATTGCCCGCCCAATTCGATGTTGCCGATTACAGCGTGCAGCGCCTGGTGCTCGCCGGCGTGGATCTGAAAGCTGCGATTGCCAAAAACAATCCTTATCTGGCCCTGTCACAAGCTGAACTGGAACGTGCCCAGCAGCAACTGGCGCTGGAACGCAGCTTGCGCACTCCTGAAGTCAGCGTGCGTGCCGACTGGGATCGCGAGCCGGATATCAATGCCGCCCGCATCGGGGTACAGGTCAGTCTGCCGTTATGGAATCGGCGCCAAGGTCCCATCGGCGTCGCAGCTGCGCAACTGGCGCAAGCGCGCAACAAATATGACGCGCTGGATTATAACCTCAAGCAGACGCTGATCACTGCACTGAACGAATACGAAATCGCCACCACCCAGGTCTCCGCGCTGGAAGAAGGCGTGATGCGTCAGGCTGAGGCCGCGCTGAAAGTCGCCGAAGCCGCTTATCGCTTCGGTGAGCGCGGCATCCTCGATTATCTGGACGCACAACGCGTATTCCGCACCACGCGTAACGACCTGATTGCCGCCCGCTTCGAACAAGGCGCCGCGCTGGTCGAACTGGAACGTTATACCGCATTGAATTTAGAGGGAGCAACACCATGAATACGTCATCATCCCTGGCCAGCATTTGCGCGCTGAGCCTGCTCGCCCTCAGCCTGAGCGGCTGTAGCGACGACAAAAAGCCTGCCGCCAGCGCGGTACCGGCAGCCACAGCGGTGGTCACCGACCCGACGCTGGTCACGCCACCGCCGGCAGTGGTCGCGCGCATTACCGTGAAAGCGCTTGCCAGCTATCCCATCGCGGATGTGCTGCGTGTCGCCGGGCAAGTGGATTTTGACGAACAGCGCATCGCCAGAATCGGCTCTACCGTCACCGGGCGCGTAGTCGAAGTGCGTCAGCATCTGGGTAATACCGTCAAGGCCGGCGATGTACTCGCAGTACTGAACAGCGCGGAACTCGGTCAGGCGCAACTGGCTTACCTCAAGGCGCGCTCGCAGGCCGCGCTGGAACAGCGCAATGTCGAGCGCGCGAAACTGCTATTAACTGCCGACGTGATCGGCACCGCTGAATTGCAGCGCCGTGAGAACGCACTGGAGATGGCGCAAGCGGAACATCGAGCGGCTGCCGACCAGTTAAAGGTATTGGGCATGAGTGAAGCCGGCTTGAAGCGCATCGCCCAAACCGGCAATATCGATTCGCTGAAGCCGCTCACCGCAACCACTGCCGGTATCGTGGTCGAACGCAGCGTCACGCAAGGGCAGGTCGTCACCCCGTCCGATCCGATGTTCACCATCGCCGATCTGTCGCATTTATGGGTCGTGGCTGAAGTGCCCGAGCAGCAAGCCGCAGGCGCCCGCATCGGCCAGGATGTCGCGATCGAAATCCCCGCATTAAACGGCGAACAGGTCGGCGGCCGTCTGGTCTATATCAGCGATACGGTCAATCCGCAGACGCGCACCGTTCTCGTGCGCACCTCCGTCGAAAACAAACAGCGCCGCCTCAAACCGGCCATGCTCGCCACCATGCTGATTGCCACCGAAGCCGTGCCGCGGCTGGCGCTGCCCGCAACGGCAGTCGTGCGTGAAAACAACCAGGATTACGTGTTCGTGCAGACCAAACCCGGCCAGTTCAAACTGACTGAAGTGCGGCTGGCACCGGAAGTCGGCGGCTTGCGCCCGGTATTGTCCGGGGTCAGGCTGGGCGACTCGGTGGTGATAGACGGCGCATTCCATCTCAATAACGAGCGCAATCGTCAAGCCCTCGAGGGAGCATAGCCGTGATTGAATCCCTGGTAAAAGGCGCGCTAGCGCAACGTCTGGTCATTGCCGTCATCGCCGTGGTCATCCTGCTGTTCGGGCTGGATGCGACCCGCAAACTCTCGGTCGACGCCTTCCCCGACGTCACCAACGTGCAGGTACAGATCGCCACCGAGGCCTCCGGACGTTCGCCGGAAGAAGTCGAACGCGGCATTACCGTGCCGCTGGAAGTGATTATGACCGGGCTGCCCGGCCTCACCGAAATGCGCTCGCTGAACAAGCCCGGCCTGTCGCTGATCACGCTGGTATTTACCGAGGATACCGACGTGTTCTTCGCCCGCCAGCTGGTGATGGAGCGTCTGCTCGAAGTGCAGCCGAAAATGCCGCAAGGCATCACCCCGGTACTGGGGCCGGTTTCCACTGGCCTCGGCGAGGTCTACCAGTACACGCTGGAGCGTCCGGATGACGGCAAGCGAGCGCTCACTACCGCCGAACTGACCGACCGCCGTATCGCGCAGGACTGGGTAGTACGCCCATTGTTGCGTTCAATCCCCGGTGTCGCCGAGATCAATTCGCAGGGCGGCTATGTCAAGGAATACCAGATTCTGGTCAACCCGGACCGGCTGCGCCACTACAGCCTGAGCATCGCCGACATTTATCAGGCAGTGGCACGCAATAACGCCAACGCCAGCGGCGGTATCCTGCCGCAACGCGCCGAACAATACCTGATCCGCGGCATCGGTCTGGTGAAAAACCTCGATGATATCCGCGCCATCGTGGTCAAGGAAACCGATGGCGTGCCGGTGTTCCTGCGCGACGTTGCCGAGGTCCGCATCGGCCATGAAGTGCGCTACGGCGCCGTGGTCAAGAACGGCACCACCGAAGCGGTCGGCGGCATCGTGATGATGGCGCGCGGCGGCAACGCCAAGGAGGTGGTATCGCGCATCAAGGCGCGCGTCGATGAAATCAACGCCAAAGGCATGCTGCCCGGCGGCATCAAGATCGTACCCTACTATGACCGTTCCGAACTGGTCGACGCCGCCTTGCATACCGTCACCAAAGTGCTGATCGAAGGCGTGATCCTGGTGGTCATCGTGCTGTTCCTGTTTCTGGGTGATGTGCGCTCGTCGCTGATCGTCGTCGCCACGCTGGTGCTCACGCCGTTGCTGACCTTCCTGGTAATGAATCAGCTCGGGCTGTCCGCCAACCTGATGTCGCTGGGCGGTCTTGCCATCGCGATCGGTCTGATGGTGGACGGCTCGGTGGTAATGGTGGAAAACGCGTTCGGCAAGCTCGGCCACGCCAAACCCGGCGACAGCAAGGTGCGCATCATCCTCAATGCGGCGCTGGAAGTCGCCACGCCGGTGATATTCGGCGTCGGCATCATCATCCTGGTGTTCCTGCCGCTGATGACGCTGGAGGGTATGGAAGGCAAGATGTTCGCGCCGCTGGCGTTCACCATATCGATCGCGCTGGCGATTTCGCTGGTACTGTCGCTGACGCTGACGCCGGTGCTGTCGTCCTACCTGCTCAAGGGCGGTGCCGAGCACGACACCCGTCTTATCGCGGCGATCAAGCGCCCCTATCTGCACCTGCTCAATACCGCACTGCTGCACAGGCGCAAGACCCTGACCATCAGCGTCGCCGCCTTTGTCGGCGCGATACTGCTGGTGCCGTTCCTCGGCAGCAGCTTCATTCCGGAGATGAAAGAGGGTTCCATCGTTCCCGGCATTAATCGCGTTCCCAACATCTCGCTGGAAGAATCCCTGCGCATGGAACAGGAAGGCATGCGTCTGATCATGCAGGTGCCCGGCGTGAAATCAGTGGTATCCGGCGTCGGCCGCGGCGAGAGCCCGGCTGATTCGCAGGGCCCCAACGAATCCACGCCTATCGTCAGCCTGAAGCCGCGCGACGAATGGCCCAAGGGCTGGACCCAGGACAATATCGCCGAAGCCATACGCAACAAACTGTCCGCGCTGCCCGGCGTGCAGATCGTCATGGCGCAACCGATTTCGGATCGCGTCGATGAATTACTGACCGGTGTACGTTCTGACATTGCAATTAAAGTCTTTGGCGATGATATGGATGAGCTCAAACGCAAAGCCGACGCAATTGCCAAAGTCGCGCGCACCGTCCCCGGTGCACAGGATATACGCGTTGATCGCGTCACTGGGCAGCAATATCTGGTGATCGATATCGACCGTCCCACCATCGCCCGCTACGGCCTCAACGTCTCGGACGTGCAGGACCTGATCGAAACCGCGATCGGCGGCAAAGTCGCCACCGAGATTTTCGAAGGCGAACGCCGCTTCCAGGCCACCGTGCGCTTGCCTGCGGCCTTCCGCGACAACATCGAAACCGTACGCAACATCCTGATCACTACGCCGTCGGGCGCCCAGGCCAATCTGAGCGACCTCGCCCGCATTAATCTGGTCGAAGGCCCGGCCCAGATCAGCCGCGAGATGGGCAAGCGCCGTATCGTCGTCGGCGTCAACGTGAAGGACCGCGATCTCGGCAGCTTTGTCGCCGAGCTGCAGCAGAAGGTGGATCAGCAGGTGAAACTGCCTGAAGGCTACTATCTGGAATGGGGCGGCCAGTTCCAGAACATGGAACGCGCGATGGGTCACCTGATGGTGATCATCCCGATCACTATCGCCGCCATCTTCTTCCTGCTGTTCCTGCTGTTCAGCTCGCTGCGCCTAGCCAGCCTGATCATCCTCGTGCTGCCATTCGCGTCGATAGGCGGGGTCATCGGCCTGTTCGTCAGCGGCGAATACCTGTCGGTGCCGGCATCGGTCGGCTTCATCGCACTGTGGGGCATGGCGGTATTAAACGGTGTAGTATTGGTGTCCTATATCCGCTCGCTGAGGGAGCAGGGAAAATCGGTAGGCGAAGCTGTCGCCGAGGGCGCCGCGATGCGTTTCCGCCCGGTGATGATGACGGCTACGGTCGCCATGCTCGGCCTGGTGCCGTTCCTGTTCTCCACCGGCCCGGGCTCGGAGATCCAGCGTCCGCTGGCCATCGTGGTGATCGGCGGCCTCATCACCTCCACGCTGCTGACGCTGGTGGTATTGCCGGCCCTGTATAAATGGTTCGATGAACCGCCGATCGAAGCCTGATCCGGGAAGCGGCAACAGCCGCTTCCCGGAATGATGACTTTATGCTGCCAACTATTTTTATACCGTTTCCAGGATAGGAAAAACGATGAAAGAAATCCGCGCCATTATTCGCCCAAAACGCCTGTCACAACTGCGTGAGGCGTTACGCGACATCTCCCATTTCCCCGGCGTGACCGTGTTTCGCGGCGAAGGCTTTACCGCGCCCGAATCCATCGACCGCCGCAGTCTGCGTGCCGAACTGACCGATTTCACCGACAAGATACTGGTGTCGGTGATCGCCCGCGACGAAATGGTGGATACCATCACCGAAGTCATCATGCGCGAGTGTCGCACCAGCCAGATCGGCGACGGTCTGATCTGGGTCATGCCCGTCATCAGCGTGCAGCGCATCCGCGACGGTCACTGGCTACAAGCCAATGAAACCGGCATAGAATGTGTGTCAACGCACAGTGACACGGTTTGAATCTCATGATAATGTAACAGGACTTTTAATCAGGAGCATGCATCATGGCCGTACTGGAACTCAATCAGGAAAACTTCGAATCCACCGTACTTGACAATGATTTCGTCATCGTCGATTTCTGGGCGCCATGGTGCGGCCCGTGCCGCGCATTCGCTCCGACCTTCGAAGCCGCAGCGGAAAAGCATACCGACATCACCTTCGCCAAGGTCAACACGGAAGTCGAACAAGGCATTGCCGCCAGTTTCCAGATCCGTTCCATCCCTACCCTGATGATCTTCCGTGAAAAAGTGATCATCTACTCGCAGCCCGGATCACTGCCTGCTGCCGGACTGGATGAATTGATCGCGAAAGTACGCGAACTGGACATGGCGCAAGTGCACAAGGAAATCGCCGAAGAGCAGGCTGCACAAGCAAACAAGGCCTGAAACAGCGCGCAAAAATGGCCGTACAGCTAACGCTGTACGGCCATTTGCATTTATCGGCTCAGCTGCTCACTGCATAGCCAATATCGGCGGCAATTGTTTGGCCAGGGTCTGGCGCTGCTGCGTCGCCTTGCCGGTCAGCGCAAAGCCCAGTAATTGACCGTTCGCATCCTGATAGAGCGCACAGATGCCGTCTTCCTGACAATCCACCGCCCAGGTAGCGCTGTCCGGCACACTTGGCGCCGCCACCGCGATTGGGCAAGCAGGCGTCTTCACCACCACCGGCATCGCGGGGTAGGCGACACTGGTCGGCGTACCCGATAACGTCACTGCCAACGCCCGCGCCTGCGCCATCAGTGGCAGCACGTACGGCAGCACATGGCCTTCCACTTCGGCACAATCGCCGATCGCATAAATACCCGGCACATTGGTTTGCAGCTGCCGATTGACGCGAATGCCGCGTCCGGCGTGGATACCCGCGTTCTGCGCAAGCTGGGTGCGCGGTCGCAAACCGATCGCCGACAGTACGGCATCAGTCTCTATGCTCGAGCCATCGTTCAGGCTGACTATCAAATTATCGCCGTGATGATCCACCGCGACCGCCATGCGCTGCAAATGCCAGGTTACGCCCAGCTTCGCCAGACCGTCACGCAATGCGGTTGCAGCCGCCTCGGGCAACAGGCGTTCCAGCGGATATGCCTGCGGATGCACGATATCCACCTGATAACCGGCAGTCGCCAGATCATTCGCGAACTCGCAGCCGATCAAACCGCCGCCGAGTATGGCGACACGTTTGGCATTCACGATCGCGGCACGGAAGCGTGCATAATCGCTCAAGTCGTTGACCGACAGCACCGCATCGGTCGCGTCACCCGCCAGTTGCGGGCGCACCGGGTCAGCGCCCAGCGCCAGCACCAGCTGGCTGTAAACCAGCGTTTGGTCTTGCAGCTGCACCTGTTTTGCAGTTGCATCGATCGCCAGCACTTGCCGGTGAGTCAGAATCTGCGCATCGAGTTGCTCGCGCATGCTTTCCACCCTGGCGTTGACCAGCTGATCCGGCGCTTTGTTTTGCGCCAATGCGGTGGACAGCATGGGCTTGCTATACGCATCCCCATCGTCGGCGGTAACGATGGTCAATGCGGTTTCCTTATCGAGTTTGCGGAACTCGCGCGCCAGTGTGTAAGCCGCCATGCCGCTGCCGATGATGATAATGGGATGCATATAACCTCTAAACTTTCAAAATACGATGGTGGACAGGAGCGGCATGATTTTTCAGTATTTCACCCTGCACGTCAATGCCGGATCCGTGCCCCCTGTCCAAACTGCATTCAGACTTCTATCATTTCGAAATCGGCCTTTGCCACGCCGCAATCCGGACAAGCCCAGTCGGCAGGGATGTCTTCCCAGCGCGTACCCGGCGCAATACCTTCTTCCGGCAAACCCGCCGCTTCGTCATAGATAAAACCGCATACGATACATTGCCATGCTTTCATTTCGTTCTCCTGGATAATGGTTTGATTACGCAGCCTGGACTTTAGCCAAGGTATCGCGGTAATGGTTAGCGTGCTTTTCTTCCACTTTCGCCAATGCGGCAAAACGCTTGGCAGCCTTTTCCAGCATCGCACGGAAGCGCGCCGCATGCTCTTTGGACTCGGCGATCTGTTCGTCCATTTCGGCTACGGCGGCATGGTTGCCTTCCTCAACGGCTGCATGACGGAAAGCGGGATACATTTCAGTGTACTCGTAGGTTTCGCCGGCGATCGCCATGTCCAGGCAACGTGCCGGGCTCATGGTGTCTTTCGGGTAGAGCAGATCCAGATGCCCGAACGCATGCATCACTTCCTGCGCAGCGGTTTCTTCAAAGACACGAGCGGTCGCTTCGTCGCCTGCCGCACGGCACATTTTTGCAAAGTACATGTATTTGATATGTGCCATCGACTCGCCGGCAAAAGCGGCTTCGATATTCTTGACAGTAACTGATTCGGTGTTGGCCATGATATTTCTCCTGTAGGTTAGTGGAGCTTGTGCTCACAGTTCATATCTTACGCAACCCATCATGATTGTTCAAATTGATTGTTTCAATTTATTTGATAGTTTTTTTCTATTGATCTGGTTTTAAAGATACACCGGCCGCCAACGACCTGCGGCTCAGATCAGGGGGAGGGAAGGCGCCCAGTGCACGCAGGGCAACGCGGATTGCAGTACCGCCTGCCGCAGCGCCTCTATCGCTTCCATGCGCGGATAGCTCTTGCGCCAGGCCAATGCCACCGGGCGATCCGGTGCAGGTCCGATAAAGGGGCGAAATGCGAGCAGGCCCTGCTCGATGGGCGTCTGGGTAATGGCAGTGCACGGCATCACGGTAATCCCCACCCCGGAAGCGACCATATAACGTATGGTTTCCAGACTGCTCGATTCCAGCGTCTTCTGGATGGTACCCGGCGATGCGGATGAGCGGTTAAGCGCCGGGCAGGCCTGCAATACCTGATCGCGGAAACAGTGCCCGGAACCCAGCAGCAGCATGTTTTCCTGCGCCAGCTCATTCACATCGATGCTGGTTTTTTTCCGCCACGGATGATCGGCAGGCAATGCCACCTGGAACGGCTCGTGATACAGTGTGAGCGTTTCCACCCCCGGTTCGTCGAACGGCAGCGAAATGACAATCACGTCCAGTTCGCCCTGGCGGAGTCTTTCAGCCAGCTTGCGGGTGAAGTTTTCTTCCACCTGCAACGGCATTTGCGGCGCCAGATGATGCAATGCGGGGATGAGATGCGGCAGCAGATACGGCGCGATGGTATAGATCGCACCGAGACGCAGCGTGCCGATGAGCGGATTCTTGCCCTGCTGCGCGATTTGCTTGAGGGTGTTGGTCTGCTCCAGGATGTGCGCGGCGTGTTCGACGATGCGCGCGCCGATCGGCGTGACGCTGACCTCGTTGTTGGCGCGCTCGAACAGCGCGACACCCAATTCGTCTTCCAGTTTCTTGATCGCCACACTGAGCGTCGGCTGCGATACGAAGCATGCCTCCGCCGCGCGTCCGAAATGATGCTCACGCGCCACGGCAACAATATAGCGAAGTTCGGTCAGCGTCATGATCGCATGCGTCCTGAATGGTTAATTGGCTTTATTCGCCACGCGGCGGTATGCCCAGACCATCATCGCCGCGCCGGCAACGATCATCGGCAACGACAGCCACTGCCCCATGCTCAGGCCCATCGCCAGCAGCCCGAGGAAATCGTCCGGTTCGCGCGAGAATTCCACCAGAAAACGGAATGTGCCATAGCCGACCAGGAACAGCCCGGACACCGCGCCCAGCGGACGCGGACGCGCCGAAAACAGCCACAACAGCGCAAACAAAGTCAGGCCTTCCAGACCGAATTCATATAACTGCGACGGATGGCGCGGCACCATGTCCACGTTCGGGAACACCATGCCCCACGGCAAATCCGTTGGCCGCCCCCATAATTCGCCGTTAATGAAATTACCGATACGCCCGGCACCCAGACCCAGCGGCACCAGCGGCGCGATGAAATCGGTAATGGCCAGCCAGGATTTGCGTTCTCGCCGTGCAAATAACCACATCGCGAAAGCCACCCCAGAAAGCCGCCATGGAATGACATGCCGCCTTGCCACACGTAAAAGATCTCTATCGGATGCGCCAGATAGTAGCTGAATTTATAAAACAGCACATAGCCCAAACGCCCGCCCAGTACCACCCCAAGCACACCGTAAAACAACACGTCATCCAGCTGTTTGATATTCCAGCCGGAGTCGGGATGCTGCTTGATACGCAGCCGCCCCAGCACCAGCAACATCATAAATGCGAGCAGATACATCAGTCCGTACCAGCGGATGGAGAGCGGGCCGATGGCGATAGCAACAGGATCAAATTGTGGATGAATAAGCATGGCTGTCCGGAATGGGATAAAATTAGCAATATTATCGCATTAGATTAAAGGTTACACATGCCCACTTATCGTTCCCGCACCACTACCCAGGGTCGCAACATGGCTGGAGCCCGCGCATTATGGCGCGCGACCGGCATGAAAGACGGCGATTTCGAGAAACCGATCATCGCCATCGCCAACTCGTTTACCCAGTTTGTACCGGGCCATGTGCATCTGAAGGACATGGGGCAGCTGGTGGCGCGCGAGATCGAAGCGGCGGGCGGCGTCGCCAAGGAATTCAATACCATCGCCGTCGATGACGGCATCGCGATGGGTCATGGCGGCATGCTGTACTCGCTGCCGTCGCGCGAGCTGATCGCCGACAGTGTCGAATACATGGTCAATGCCCACTGCGCCGATGCGCTGGTGTGCATTTCCAACTGCGACAAGATCACCCCGGGCATGCTGATGGCAGCAATGCGCCTGAACATCCCGGCGGTATTCGTCTCCGGCGGACCGATGGAGTCCGGCAAAACTACCATTCACGGCAAAGTGATGAAACTGGATCTGGTCGACGCCATGGTATCCGCCGCCGACACCAGGGAAACCGACGCCGAAGTCGAACAGATCGAGCGTTCCGCATGCCCCACCTGCGGCTCGTGTTCCGGCATGTTTACCGCCAACTCGATGAACTGCCTGACCGAGGCGCTAGGCCTGAGCCTGCCGGGCAACGGTTCCACGCTGGCGACCCACGCCGACCGCAAGCAACTGTTCCTGCAAGCCGGCCGCCTGATTGTCGATCTGGCCAAACGCCATTACGAGCACGACGACTACACTGTACTGCCGCGCAGCATCGCCTCGTTCGGTGCGTTCGAGAACGCCATCGCGCTGGATATCGCGATGGGCGGCTCCACCAATACCGTATTGCATCTGCTGGCATCGGCATTTGAAGGCGGCGTACCGTTCACCATGCAGGACATCGACCGCATGAGCCGGCGCGTGCCCAACTTGTGCAAGGTCGCTCCGGCCACCCAGCAGTTCCACATGGAAGACGTGCATCGTGCCGGTGGCGTCATGGCCATTCTCGGCGAGCTTGACCGCGCCGGGCTGCTGCACAGCGATCTGCCTACCGTGCACAGCAAGACCATGGGCGAGGCGCTGGTCAAATACGACATCATGCAAACCACCGACGAAGCGGTGAAAACCTTCTTCCGCGCCGGCCCCGGCGGCGTGCCGACTCAGGTCGCCTTCAGCCAGGACAAGCGCTGGCCCGGGCTGGACACCGACCGCAGTACCGGCTGCATCCGCGACCTGGCACACGCTTATAACAAGGAAGGCGGCCTTGCCGTATTGCATGGCAACATCGCCAAGGACGGCTGCATCGTCAAAACTGCTGGCGTGGACGAGAGCATTTTCAAATTCAGCGGCCCGGCGCGCATTTTCGAATCGCAGGATAGCGCAGTAGAAGCCATCCTCGGCGACAAGATCGCCGCCGGCGATATCGTGCTGATCCGTTACGAAGGTCCCAAAGGCGGCCCCGGCATGCAGGAAATGCTGTACCCGACTTCATATATCAAATCCAAAGGTCTGGGCAAAGCCTGCGCGCTGATCACCGACGGCCGTTTCTCCGGCGGCACCTCCGGACTCAGCATCGGCCATGTCTCGCCGGAAGCGGCGGAAGGCGGCGCCATCGGGCTGGTGGAAGAGGGCGACATCATCGAGATCGACATTCCCCAGCGCAGCATTCACCTGGCGGTAAGCGATGCGGAGCTTGCCCGCCGCCGCGTAGACATGGAAAACCGCGGCGACAAGGCCTGGCAGCCGGTCAATCGCAATCGTTCGGTATCCGTCGCGTTGCGCGCTTACGCCGCGATGACCACTTCGGCCGCAACTGGAGCGGTACGCGACGTCACTCAAGTCGAACGCAAGAAATAAAGGCGCAGAGTGAGCAAATCCGGCATGCGCGCGATTCTGGTCGCCAACCCCAAGGGCGGCAGCGGCAAAACCACGCTGGCGATCTCCCTCGCGGGCGCGCTGGCTGGTGCCGGACATAATGTGCGCTTGCTGGATCTGGACAAGCAGCAGTCGGCAAGTACATGGGTAAAACGCCGCGCGGCCGGGCTGCCGCCTGTCTGGCTATTCGATCAGACCCAGAGCACGGCAGGGAAAGAAGGCTGGCTGATCATCGATTCACCAGCCGGATTGCATGGCAAGAACCTGGAGCGTGCACTGAAACTGGTCGAGCGCGTCATCGTACCGATTGCACCGTCGGTGTTCGACATCGAGGCCAGCCGCTCGTTTCTGGACGTACTGCAGGCAGAAAAAGCCATCCGCAAGGAACGTGCCTTTATCGGCATGGTCGGCATGCGTGTTGCCCCGCGCACCCGTGCCGCCTCGACGCTGGAATCGTTTTTGCTCGAACACAAGCTGCCGGTACTCGCACATTTGCAGGAAACCCAGGCTTACATCAACGCAGCATTTGAAGGCAAAAGCGTGTTTGATTTGCCTCCGCGGCTGACGGAGCGCGAGCGCGAGCAATGGCAACCCTTGTTAAGCTGGCTTGCCGTCAGACAGTAGGTATGTACTGTGCGAAACTAGCGCATCTATCTGCTATCATCCGCTCAAATCTTATATACAATTCATTATCGTAAATTTAACTGAAGGGGTCACAAATGAAATTACTCTTAAACGCTGCAGTCTTTGCGTTAGCGATGGTTGCCGGTCAAGCCGGTGCAGTCGACAATACCGGCTTGTCCCTGGCGCAGAAGAACGCGTGCCTGACTTGCCATTCGGTCGACAAGAAAATCGTCGGCCCGGCTTACAAGGATGTGGCGGCAAAATACAAAGGCGACAAAACCGCTGAAGCGCACCTGATAGACAAGGTTAAAAAAGGCGGCGCCGGCGTATGGGGCCAGATTCCGATGCCGCCTAACCCGCAAGTCAAGGACGAAGACCTGCGTGTCATCGTGAAATGGATCCTGGCACTGAACTGATGGCGTTGCGCTAATCAACCCCAGGCCGACAGCGATGTCGGCCTAATTTTTTTATGGTCCGGATTCACGCCAGTAAGGCTTTGTGGTATAACAAAAGCGTTTGTAACATTACGTTATTCTACGGAGCCGTCCCTTGAACCCCACGCTACGCAACACCTTATTGACCGCGCTCGTCGGCGCTATTCTTGTTTCCGGTTGCAGCAAGCAAAACCAGACAACAGGCAGCGACAATATCATCAAGATCGGCTCTGCTTCACCCCTTACCGGACCGCAGGCACACCTCGGCAAGGACAACGAAAACGGCGCGCAACTGGCAGTTGACGAAATCAATGCCGCCGGGCTTGAACTCGATGGCAAGAAAGTCCGCATCGATCTGATTGCCGAAGATGACCAGGCCGACCCCAGAGCCGCCACCACCGTCGCACAGAAGCTGGTCGACGACGGCATCGTTGGCATCATCGGACACCTGAACTCCGGCGCCACGATCCCCGCCTCCAAAATCTATTTCGATGCCGGCATCCCGCAGATCTCGCCGTCGGCCACCGCGATCAGTTACACCGCTCAGGGCTATAACACCGCATACCGCGTGATGACCAACGACCGCCAGCAAGGGCAGGTGCTCGGCCAATACGCCGTCAACCAGCTCGGCGCCAAGCGCATTGCGGTGATCGATGACCGCACAGCCTACGGACAAGGTCTCGCCGACGAATTCGAAAAAGCGGTGAAAGCTGCCGGCGGAGAAGTGGTTGCACGCGAGTACACCACCGACAAATCCACCGATTTCATGGCGATCCTGACCTCGATCAAATCCCGCGACCCGCAGGTGGTGTTTTTTGGCGGCATGGACCCGCAAGCCGCACCGCTGGCCAAACAGCTGAAACAATTAGGCATCACCGCACAGTTACTAGGCGGTGACGGCATGCAGACCCCCGCTTTCATCAATCTGGCAAATAGCGATGCCGAAGGCGCCATCGCCTCCAATCCTGGACTGCCGCTGGACAGCATGCCCGGCGGCAAGGCCTTCAAGGAAAAATTCAACGCACGTTTCGGGGAAATCCAGAACTATGCGCCCTACGCCTACGATGCAGTCTACGTCATGGTGCAAGCCATGAAGCGCGCGAATTCGTCTGACCCGGAAAAATATCTGGCCGAACTCCCCAAAACCGATTACCAGGGCGTAACCGGGCGCATCCGTTTTGACAGCAAGGGCGATCTGACCGATGGCGCGGTGACCCTGTATCAGGTCAAATCGGGCAAATGGCAAACCTTGCAAACTATCCAGAACACTAATACCAAGTAGGCGGTTTGATGGATATTTTCGTCCAGCAGCTCATCAATGGCCTGGTGCTGGGCAGCGTGTATGCGCTGGTCGCGCTCGGCTACACCATGGTCTATGGCATCCTCGAACTGATCAACTTCGCCCACGGTGAAGTCACCATGTTCGGCGCGATGATCGCATTGGCAGTGATTTCTGCATTGACCGGGGGAGGAGTGGATTTACCCGGCGTAGTGGTCGCATTGCTGGGGCTGCTCGCCGCCATACCCGCGTGCATGGCGCTGGGTTACACCATAGAACGCGTGGCATACCGGCCGCTGCGCCATGCGCCGCGACTGGCGCCCCTGATTACCGCCATCGGCGTATCCATCGTGCTGCAGAACGTAGCCATGCTGATCTGGGGACGTCAGTACATCTCCTTCCCGCCCATCCTGCCGCAAGGCCATCATAACCTGTGGGGCGCACGCATCACTGACGTGCAGATCGCGATTCTGCTGACTTCGGTCGTGCTGATGATCGCATTGACGCTGCTGGTGCAACGCACCCGGCTCGGCCGTGCCATGCGCGCCACCGCGCAATCGCCGCAACTGGCCGGACTGATGGGCGTGAATGCCAATACCGTGATCTCGATCACCTTCATTATCGGTTCCGGCCTGGCAGCCATAGCCGGCGTTATGGTAAGCGCTTACTATGGGCTGGCGCACTATTACATGGGCTTTCTGCTCGGCCTTAAAGCCTTCTCCGCGGCCGTGCTCGGCGGCATCGGCAACCTTGCCGGGGCGATGCTGGGCGGCCTGCTGCTGGGCGTGATCGAAAGCCTGGGCGCAGGCTACATCGGCGACGTCACCGGCGGCTTCCTCGGCAGCAATTACCAGGACGTATTCGCGTTTTTCGTGCTGATACTGGTGCTGATCGTGCGGCCTTCCGGCTTGCTCGGCGAACGCGTAGGTGAGCGGGCCTGATGAAAACACGCAGCAAGCAGGTCTGGCTCACTTTTGTCGTGCTCGCAGTCGGCCTCGCACTGCTGCCGTTACTGGTGGAAGCGGGGTTGGGCCGCTCCTGGGTGCGCGTCATGGATCTGGTGCTGCTCTACATCATGCTGGCAGTCGGGCTGAATATCGTGGTCGGCTATGCCGGATTGCTGGATCTTGGCTATATCGCATTTTACGCGGTCGGTGCCTATTGCTACGCGCTGCTGGCGTCGCCGCAATTCGGCCTGCATTTGCCGTTCTGGGCGTTATTACCCATAGGCGCCGCAGCGGCGGGACTGTTCGGCGTATTGCTGGGCGCGCCGACCTTGCGCCTGCGCGGAGATTATCTGGCGATCGTCACGCTCGGATTCGGCGAAATCATCCGCATCTTCCTCAATAATCTCAATGCCCCGGTCAATATCACCAACGGTCCGCAGGGCGTCAATCTCATTGACCCCATCCGCATCGCCGGTTTTTCTTTCGGCAAAACCCACCATATCCTCGGCATCACCTTCTCCTCCCCGCAACTCTACTACTACCTGTTCCTGCTGCTCACGCTCGGCATCATTTTCATCGCGCTGCGCCTGCAGGATTCACGCATCGGCCGTGCCTGGGCAGCAATACGCGAAGATGAACTGGCGGCTCAGGCCACCGGCATCAACGTGCGCAATGTCAAGCTGCTTGCGTTTGCGATAGGTGCGACCTTCGGCGGTGTTGCCGGCGGCCTGTTCGCGGGGTTCCAGGGCTTCATCAGCCCGGAAAGCTTCAACCTGATGGAATCGGTGATGATCCTGTGCATGATCGTGCTCGGCGGCATGGGCAATATTCCCGGCGTGGTGCTGGGTGCGATTCTGCTCACCGTGTTGCCGGAAGCCTTGCGCTATGTCGGCGACTGGCAACGCGCGACACTCGGTCATGTCATCGTCGATCCCACCGATTTGCGCATGCTGCTGTTCGGCATGGCACTGATTCTGATGATGCTGTTCCGTCCCGCCGGTCTGCTGCCGTCGAACCGCCACAAGCGTGAATACCATGACTAATCCCGACATCATCCGTGTCGAAGGCATCAGCAAGCACTTCGGCGGCATCCGCGCGCTGCATGAGGTGTCACTATCGGTACGCCGGGGCGAAATACTCGGTCTGATCGGCCCCAACGGCGCCGGAAAAACCACGCTGTTCAACATTCTCACCGGGCTATACACCCCCAGCAGCGGGAAATTATGGTGCGGCACCCGGTCGATGCTGGGAATGAAACCGCATCAGGTATTGCAACTCGGCATCGCCCGCACTTTCCAGAATATCCGTCTGTTCGCCGACATGAACGCGCTGGAAAACGTCATGGTCGGCCGTTATGCGCGCACCCATGCCGGCGTCATCGGCGCGATACTGCGCAATCGCGGCACACGTCTGGAAGAGGCCGCCATCCGCCAGCGTGCCCATGAACTATTGGCGCTGGTCGGTATCACCCGGCACAGCAACACGCTGGCAAAAAACCTGTCCTACGGCGACCAGCGCCGTCTGGAAATCGCTCGCGCACTGGCCACCGACCCGCAAGTGCTGGCACTCGACGAGCCGGCGGCAGGCATGAACCCGACCGAGCGCGACACCCTGAAACAGCTCATACGCACCCTGCGCGACGAGCTCGGCCTGACCCTGCTGGTCATCGAGCATGACGTCAAACTGATGATGAGCCTGTGCGACCGCGTCGCGGTACTGGATTTCGGCGAAAAAATCGCGGAAGACGTACCCGCCCGGATTCGCATCAATCCGCGCGTCATCAGCGCCTATCTGGGAACCGAGGCATGAGCGCATTGCTGAACGTGCACGATCTGCGCGTCGCCTACGGGCAGATCCATGCCGTACAGGGCATCAGCCTGAATGTAGCGGAAGGCGAGCGTGTGTGCCTGATCGGTGCCAACGGCGCCGGCAAGACCACCTTGCTCAAGGCCATTGCCGGCATGCTTCCCAGTGCGGGCGGCAGCGTACATTTCGCCGGGCAAGCCATCACCCACAAGCCCTCGCATCAGATCGTACCGCTTGGTATCGCGCTGGTGCCGGAAGGGCGCGGCATATTCTCCCGCCTCAGCGTCGCCGAGAATCTGGAAATGGGCGCCTATATCCGCCGCGATAGCGCCGCCGTCAAACAGGAAATCGACACCATCTACCAGCGTTACCCGCGTCTGGGCGAACGCCGCGCACAACCGGCGGGGCAGCTCTCCGGCGGCGAACAGCAACTGCTCGCCATCAACCGCGCCTTGCTATCGCGCCCGCGCCTGCTGCTGCTCGACGAACCCAGCATGGGCCTGGCGCCGTTGATGGTCAATGCGATCTTCGCCACGTTGCAGGATGCGCACCGGCAGGGCGTCGCATTGCTGCTCGTCGAACAGAATGCCCGTCTGGCGCTGGCGCACAGCGACCGCGGCTACATACTCGAAACCGGCAAGATCAGCCGGCATGACAGCGCCACCCAGCTCGCCGCCAATACTGACATCAAGAAAGCCTATTTCGGAGAATAAGCCGCACTCTCGCTAAAAAAGTGTAGTATGGGTTTTTACCGTAGCGAAACACGCTGAACGCAAATCCGGATTCCGCGTCCAATCTGTAATTGATTTCTCTTTTTCAGAACAGGAAAGCACCATGAATCTATACCTCAGCATAGGCCCCCTCGCAGCACTCATCGCCGGCATCCTTATTCTGCTGATGCCGCGGCTGCTGAACTTCATCGTCGCAATTTATCTAATCATTATCGGCTTGGTCGGCCTGTTTGGCGCTGGCCATGTATAACCTATAACCAGCCCTCAACGGCCACCCTACTCAAGGAGATCCACTATGCGTAAATTAATGATAAGCACGCTCGCCGCCACGCTCGCACTCAGCGGCTGCGCCAACATGTCGGAAACCGATCGCGGCACCGCCACCGGTGCGGGCATCGGTGCCGGACTCGGCGCCATCATCGGCGCGACGACGGCGGGTGGTGGCGGCGGTCGTGCTGCAACCGGCGCGGTGCTGGGCGGCATGGCGGGTGCAGTCGCAGGAAACATCTGGTCGAAGAAGATGGAAAAACAGAAACAGGAGATGGAACAGGCTACCCAGGGAACCGGCGTGCAGGTCAGTCAGACCGCGGATAACCGCCTGAAACTGGAGATCCCCAGCGATATCTCGTTCGACACCAATCGCGCCGATATCCGCCCCAATTTCCGCCCGATCCTGGATAAATTCGCCACCAGCCTGGCCGAGAACCCGGCCACCATGGTCACCATCGTCGGCCATACCGACAATACCGGCAATGACGCCATCAATGACCCGCTGTCTCGCGAACGTGCGGCACGTACCCGCGATTACCTGACCACCCGCGGCATCGCCCCGGCGCGCTTCACCATAGACGGACGCGGTTCGCATGAGCCGATCGCATCCAACGATACCAGCGCAGGCCGCGCCAAAAACCGGCGAGTGGAGATTTTCGTAGCCGAACCGCAACGATAATCCGTTGTAAAACATCAGCATGTATCATGGCGAGCGTTTCAACGCCATCAGCCACCTGATCGGCGCCGTACTGGCGCTGGCAGGCGGCGTGCTGTTGATAGTGCTGGCGGCCTTGCACGGCAATGCACGCACAATAATAGGCGTCTCGATTTACAGCATCGCACTGGTGCTGCTGTACACCGTTTCCACGCTTTATCACAGCCTGCGCGGACGGGCCAAGGACATCCTGCGCAAACTCGACTACCAGGCCATCTACCTGCTGATCGCGGGCAGCTACACGCCGTTTTGTCTGGTAACGCTGCACGGCGTATGGGGCTGGTCGCTGCTTGGCATCGTGTGGACGCTGGCAATAATAGGCATGTGGCAGGAACTCCATCCCAAAAACGAAGCAAGAGTGCTGTCTGTAGTGATCTACGTGCTGATGGGCTGGGTGGTGTTGATCGCCATTACGCCGCTGCTGCATGCCCTGGGCAAGGCCGGTTTCATCTGGCTGGCGGCTGGCGGCGTTCTGTACACCGGCGGCATCGTCTTTTATGCCTATGATTACAAATTCAAGCACTGGCACGGCATCTGGCATCTGTTCGTGGTTGCTGGCAGCGCGACACACTATTTCGCCATATTGTTTTACGTAGTGTGAGGAGTTCTCCAAATCACTAGCCAGTAATTGCTCCGGTAGAAATGGACCAGCCAAATGTAAGTTCAATGTAAGCAACTGCATGATATTTTGGAGAATTCATGCCGCTTACGGAGACACTCTTGCGTGCAACAGCCCCCCTTCACTCATTTCCACCCGACTGCGGCGGCATACTCATCCACGGCCCGACACGTGAAGACGTCGAAACCGCGAAAGAACGTTTTCTGCTGCAACTGGAAGAACTCAAGCTCCATCGTTTCGTCCATACGACCCACGAAGTAAAGGCCGGCTGCCACAGCATCCGTTTTCAGCTCGACGCCTGGATCGCAAACGAGTGGGCAGCCGATTGCGACACTACGCAGCTTTGTACTCAACTTCAACTCGACACCAACAATAACGCCAACGATCTCGCGCGGGAAATCCTGCTGGCCATGCTGCTGGGTCCGGTCGCTTTCGAATTCCCTAGCCATGAGGAACTGCAATCGGCAGTCCGCATCCGCCAGAACATCGTCACCGCCGGGCGCAGCACCGCGATGGCGTTCGACACGGTAGTAGCGGAACGCCCCACCGAATACTGGACCTACAGCGAAGAAAACGGTTTCACCGTATTGCCGGGGAAGCCGCTCATCACTGCGCTGCAAAAGGCCACGCAACCCGGCGCTTCCGGCAGGCTGTATTCGTTCTCCTGTTATCGAGCGACCGAATACGTCATCCTGCTCGGCATCGCGCAGGAACTGACGACCAGCAACCCAACGCTGTTCCATCAATTGCAGCGACAATGGGAACAGCAAGCCATCATGTCCGGCAGGTTCCATGAAACGTTCCTGCGCGAATACGGCTCCATGGCCGCACCACTGCCGCCCAAATACTACGTCCCCGGTGATCGCCTGTGGTTCCGCAACCCCGACGCCCATTCCTCCGACGTCATGGGTTACGAAGGTTCATGGGTGTTCTACCTCGGCAACGGCCTGTTCTCCAATTTCTGGAAGCCGGACCAGCCCTACACGCTGACAGCGAAATGCCTGGAACTGTTCCACTGGCGTCACGCTACCTACCGCGATCCGTCCGGCGAACTGCAGATCGACGAATCGATAGTGGAAGCACGCGTACGCGAATCGATGAACGACCCCGATGAAGTCGAACGCATCCTCGCTGAGATGCTGCGGTTGCGCGAGCCGCAAGGAATCTATGTCGATGGCGGCTGCATCGACACCTCGCGCGAATATCCGCGCTGGGTGTGTCCGCACACCGCTGATTTGCAACTGCCCGGAATCTAATCCGGCATCGGCAGAGGCCCGTGCCCGGCTGACCCGGCATAAGTCTTGAAGAATGCCAGCGTCAGCACGCGCGCCGCAGCATGGTCGACAATCGGCACGGGGTAATCGCGTCCTATCTGCACCCCATACTCCTGCTGTTGCGCCGGGGTCAGCAGCCACGGGGCATGAATATATCTGCCAGGCACGGCAGCAAGCTCAGGCAGGTAGCGCTTGATGAATTTTCCGGCGCTGTCGAATTTCTGCGACTGGGTGACGGGATTGAAAATCCGGAACCAGGGCTGCGCATCGCAGCCGGTAGAAGCACACCACTGCCAGCCGCCGTTGTTGGCCGCCAGATCGAAATCAATCAGATGCTCGGCGAAATATGCCTCGCCCCGGCGCCAGTCGACATGCAGATCCTTCACCAGAAACGACGCAGCGACCATGCGCAGGCGATTGTGCATGTAACCGGTCTGATTGAGCTGGCGCATCGCGGCATCGATAACAGGATAACCGGTGCGCGCCTGACACCATGCCTCGAAATGCCCGGGCGGATTCGGCCAAACGATGTCGTCGAAATCGGCTTTGCAGGCATGGCCATGTGCCAGCGCCGGGTGTTGCCATAATGTCTGCTGATAGAATTCGCGCCAGATCAGCTCCGACAGCCAGGTCTGCGCCCCCGCACCGCCATGGTGGTAGGCATAATTCACCAGCTGGCGGATGGAGATGGTGCCGAAGCGCAAATGCACCGACAGGTACGACGGCCCCTTAAGCGCGGGGAAATCGCGGATCTCGTGGTAGCGATCGATACGCTCCATGAAATCCTGCCAGGTGTGTGCCGCCCCTTCACTGCCTGGCAGGATCGCCAGCTGCTGCAGATTGGTATGCTCGAATCCCAGCTCTGCCAGCGTCGGCATGGCTTGCGCGGGCAGACTGAGGTAATTCGCCTCGGCCGGATAAGGTTGCAGGTACAACGGCGTCAGTTTCTTCAGCCAGGCGTTTTTATAGGGAGTGAAGACGCCGAACGGCTTGCCGGCCTGCGTCAATAGCTCGTCGCATTCAAACACGACCTGATCCTTATAGCTGTACAAGTGCCGTCCGACTGCGGTCAATTGTTCGGCGACCAGCGCATCGCGCTGTGAGGCTTGCGGCTCGTAATCCCGATTGCAGAATACCGCTTCGGCAGCGTATTCGGCAGCCAATTGCGGGATCAGCTCGGCTGCCCGGCCATGACGCACGACCAAGCTGCTGCCGCGCGCTTCCAGCTCCTGTTTTAACGCGCTGACGCACTCCCGGATGAATTCCACCCGTCGGTCCTGGCGCGGCAAGCCTTGCAGGATATCGCTGTCAAAGATGAACACCGCCACGACTTGCCTGGCAGCGCGGGCGGCGTGGTACAGCGCGGCATGATCGTGCAGGCGCAAGTCACGGCGCAGCCAGAGCAGGGCGGTGTCATGCATGGGCTTTACGCAACCGGTGCACGACGCGCCAGCCCAGCAGCACGGTCAGCACTCCTGCATAGATCAGCGGCTCGGTCAGATCCTTCTTCACCAGCCAGGCATAATGCAACACCCCCAGAATGGCGATCACATACACCAGCCGATGCAGCATCTGCCAGCGTTTGGCGCCCAGCCGCCGGATCATGCCGTTGCTCGAAGTCAGCGCCAGCGGGATCAGCAGCACGAAAGCGGTAAAACCCACGGTAATGAAGGGACGCTTGTACACGTCCTTGAGCATCGCAGCGACATCGAAGAACTGATCCAGCCAGATGTAAGTGATGAAATGCAGGCAGGCGTAGAAGAATGAAAACAGGCCGAGCATGCGCCGCACCCGGATCAGGCTGTACCAGCCGGTCAGCTGCCGCAGTGGCGTCACCGTCAGCGTCAGCATCAAACCGACCAGCGTCCAGGTGCCGGTGGAATGGGTGATGAATTCGACCGGATTGGTGCCCAGACCATCGCTAAAACCCAGAAAAATCAGGCGCAGCAGCGGATAGCATCCCAGCAGGAATATCCCGATCCTGAACCAGCGTATCTGCTTGGCTGAAGCGGGCATTAATAGTATTTCCGCAAATCCATGCCGCGATAGAGCTGCGCTACCTGATCGCCATAACCGTTAAAGGGCAGGGTATCGCGCTTGAAAAATTCGCCGATGCGGCGCTCCTTGGCCTGACTCCAGCGCGGATGATTGACTGCGGGATTCACGTTCGAGTAGAAGCCGTATTCGCTCGGTGCGGCGCGTCCCCAGGCAGTCTGCGGCTGCCGGTCGGTAAAACGGATGCGTACGATGGCTTTGGCGCTCTTGAAGCCGTATTTCCACGGCACCACCAGACGTATCGGCGCACCGTTCTGGTTCGGCAGCGTCTGCCCATACAGGCCAACGGCAAGCAGGGTCAGCGGATGCATCGCTTCGTCCAGGCGCAGACCTTCGATATACGGCCAGTCCAGCACCGCGCGGCGCTGTCCGGTCATCTGCGCGGGATCGTGCAATGTGGTGAACTCGACATATTTGGCATTGCCGGTCGGCTCCACCTGACGAATCAGGCTGGCGAGCGGAAAACCTACCCACGGAATCACCATCGACCAGCCTTCCACACAGCGCAGCCGATAGATGCGCTCTTCCAGCGGGAAGGCCTTCATCAGCGCATCGATATCCCATACCTTGGAGTATTTGACCTCGCCATCGATGCTGACCGTCCATGGCCGGGTTTTCAGATTTTGAGAATTTTCGGCAGGGTCGGATTTGTCGGTGCCGAATTCGTAATAATTGTTGTAGGTAGTGACGTCCTTGTACGGCGTCAGCTTCTCCGTCGTGCTGTAGCGATTGTTCACCACCGCCGCCAGCCGCATGCTGGCCTCACTCACTCCCGGCAGCAACGCCCCGGCCGCGATGGCCGCGCCCGCCTGCATGAATTGACGGCGGCGCCGGTACACGGCTTCCGGAGTGATTTCAGACGAAGGCGTATCATGGGAGGAACGGATAAGCATGACGCATGCTCCTGATTATTGACTGATGTTATGGGTTGTCCACGAACCACACGAAAAGCACGAAAACAACGGCCAATTCTATTCAGGCATGGTCTGAATGACGACCAGGGCTCAGACAGCTGGAGCGCTGCCCGATTTCGCATTTTGCATTGTTCGTGTCTTTAGTGGACAAGGCATCTTGCCCAAGGTTCATCCTGGTGCATCAGCCCAGCACGCGCTCCAGCGCAAACAGTGCCGGTATCGCTTCGCGTTCCCGCACCAGCGTTACCTTGCCTTCATGCACCATCACTTCGGCGGCACGCGGACGGGTGTTGTAGTTCGAGCTCATCGACATGCCGTAGGCGCCGGCGGATTTGATCGCCAGCAGATCGCCCTCGGCCAGCGCCAAAGCCCGTTCGTGGCCGAGAAAATCGCCGCTTTCGCACACCGGGCCGACAATTTCATACACCGCGGTTGCGTCATCACGCGGATTCACCGGCACGATGGCATGATAAGCATCATATAAAGCCGGGCGCATCAGGTCGTTCATCGCCGCATCGACGATGGCGAAATTCTTCTCGGTGCCCTGTTTCAGGTATTCCACCCGCGTCAGCAGCACGCCGGCATTGCCCACCAGCGCCCGGCCCGGCTCCACCAGTATGGTCTGCTTGTGGCCTTCGAGTTTCTGCAGCAGCGCACCGAGATAATCCTGCACCAGCGGCGGGGTTTCATCCTGATAGCAGATCCCCAGACCGCCGCCCAAATCCAGATGGTGCAACTCGATACCTTCCAGCGCAAGCTGGTCCACCAGCGTTAGCACGCGGTCCAGCGCATCGGCGAACGGACGTGTCTCGGTCAGCTGCGAGCCGATATGACAGTCAATGCCGGTGACGTTCAGGTGCGGCAACGCCGCGGCCAGCCGGTACAGCCGCAATGCGTCTTCGTGCGCCACGCCGAATTTGTTGCCTTTCAGCCCGGTGGAGATATACGGATGGGTCTTCGCATCGACATCCGGATTGACGCGCAGACTGACCGGCGCGATCCGGCCCATCTCGCCCGCGACTTCGTTGAGCCGGTACAGCTCGCTCTCCGATTCCACGTTAAAGCACAAAATGCCATGCGCCAGCGCCAGCCGCATTTCGTCGCTGGTCTTGCCCACACCGGAAAACACCACCTTGCCCGCATCACCGCCCGCTGCCAGCACACGCTGCAGTTCGCCGCCGGAAACGATATCGAAACCCGCGCCGAGACGGGCAAAGGTGTTCAGTATCGCCAGCGAAGGGTTGGCCTTCACCGCATAACACACCAGATGCTTGCGCGCCTGCAAGGCCTGATCGAAGGCATTGAATGCCGTCACCAGCGTGGCATGATCGTAGACGTAACAGGGCGTGCCATAAGTTTCCGCAATATGGTTCAAATCTGCGGCATTAAAGGGAGATAAATCAGTCACATTCATGGTTGAGTCGCTTGCGTTTGAGTCGGTTTTTGAGGAAGATACAGTGCGCCTTTGGTGCCGCAGCCTGTCAGCGACAACAGCGCGGCGCACAAAATGGCCTGAATAATGTAAGTAAAAGCACGGCGTTGCATATCAATGTCTTTAATTAACGAACATGAGCGCAGTCTATCATGACAGAAACCGAATTTAACCAGCTTACCGACGAAACCTTCCGCCGAATCGAAACCGCCCTTGAAAACGCCGACGGCGATGTGGACTTCGAACTCGCCGCCGGCAACGTCCTCGAAATCGACTGCGGCCCCGGCGGCAAGATCATCGTCAACCGCCAGGCCGCCATGCATGAAATGTGGGTTGCCGCCAAATCGGGCGGCTTCCATTATCAATGGACAGACGACGCCTGGCGCAATTCGCGGGACGGGACCGAGTTGTTGAGCAGTTTGGCGCGGATGATAGAACAGCAGGGTGGGGGGCGGGTTGAGTTTGGATGAATGCGGCTTTGATTTATTTACATAGACACCGAACAGGCACCTAAATAACATTAGCTTTATCGAGGAAATATGAGCCTTACAGACATCCTAATGATCACTGCTACGGCACTCAGCCCTCTCATCGCAGTTCAAGTAACGCGATATTTAGATGACCGGAACGAAGAGCGTGGAAGAAAACTCCAAATCTTCAAAATTTTGATGGCTACGCGAGCATACACGCTCGCGCCATCCCACGTGGAAGCTCTCAATAGAATTGATCTTGAATTCTCATCCAAGCGCAGGCAAGAAAAAGCCGTTTTAGATATATGGCAGCAATACCTTGATCACCTAGGAAACAAAACCATGCAACCCGATGCATGGGCTGATAAACGTGTTGATTTGTTGGTTGACCTACTTCATGCAATGGGGCATGCGCTCGATTATGACTTCAACAAAACTCAAATCAAAAATGGCACATATGCGCCTGTCGCTCATGGACGAATCGAAGAAGAGCAAGAGAAAATACGTCAGTTCGCCATAGAATTGCTTGAAGGCAAACGCGTTCTACCAATGTATGTAACTAATTTTCCCAATCAAAATACACCCGACCAAAGCCCGTAGCCCGTAGCCCGTAGGATGGGTAGAGCAAAGCGAAACCCATCAATTGCCTAATTGTAGCAATGCAGAACCGCCAATGTTTTTCCTAAGCCGCTAAAATCTCGAATTCTGTAGCCTTGGCAACCGGACGCACATGCTTATTTTCCCTGTTGAGCTCCACAAAGCCATAACTCGCCAAGGTTTTCAGGGTTCTCGATAAATTGCTGGGTTTTCTCCCGGTCATTTCGGCCAGCACCTTCATGGATTCAGGTTTCGTTTCCTGAATCACATGCAACAGCGCACGGTTTTCATCACTCAAAACCTCAGCAACTGATTTGATGGAAGTAAACCATATCTTTGGTTCACTGCGTTTGGGTTTATATTCACCGCGCGCGATAGCCAAAACCCGTTCACGAATTTTTTCTTGCGACATAATGCCTATCGTTACCGCTTTCATTACTTTCATCCTTTTCTATGTGCCTCAAAAGCTCGTAGGATGGGTAGAGCAAAGCGAAACCCATCAATTCCCAACCCTCACCACCGCAACAGCACCTTCCCCAGCCACACTCCCAGCAACGCCACCACGATCATAGGCACATAATGCCACTCGATCACGTGCATGATGGAATTGGTCTGTTCCGACAACCTGAGCGTAATGGCACCAATGCTGAACGCTGCAAGCATGACCACGACGCCGGCAGAACGGCGATGGGTACTGGCGAGCCGGCGCATGCTGTAGAACATCCAGGCGGCGGGCAGCAGGGCGAGCACGGCGATGGTGAGTGAGCACTCGAAGCTGTGTACGGGCGGCGGGGCGGGGGGATTATCGGCCTGCCAGGCGAGGAAGATCACGCCGATGAACAGCACAAACATGACGATAGGTGCCAGCACCAGACGGCTGTGCTGGTACATGTCCGGGAACGCGAGCAGGGTGGCGCTCAGCGCGGTGGTAGCGACGATGCCGATCAGCAGCAATATCTCTGCGGCAAACAGGCCATTATGCAATGCCGCCAGCAAGTCCGGGCGCACACCGAGAATTACCAGCGACAGCGCAATATACACCGCCGCGACGCCCATCCATTTCAGCCACAGGCGCAACGGGCTGGGTGCCGATTGTACCTGCCCGGCATCCTGCACCAGGCTGGCTATGTGTTTTTCCATTGCGTTCATTTATCTGGTCAACTTCGCTCTCAAAATTTTATAGGCGCGAAAAGCTGCGACCTTTACTGCGGATTCCTGCATGCCTGTCTTTACCGCGACTTCCTTCGCGGTATAGCCGTCCTGATGCATCAGCTCCAGAATTATCGCCTGTTTCTCCGGCAACTGATTCACCTCTCCGCTTATTGATTCGTAGGTAAAATCGAAATTGGTTACATGTTCGGGCAAACTATTCTCGACTTCGGATAAGTCGGTCGCGTCCCTGAGCCGGTCGGCATAGTAGGTGCGCAAATAATCCTGCAGGCGAAAATTGGCGATGGCGAATACCCACGGCTTGTATGGGCGCTTGCCGTCGTAGGTGTGACGGGCTTTATGGATGGAGACGAGGATTTCCTGCAACAGGTCGTCGACATCGCTGGCGGTATTGAGGCGCTTTGCCAGATAGGGCCGGATGAAGCGCGAAGTTTCCCGCAACAGGTCGGCATAGGCGTGTTTGTCGCCTGCCAGCGCCTGCTGCATCAACATTTCCAGAGAAACGGTTTTTTCTGTCACGCCAGCCTCGACCAATTAAGCCGATTTCATTCTACCCGAATCTGCCTGCGCATTGCATTAACCGGAAAATGCGGGAAGTCCATTAAAGACACCAGCGACACCAAAATATTCAATGCAAATGCCGAGCCGTTACCCGAAAACAAAAATTTATTCGGGCTGTAACTTTTTTCCAGCGTGCCGCGAATCAATGAGTAACCGCGGTTGTGTTTACCGCACGTGAGGAAAGGACACAGCCATGCATACCCATATTCGTGCAAGCCTGCTGAGAAAACTCGGCAGGCTTGCAATAACCGCAATACTGGCAAGTGGCCCGGCCATGGCCGATGGCCAGACTCGCAGCCTGCCTGATCCGCTCAAGAATATTGCAGGCGCGACCTTGTCGAATCCGCAAACTGTCGTTCTGGCAGGCGGCTGTTTCTGGGTGTCGAAGGTGTGTTCAGACATGTCAAAGGTGTCGTCAGCGCCACCTCGGGCTATGCTGGCGGTCAGGCTGACACTGCCAGCTACTTTCAGGTCAGCCGGGGGAATACCGGTCATGCCGAATCGGTGAAAGTGGTATATGACCCCAAACAGATTTCCTACGGGCAATTGCTCAAGATTTTTTTCTCGGTAGTGCTCGACCCTACCGAGCTGAATTATCAGGGTCCGGATCACGGCACGCAATACCGTTCGGTGATTTTTGCGACCAATGATGCCCAGCGCCGAGTCGCGCTCGACTATATCAATCAGCTGCAAACCATGAAGCTGTACCCGGCGCCGATTGTGACTCAGGTCACCATGCTGCCTGCTTTCTATCCCGCCGAGACTTACCACCAGAACTATCTGGCGTTGCACCCGGATCAGCCCTATATCATGTACAACGATTTGCCCAAGCTGACCCATCTGCGCGAGCAGTTCCCGAAAGTCTATCAATGAGCCGCGCGGATATTGTTCACCCCTTGTGGCTGCGCATGACCCATTGGCTCAATGCGCTGGCGGTGGTGCTGATGGTAATGAGCGGCTGGAAAATCTACAACGCGTCGCCCATTTTCGCCTTCCGCTTTCCCGATGACATTACGCTTGGCGGCTGGCTGGGCGGCGCCTTGCTCTGGCATTTCTTTGCGATGTGGCTGCTGGTGGGCAATGGCATCATTTATCTGGCTACGAATCTGGCAACCGGCAGGCTCCGGCGCAAGTTCTTTCCAATCTCACCCAGAGCCGTGCTGGCTGATGTATTAGCGGCAGTGAAAGGCCGGCTCGCTCATACCGACCTGCGCCAGTACAACCAGCCGCAGAAACTCGCCTATCTGTTTATCGTTGTCGACGTAGCGCTGCTGGTACTGTCCGGGCTGGTGATATGGAAATCGGTGCAATTCCCGCTGCTGCGCGAGCTGATGGGCGGCTACGACAACGCACGCATCGTACATTTCTCGGCGATGTCGGCACTGGTGGCCGTGGTGACGGTGCATCTGGTCATGGTGGCATTGATACCGCGCACCTTGTTGTTAATGATCCGCGGCCGCTAAGGGAGAAGCCATGTTCAAACCGAAAAAGATCCGGTTACTCGACGAACCCGCCGTGGTTAAAGCCGCGCTGCAGGCTTTGCCGCAACCGTCGCGCCGCCTGTTCCTGCAACGGGGGCTGACGCTGGGCGGTCTGTCATTGCTGACCGGCTGCACACTGAGCGATGAAGGCTCCGTCGAGCAGGCATTGATGCGGGTGTCACAATTCAACGACAAGGTACAGGCCTGGCTATTCGACCCCAACAAGCTGGCGCCCGCTTACCCGGAATCGACGATTACCCGGCCGTTCCCGTTCAATGCCTATTACGGTATCGGAGATGTACCTGAGATAGACGGCAGTAGCTACCAGCTCGAACTCAGCGGCATGATCGCCGACCGGCGACCATGGACGCTGGCGCAACTGCACCAGCTGCCGCAAACCAGCCAGGTGACGCGCCATATCTGCGTGGAAGGCTGGAGCGCGATAGGCAAATGGGGCGGTGTGCCGTTCGCGACTTTCCTCAAGCGCATCGGCGCCGACCTGTCAGCCAAATATGTTGGCTTCAAATGCGCCGACGATTATTACACCAGCATCGACATGCCGACGGCGCTGCATGCGCAGACGCAGCTCACTCTGACTTACGACGGGCAGACACTGCCGGCGCAGTACGGCTACCCGATGAAATTGCGTATCCCCACCAAGCTGGGCTACAAGAATCCGAAACATATCCAAGCGATTTACGTGACTAACGTCTATCCCAGCGGCTATTGGGAAGACCAGGGTTACAACTGGTTCGGCGGCAGCTGAGCGTTCAGCGGCCCTGATATGCGGCAATATCGCCGCTTTTACTATGGAGAGAACTGATATGCGTAAATTATTTGCCACCCTGATTGCCGGCGGACTGTTATTGGCAGGTGCCCAGACTTTTGCCGACGACATGATGAAAAACGACAGCATGGACAAACCGGCCATGGCCAAAGACGAAATGAAGAAGGATAGCATGGCGCATGATGGTATGAAGGCGAAAAAATCTCATGCCAAAAAAGCCATGGACAAGGACGGGATGAAAAAGGACGATATGAGTAAAGACTCTATGGCAAAATAAAGAACGCGCCCGCCATCGACATTCCATAAAATATCGGTTGCGGGCTAAACTAGCCGGTTTATCCCGCTCCCACACACCCGCTTCAAATTTGGAAAAAACATGAACACAAAATCCACCCTCGCCCTCACGCTTGGCTCCGCTTTCATTGCAACGGCGGGCATGAACCCGGCCGCACAGGCCGCACAGAATCCTTTCGTGATGCAAACGCTGGACAAAGGCTACATGACGGCTGAAGCCGATACCGTCAAAAGCGGTAAGGCCGCGGAAATGAACTGCGGCGCGAGCATGAATATGGGCGGCAGCAAAAAAGCCATAGAGCAGAAGACGCCCAAAGCCGTCAGCGCCAAACCCGCTGTCGATAAAAAATCGGCCGAAGCCAAATGCGGTGCGGCCAAGTAATACGCTGATGTCCATTCCGCCCCTGCATGGGGCGGGGTTGGGCTTGCGGCGCGAGTTGTTGCCTGCGCTACGCTCGCATGTTCCTGATGCCATCGATTTTTTCGAGATCGCGCCGGAGAACTGGATGGATCTCGGCGGCAAGATGGGGCGCGATTTGCGCATGCTTACCGAGCGCCATGCGTTCGCATGCCACGGCTTGTCGCTGTCGCTGGGCGGGCCGATACCGCTGGACGAGGCGTTCTTGCTCCGCGTCAAAGGCTTTCTGCACGAGCATGGTATCGCGCTGTATACCGAACATCTGGCTTATTGCAGCGATGACGGTCATCTGTACGATTTGCTGCCGATCCCGTTTACCGCAGAAGCCGTGAGCTATGTGGCAAGGCGCATACGCCGCACGCAGGACATTCTGGAGCGCCGCATCGCGATAGAGAACGCGTCGTATTATGTGGCGGCGCCGATGGCCGACATGGACGAGCTGGGCTTTGTCTGCGCGGTAGCCGCCGAGGCCGACTGCGACCTGCATCTGGATGTGAATAACGTGTTTGTGAACAGTGTGAATCATGGTTTCGACCCGGCAGATTTCATCCGCCGGTTGCCCGCCGAGCGTGTAGTGTATATGCACACGGCGGGACATTACCGGCAAGCGCCCGATCTGCTCATCGACACTCACGGCGCGGCGGTCATCGAACCGGTCTGGGACTTGCTCGATATCGCCTATCAGCATTGCGGCCCGGTGCCGACCTTGCTGGAACGTGACTTCAATATCCCGCCGCTGATCGAGCTGGTCGGCGAAGTCGAACGCATCGCTACCCGCCAGCGCCATCATGACCATGCCCGCCGCCAAACTGCCTGAGCTTGCCGGCTGGCAACGCTATCAGCTCGACCTCGCGCGCCATATCCGCGACCCCGGGCAGCAACGCGGGCCACGCGGCGTCGACCGGCAGCGCCTGCAAATCTACCGCACTCTGGTATTTGACAAAATCGAAACCGCAGTAAGCGCTTGCTTTCCGGTATTGTCCGGCATCCTCGGCAAACGCAAATGGCGCAGGCTGGTACGGGAATTCCTTGCCGTGCACCGTTGCGCCACACCGTATTTACGCCAGATTCCCGACGAGTTTTTGCAGTTCCTGCAACGGGAATGGCAAACCGGCGCCGCTTATCCCGATTTCATGCTGGAGCTGGCGCATTACGAATGGATAGAGCTGGCGCTCTCGACCTCAACGGTTGACCAGGCTATGCCGGACTATGACCGGGACGGCGATTTGCTGGATGGCGTGCCGCTGCTGAATCCGGTGGCGGCGAATCTGACCTGCCGCTATCCGGTGCACCGGCTCAGCCGCAGATACCAGCCCGCGGCGGCTCCGGCGCAGCCGACGCATTTACTGGTATTCCGGAACGCAGCCGATGACATCCGTTTCAGTCTGCTCAACGCCGTCAGCGCCCGCCTGATCGAGCTGATCACGCCAGGCCGGCTCAGCGGCCGGGCGGTCCTGCAGCAACTCACCGCCGAGATCAGCCATCCGGCTCCGGATGCCCTGCTTGAATTCGGTCACGATCTGCTGCTGCAATTGCGAACACAGGGCTGCATTCTCGGTACCGTCGCGGCTGCCTGAGCGCTGCATTCCCTATCCGCCACCCGCAAGGTATGATGACCAAAACGCGAGGGGGCATATGTTTGATCACTATTTCAAATTTTTAAAACCAAAAAAACCGGAACCGACCGTCGTTACATCATCCGGGTCCGTGCAGCCAGCCGCACCGACGATCGAGCAGGTCATTCCGCTAATCAAGCCCAAATCAGGCATTGAATTGCTACAGCCGTTGAGCATCGACACGCAACATGTCGCGCAGGACCAGGTCGTCACCGATACGCTGGATATCGCGACACACGGCGCGCGCAACACCGGCAGTGAAATGCTCAAACGTTTTCTGGGACGGCAGCCTGTCCTCGACGCGACGCAACATATCATCGGCTATGAATTCAGCCTCAGAAACAGCATCGACACGCCGATCACGCCAACATTGCAGCAAATGCGCGACGAGATGCTGATCGCCAGCATGACCGACCTGAATCTGCAGTCGGTACCGGGCCACAAGCTGGCCTTTATCGGCATGGCGCCCGCGATGCTGGCCAGCGACTGGCTGGCGATGCTGCCCGCGCACAACATCGTGCTGGCCATTGATGGCACGCTGATTAGCGATATCGATGTGACACTGCAACACTGCCAGGCGCGTATCGCCGAGGGCTTCGTTATCGCCATCGACAATCCGGCCAACGCCGCTGATCTGGTATCGCTGTTAGCGCTGGCCAAATTCATACGCTTCGATGTTCACCAGTTCAATGCCATTGCATTGAGCAAGCATGTGATCGCGGCACTGCGTCATAGCCAGGCGACGCTGATTGCGCTGCAAGTCGAATCCGAAGACGATTTCGAAGCATGTCGTGCGCTGGCGTTCAACTGCTTTCAGGGCTACTACTTTACCCGGCGCCAGCCCGATGCGCCGCATCGTATCGACAGCAACCGCGCCCACGTGATCGAACTGCTCAATATGGTCATCAACCGCGCGGAAATTCCGGCACTGGAAACCGTACTCAAGCGCGATGCGATGCTGTCGTACAAGCTGCTCGCTTTCGTCAATTCGCCGGTCAACAGCCTGACCCGCAAGCTCGATTCGATCTCCCAGGTACTGATTCTGCTCGGTCATAACCAGTTCTACCGCTGGCTCACCTTGCTGCTGTTCAATAGCGGGCAACCGGATGCGCGCAGCCAGACCCTGCTGCAGAACGCACTGATCCGCGCGCGGCTGACCGAAATGCTGGGTACGGACCGGCCGGCTGCCGCCGATCGCGACGGCCTGTTTATTGTCGGCATATTCTCGCTGCTGGACGCGCTACTCAATCTGCCGATGGAACAGGCTGTCGCGCAACTCAACCTGTCCGACAAGCTGACGCAGGCTTTACTGCATGGACAGGGCATTTATGCACCCTATCTGCAACTGGCTATCGCCTGCGAAAACGGCAATCAGGCCGAAATCGGGCGCTTGCCGCCAATGCCAGGCTAAGTGTCGATGCGGTCAATCTGGCCCATGTAAAAGCCCTGATGTGGGCGGAAGAATTCGCCATTTAACTCAAAAAACAATACAATACTGGCAACTGCCAGATATTAAAAATTCCGTTTCATAAGCTGGAATCACAACCGGGTTAACCGAGACTGATTGCAACGCATCATCATTGACAAAGCCAAAAAATGACCCGTTCCTCATGCCATAGCAGGGATGATCTAACCAGCACAGACGGCATCAATGTCTGGCAAGCGCTGTTCGATTCAGTGACTGACCCCATTTTCGTCCATGATGCCGACATGCGCATCGTCCGCGCCAACCTTGCCTATGCACAATATGCCGGCATGCCGATCGGTGAGCTGCTGGGCAGGCCCTACTGGGAGGTGTTCCCGAAAAATGACGGGCCGATCACATCCTTCGTTCATGCCAGCGGGACGGGCGAGCAGAAAAATGGAGAATTCACGCTGAAAAGCGGCGAAACATTTACCTCGAGCGCCTTTCCGATAAAGGACGGCAGTGGGCAGATATGCTACTCGCTGCACATCATGAAGGACATTTCCAGTCATAAACGTTCGGAGATTGCATCGCAGCTGGGCGCCCAGGTGTTTCTGCACAGCACTGAAGGCATGATGGTCACCGATGCCAACAATACCATCCTCGCAATCAACCCCGCATTCACCCGGATCACCGGCTACAACGAGAGCGATATCATCGGCAAAACTCCGCGCATTCTGCATTCCGGACAACAGGATAAGGCTTTTTATCAGGCGATGTGGCGCGCCTTGACCAACGAAGGGCACTGGCGCGGCGAGATCCGTAACCGGCGCAAGGACGGCGAAATCTATACCGAGTCGCTAGTCATCAATACCATTTATAACCCGGACGGTACGGTAAGCCGGCGTATCGCGCTGTTTTCCAACATCACTGAAAAGAAGAAACTGGAAGAGCAGATCTGGCACCAGGCCAATTTCGACAGCCTGACCGGGCTGCCCAATCGCCGGCTATTCCATGACCGATTGACACAAGGCATCAAAAGAACACATCGGGAACATGCAAAACTGGCTCTCATCTTCCTTGATCTCGACCATTTCAAGGAAGTCAACGATGCGCTCGGCCATGACATGGGCGATACGCTGCTAAGCGAGGCCGCGCGGCGCATCACCTCGTGCGTACGCGAATCGGATACGGTCGCGCGCATGGGGGGAGACGAATTCACCATCATCCTGCCGTTACTGAACCATACCGGCGGTATCGACTACATTACCGAAAACATCCTCAAGCAACTGGCGGAACCGTTCGCCTTGGGCGCTGAACAGGCCTTTGTCACTGCAAGCATCGGCATCGCCCTGTACCCGGACGATGCCTCTGACATCGAATCGCTGATCAGCAAGGCTGATCAGGCGATGTACGCCGCCAAGAACCTGGGGCGCAACCGATCCTGTTATTTCACCAGCGCGTTGCAGGAAACCGCACAGAACCGCATGCGGCTGACCAGCGACTTGCGTGCAGCCCTGGCCGGAAGCCAGTTCCTCGTTTACTATCAACCCATCATCGAACTGGCGACCGGCAACGTCCACAAGGCCGAAGCGCTGATCCGCTGGCAGCACCCGGTACGGGGAGTCATTGCGCCGGATGAGTTTATTCCGCTGGCGGAAGAGACCGGCATGATCGTAACCATCGGCGACTGGGTATTCAAACAGGCTGCGTGCCAAGTCAAGCGTTTACGCGCACTGCACCATGCCGATTTCCAGATCAGCGTGAACGAGTCACTGGCACAGTTCCGCAGTGACGCCAGCCTTTTCAAAACCTGGTTCAGCCATTTTCACGAACTGGAGCTGGCCGAACCGGCGATCGTCATCGAGATCACCGAGAACCTGCTGATGGATAACAGCTCGGTCATCACCGACAAGCTGCTCGCGTTCCGCGATGCAGGCATTCAGGTCGCGCTGGATGATTTCGGTACCGGCTATTCAACGCTGTCCTATCTGAAAAAATTCCATATCGATTATCTCAAGATCGACCGCATGTTCGTCAATAATCTGGAGCAGAATGCCGATAATGTAGCGCTATGCGAGGCGATTATCGTGATGGCGCATAAACTCAGACTGAAAGTGATCGCGGAAGGCGTCGAAACCGAGGCGCAACGCAAGATACTGGCAGACGCAGGATGCGACTATGCTCAAGGCTATCTGTTCTCCAAACCGGTTCCCGCAGCCGAGCTGGAGGCATTCCTGCACATAGCGCCGGACCTTGATCTCGACCGTTCCGGAAACGCGCTGGCTTAATACACGTCCGGTTCGCTAAATATCGCATCGAAATCGACGACGTTATCCGCTACCGACATACCGCGTTCGGGAAGAAAGCCTTTGCCCGAAACCCGCAATTGCAGATGGCAGCGCCCGGGGAACTCCCCCAGTATCCAGTAAATCTCGGACGGATGCACCGGCATGCCGTTACGAACCAGATGCCGCACCAGCAGGCGCTCGCCATCGACCTTGACCAGCAAAGGCAGCGGCAGCCTGTGCGGCAGCAAATGCTGATGCACCACCCACTCGATAGGAGTAGGGCGGCGACCTGGCACCCGCCTTGCATCAATACGGAAATGCGCACCGCCACCGGCTTCCTTCATCAGTTCGCTGACCCAGCCTATGCTCAGGCCATCGTGGACGATAATGGTTTTGCCGGCAAATCGTGCTAAAAAGCGTTCGCGTAATACTGTGGGATTGGGACGGAATACCGCTATAATCTTATCTATCATGCTCAAAGTTAATATCCATGCAGCCAGTTTCAACTAACAACTCATCTGTCGGGGTGGTATCACCGCAAATCGCGCATTTCGATACAGCCCTCACACTGAAGAGCGGGGCGGTACTGCCGAGCTACGACCTCGTCTACGAGACCTACGGCACCCTCAATTCCGACCAAAGCAATGCTATTCTGGTATGTCACGCGCTGTCTGGCAACCACCACGTCGCCGGCCTGCATGCGCCCGAGGATAAAAAACCGGGCTGGTGGGACAACATGATCGGCCCCGGCAAACCGGTCGACACCAACCGCTTTTTTGTCATCGGCGTCAATAATCTGGGCGGCTGTCACGGTTCCACCGGCCCCGCATCGATCAATCCGACTACCGGACAGGCTTTTGGTTCAAGCTTTCCGCTGGTCACCGTGGAAGACTGGGTCGAATCGCAGGCCCTCCTGGCCGACCGCCTCGGCATCCGCCAATTTGCTGCGATCATGGGCGGCTCGCTCGGGGGTATGCAGGTATTGCACTGGAGCATCAGCTATCCGGAACGGGTGCGCAATTGCCTGGTGATCGCCTCGGCACCCAAGCTGACCGCACAGAATATCGCGTTCAATGACGTCGCGCGGCAGGCGATCCTGACCGACCCGGATTTTCACGGCGGCGATTTTTACGCGCATCATACTCACCCTCGCCGCGGTCTGCGGCTGGCGCGCATGCTGGGTCACATAACCTATCTGTCCGACGATGTGATGGGCAGCAAGTTCGGCCGTATTCTGCGCGGCAGCAGCTTCAACTACGGCTACGACGTCGAATTCGAGATCGAATCCTATCTGCGCTATCAGGGCGATAAATTTGCCGATTCGTTTGATGCCAACACCTATTTGCTGATGACCAAGGCGCTCGACTATTTCGACCCCACCCATCATCATCCGGAAGCGAGCCTGTCGGCTGCGCTCAAGCCTGCACTGGCGGATTTTCTGGTCATTTCGTTCACCACCGACTGGCGTTTCGCGCCGGAACGCTCGCGCGAGATCGTCAAGGCGTTGCTGGATAACGAGCGCAATGTGAGTTATGCGGAAATCGTCTCGGGCCACGGCCACGACGCGTTTCTGATGCCCGACGCGCACTATCATGCGCTGGTCCGCGCTTATATGGAAAGGGTGGCAACATGACCCGTCACGATTTTCAAATCATCTCCGACTGGATCCAGCCCAACGCCAGAGTGCTGGACCTGGGTTGCGGCGACGGCAATCTGTTGAAATACCTGCAAAACGCTCGCCAGGTGCGGGGCTACGGCGTCGAGCTGGCAGACAAGAATGTGCTGGCTTGCGTGCAGAACGGCGTCAATGTGATTCAGCGCGATCTGGAAGCGGGGCTGGCCGAATTCGCCTCGGATACCTTCGACTATGTCGTGCTGTCGCAGACATTGCAGGCCATGCACCATACCGAGGCCATCATGCGCGAGATGCTGCGGGTCGCCCGCGAAGGCATCGTCACTTTTCCCAATTTCGGCTACTGGAAAAACCGCGTGCAGGTGCTGCGCGGCAATATGCCGGTGTCGCCTGACATTCCGTACCAATGGTATAACACCCCCAACGTGCACCTGTGCACCATGCATGACTTTGAGGCGCTGTGCGACAAACTCAACATCCATATCCGCGAACGCATCGTGATGACGGGAGGGAAGCGGGTCAGCTTTTTACGCAATCTCACCGGCAGCCTTGCCTTTTACCGGTTTGAGCGTAACGGCTAGAACGAGCCTGACATGACTACGCCAGCCATCCGCCCCGAGTCGATCGACAACAAGCTGTATTTGCATGCTACCGGGGACTGGCGTTTGGCGCAGCTCGGGCCTGAACCACCCCAGTTCGCATCCGCACCCAGCGCAAAGGACAATTATCTGGATGGCGCCGGCATCACCAGCCTGGACACCAGCGGCGCGCTGACGCTGTTAAAGCTGCTCAATGAGCGCAATATCCCGCTCGACACGATCACGCTGAGCAATTTCTCCACGGCGCATCAAGCCATATTCGACCTGGTACGCCAGAATTTCACTGCCAGCCAGCAGCGCCAGCCGGCCCCCCGTCATCGTTTACTGGTGCAAGCAGGGCGCACGGCCAGTTCAGTGGGACTGCATCTGGCCGGCATGGTTAATTTCATCGGCATCATCTCGATCGAAGCGGCCAGTCTGCTGCGTCAGCCACAACGTTTCCGCGGCAAAGAGCTGGCCAATCAGATCGAAGCCATTTTCGTGTATGCGCTGCCATTGGCTTTTACCATGATGTTTTTGCTCGGTCTGGTGTTCGCTTATCTGCTGGGTATCCAGGCCAGGCAATACGGCGCCAATATCTTCGTGGTGGACGGATCTGCGCTCGCCATTTGCCGGGAACTGGCTCCGGTCATCGTCGCGATACTGGTGGCCGGCCGTTCCGGGGCGGCGATTACTGCACAGATCGGCACGATGAAAGTCTATGAAGAAATCGATGCGATCAGGGTACTGGGCCTATCGCCTTATACGGTGCTGGTGCTGCCGCGCCTACTGGCATTGCTGATTGCGTTGCCATTGCTGGTATTCGTCGGCGACATCGCCGGCCTGCTCGGCAGCATGCTCATTTCGGACCAGCAATTGAGCGTCACTCCGATCACGTTTATCAACCGCCTGGAACAGGTGCTGGAAACCAAAACCGTGGTCATCGGCCTGCTCAAGGCGCCGGTATTCGCAGCCTTTATCGGCGTCATTGCCTGCTATATGGGCTTCACCGTAGCGCGCGATGCCCGCAGCATAGGGCTGAATACGACATCGACCGTGGTGCAGAGCATCGTGGCGGTGATTCTGCTCGACGCGGTTTTCGCCATCACGCTGGTGAAACTGGGGATTTGACATGGCGGATACGCTCATCAAAGTCGATCAGGTCGTCACCCGCTTCGGTAGTAATACCGTGCATGATGGCGTCAGCCTGGAAGTCCCGCGCGGGGAGGTGGTCGCCATCATCGGCGGCAGCGGGACCGGGAAATCCGTCTTGCTGAAGGAAATCATCGGCTTGTTACGCCCACAAAGCGGCAACATCCATTTATTCGGCGAAGACATGCTCACGGCCAGCGAAGCCCAGTTGCAGCAGCTGCGTCAGCGCTTCGGCATGCTGTTTCAGGACGGCGCGCTGTTTTCCTCGCTCAACGTCGAGCAAAATGCCGCCACGCCATTGCTGGAGCACACCCGCCTGCCCAAGGCGGTATGCTTGCAGCTTGCCCGGCTGAAACTGGCCATGGTCGGCTTGCCTGCTTCCGCCGCGACCAAAATGCCCAGCGAACTTTCCGGCGGCATGCGCAAGCGTGCAGCGCTGGCGCGCGCATTGGCGCTCGACCCTGAATTATTATGCCTGGATGAACCGACTTCCGGGCTGGATCCGATCTCGGCACGCGATTTTGATCACCTGATCCGCACGCTGGCCGACAATCTGGGCTTGACCATATTATTGATTACCCACGATTTGAATACATTACTATCCATCGTCGATCGGGCCATCGTGTTGTCGGGGGGCAAGGTATTGGGCTCGGGCACCGTTGATGAAATTCGGCAGATAAACGATCCCTGGCTGCATGAGTATTTTTCCTCGTGCACCACTCTGGAGATAGCTCATGGAAACTGAAGCACGCTATGCATTCGTCGGCAGCATGGTATTACTGTTCACGCTGCTGCTCATCGCCAGCCTGGTGTGGGTAATGGGCGGGGCGGACAGGATATCCTACCGGCACTATACGATTTATTTCCACCATCAGTCCATGGATGGCCTCGACGTCAACAGTGCCGTCAAGTTGCGCGGCGTGAAAGCGGGCGTCGTTACCGACTATACCTTTGTCGCAGGGAACAAGGAAGCAGTGCGGGTCAACATCAAGCTCGATGAAGCCACTCCGATTCACACCAATAGCCGAGCCTACATCAAACGTAACATCGTGACCGGTCTCGCCACCGTGGAAATCAGCAATCCGGATGCCACCAGCCCGCGGCTGACCGAGATACCCGATGGGGAAAAATACCCCGTCATCGCCGAAGGCAGCTCGGATCTGGACAAGGTCACTACCGACCTCTCGCAGATGGCGCAAAACGGTGCACAACTGCTGAACAAGATAAATACTTTACTGTCCGATGACAACCGGACCGCGATCACTGTCACCTTGCATAATCTGCAGACGCTTTCAACCCAATTAGTAAATAACAAACAAGAATTTGAGCGCGCCATACAGAGTTTCCAGAATGCGGCCGATGCGGTGCGGTCGAGTGCAGCCAATTTCAATCAGACCACTTCGCATCTGGATAACAACATACAGCTGCTCAGCGACAATGCCAACGGCACACTGACCCAGGCCACTGCGACATTAAGCGATATGCGGCAGCAATCGGTGATCATCTCGCGGCAATTGCAGATACTGACGAATACGGCCAATTATCAGATCAACCAGATAAGCCGCGATATCCACGACAGTACCAATACCATTACCACCGCCGGTCAACGTCTGGCCAATCCGCGCGAGCTGATTTTTGGCGCAGGCAAAACAGAATCCGCACCCGGAGAATGAACATGAGAATATGGTTAATTATGCTTTTGGGCGCGCTGCTCGGCGGCTGCGTCAATCTTGGCGATTCCAAGGGCGCGTCCAGCGTGATTTATGTATTGGCGGATACCCCTGCGGCTACGCCCCGTTCCGGTCCGGCGCTACCTTATACCCTGTTGATCGAGCCCACCCATACCAGCGCTTATGACAATAATATCTCGCTGGTCTACAGCCGCACACCCGATACGCGCGGACATTATAAATACGCCCGCTGGAGCGAGCGTCCCAGCGTCAGGTTGAGCGAGCTGCTGTTTAATCGGCTGTCCGGCGCCAATCTGTATGCCACTGTGGCCGACAGCAACAGCGATATCATCGCTGACCGCCGGCTGGCTACGGAATTAATATCGTTTTATCACGATGCCTCGACGGATCCGGGGCATGTCCATGTGGCGCTGCGCGCCGAACTGTTCGACACCTTGCATCGTCGCCTCATCGCCCGTCGCCTGTTCGAGGAAGACATCCCCGCCAAGAGCTATAACGCAGCAGGCGCGGCGGCGGCATTCAATCTCGCCACTCAGGCACTGCTCGACAACATCGACGCCTGGCTGAGTACGGCAGATACCCAGCCTTCAGCCGCGCATAGCCAGTAGTTTCGCTACCCGCTCTTCGGTGGTGGGGTGAGTGCGGAACAGGTTCTTCACACCATCTGCCGTGAGCGGATTGATTATCATCATTTGTGCTGTTTCCGGATGCATCTCGGCGGTCTGCATCGGGATGCCATGCGCGTAAGTTTCGATTTTGCGCAACGCGTCGGCTAGCGCCACCGGATCGCCGGAAATGGCAGCACCGCCGGCATCCGCGCCGAATTCACGCGAGCGGGAAATCGCCATCTGGATAACCATGGCGGCCAGCGGCGCGACGATCATGATGAGAATGGCAACGACAGGATGTACGTTGCGTTCGCTATCGCTATTGCCGCCGCCAAACAGCATGCCGAACTGCGCGATGGCGGAGATCGCTCCCGCAACCGTAGCCGACATGGTGGAAATCAGGATGTCGCGATGCTTGACGTGAGCCAGTTCATGCGCCATCACGCCGCGCAATTCACGCGGACTCAGCATGCGGATAATCCCGGTGGTGGCCGCTACCGCCGCATGTTCCGGATTGCGCCCGGTGGCGAAGGCGTTGGGCTGGGCTTCATCGATGATATAGACCTTGGGCATGGGCAGGCCGGCGCGCTGCGCGAGTTCCGCGATCATCGCGTAAAACTCCGGGGCGCTGTTCGCGTCGACTTCCTGCGCGTTATACATCTTCAACACCATCTTGTCGGAGAACCAGTACGCGTAAACATTCATCGCACCGGCAAACAGCAGTGCGATCATCATGCCGTTTTTACCTCCCAGCAGCATGCCGACCGTGGCGAACAGCACCACTATCCCTGCCATCAGGATGGTCGTCTTGAACCAGTTTTCCAACATGGCTTAATCTCCAAAAATCATTTAAGTATCAGTTAGATGGGGTGTCTGCGCAAAAATTCAATCCCGCCGCCAGCGGATGGCCGGCCAGCAACTGGGCGGCAGTCTGACGCTTTCCACCAGCCATTTGCAGCTCGGTAATGCACAGCGCGTCCCGTCCGCAGGCAACGACTATGCCGTCGTCGCTGGCGGCCAAAACCTCGCCGGGTTGCCCACTGCCCACTTGCACGTGCGCTTGCCAGATTTTCAGCGGCTGGCCCAGCCACAGGACAAATGCGCCGGGCGCAGGATTAAAAGCGCGGATATTGCGCTCCAGTTGCGGCGCGTCCAGCATGAAATCGAGCCGCGCTTCGGCCTTGCTGATCTTGGCGGCGTAAGTCACGCCGGCCTCGGGCTGCGGCTGGGGCGCAAGCGTGCCCGCACTTGCGGCAGCCAGTGCTGCAACCGCCATCTCGCCGCCCAATACCGCCAGCTTGTCATGCAGGCTGCCGGTCGTGTCATTCGCGGCGACAGGGATAGCTTGCCGCAACAACATCGCGCCGGTATCCAAACCGGCATCCATTTGCATGATGGTGATGCCGGTTTCGCTATCGCCCGACTGTATCGCGCGATGTATCGGCGCTGCGCCGCGCCAGCGCGGCAGCAGCGAAGCATGGATATTGAGGCAACCGTGGCGCGGCATGTCCAATACCGTCTGCGGCAGGATCAGCCCGTACGCTGCTACCACCATGACATCCGCCGTCAGCGCCCGCAACTCATCCTGAATTGCAGCGGTCCTAAGACTGTCGGGTTGCAGAACCGGCACCCCCAGGCGCAACGCTTCCTGCTTGACGGCGCTCGGCATCAGCTTCATGCCACGTCCGGAGGGGCGGTCCGGCTGAGTCAATACGGCCGCAACAGTATGTCCGGCAGCATGCAGGGCGGTGAGGGCGACGCGGGCAAATTCGGGCGTGCCGGCAAAGATGATGCGCATGGGTTCTACCCTGAAAATGACGTTGAAATTTGTTAGCTGCAAATACCGGGAGCGACCGACTAATCGGCCCGCATGAATGCTACATGGTTTCCAGCACGCGTTTTTTGAGCTTGTTCTTGATCCGGCTCTGCTTCAGTGTCGACAGATACTGCACGAACACTTTGCCTATCAGATGGTCCATTTCGTGCTGCACGCATACCGCCATCAGGCCTTCGGCTTCCAGCGTAAAGGGCTTGCCGTCGGCATCCAGCGCCTGCACAGTGACCTTTTCGGCACGGGTGACCTTGTCGTAAATGCCGGGCACGGAAAGGCAGCCTTCCTCATGGATCGCAATGCCATCGGCGCTGACGATGCTCGGATTGATGAAGACCCGCAAATCGTTGCGTTCTTCCGAAATGTCGATCACCAGCACCTGCAAATGCACATCCACCTGCGTTGCCGCCAGACCGATGCCGGGTGCGGCATACATGGTCTCAGCCATGTCGGCCACCAGTTTGCGTATGCGGTCATCCATCTTGACTACCGGTTTGGCAACCGTGTACAAACGCGGGTCGGGATATCGAAGTATTGTCAATTTGGCCATTTAACTTGCCTACACAAGTGATTACATGCAGAATTTAAATAAAATATCAGATATTATACGGTGGTTGTTACAATAGAAGCTAAATCATAAATCGGTACGAGGGGGGCTTAATGCATAAATTCACTATCTCTTTATTATTGGCTAGTTTGATAAGCTTATCAAGCTACGCTGATGAATTGCGTTTGCAAGACAATGCACCCACTCGTTACACCGTCGTCAAGGGCGATACTCTCTGGGATATTTCCGGCAGATTCCTCAAGGACCCATGGAAATGGCCACAAATCTGGCGCATGAACAAAGCGGAAATCAAGAACCCTCACTGGATTTATCCCGGCGATGTGGTGGTACTGGACAGAAGTGGCGCCCATCCCAGACTTTCGCTGATCAAATCCGCTAGCGGCCACACAGTCAAACTCTCCCCCAGAATCCGTGGCACCGCGATTGACGATACCGGTATCCCGCCCATCCCGGCTTCAGCCATCAATGCCTTTATCAGCCAGCCTTTTGTCATGGAAAAAGGCGCGCTGGACAAAGCACCGCGGGTACTGAGCGCGGAAGAAGACCGCATGGAACTGGGTGCAGGCGATCACGCCTACGCCACCAACGACAACACCAATACGACCAACTGGAAGATACTGCGCCCCGGCAAAGCGCTGATCGACCCTGACAGCAAGGAAGTGCTGGGCTATGAAGTCGAATATCTGGGCGAAGCCCGCACCGTCGTTCCCGGCGATCCGCAACGCGTCCTGATTACCGCTGCATCCCAGGAAATTGAGGCCAATGACCGGCTCAAATCCGCCGATGAGAATTACTCGTTCCGCTATGTTCCCCATGCGCCAAGCCAGCCTGTCAACGGCAAGGTTATTTCCGCTTATGGCGGCCTGGCTGAAGCCGGGCAATATGCGACCGTCGTCATCAACAAGGGCGCACGTGACGGCATGGAAGAAGGCGACGTACTCGCGGTTTACCGCAACGGCGGCAAAGCCGACGGCATTACGCTGCCTGACTCGCGCTCCGGTTTAATCATGGTCTATCGCGTATTCGATAAAGTCTCGTACGCGCTGGTGATGCAGACCACTCGTCCGGTTAACCTGCTGGATTTCGTACGCAACCCATGATCCCAGAAACCGCAATTGCATCCCGATGAACGCAACGCTTGGCTCGGACTCGCTCTCACTCCCGGGCTAAGCGCCAAACAATACCGGGCGTTGCTTGCCGCGCTCGGCGGCCCCGAACAAATCTACGCAGCCAGCGTCAGCACGCTCAAGCTGCATATACCTGCCGCTGTAGCCCAGCTCATCGCGCAAGGCCTTGATACAGACCGTATCGCGCCTACCCTGGGTTGGCTTGACCAGGCCGACAACCATCTGGTTACGCTAGCCGATGCCGATTATCCGCAACGCCTGCTCGAAATCACTGATCCGCCGCCGCTGCTCTATGTCAAAGGGCATCGCACCCTATTGAACAACCCCGGGCTGGCCATCGTCGGCAGCCGCAACACCACCCCCCAGGGCGCGCTCAATGCCGAAAATTTTGCACACAGTCTGGCCGATGCCGGACTGACCATCGTCAGCGGTCTGGCGCTGGGCGCGGATACCGCAGCCCATCAGGGCGGACTCAAAGGCGCCGCAAGCACGATCGCGGTCGTCGGCACCGGACTTGATATCGTCTATCCGGCCCGCAACAAGGCGCTCGCGCACCGCATCGTGGAACAGGGCGTAATCATTTCCGAATTTTCGCTCGGCACGCCGTCGATTGCATCCAACTTCCCGCGACGCAATCGCATTATCAGCGGCATGAGCCTGGGCTGTCTGGTGGTTGAGGCTGCATTGCAAAGCGGCTCGCTGATTACCGCGCGACTGGCCGTGGAATACGGACGGGAAGTGTTCGCTATTCCCGGCTCGATACACTCCCCGGTGGCACGCGGTTGTCACTATTTAATCAGGCAAGGCGCAAAACTGGTCGAATCGGCGCAGGATATTCTGGATGAACTGCGTTGGCAAACCCCGGCGACACCGCATCAGGTTGCCGCCCCGCAAGATGATCCGCTGTTGTCAGCGATGGGATTCGACGCGCTGCATCTGGACACGCTAATCGCACGCAGCGGGTTGACGGCGGAAACGCTTTCCGCCATGCTGTTGGAAAGAGAGTTAATGGGGCAAGTGGCGACCCTGCCCGGCGGATTATACCAACGTATTGTTTGATAAAGATAATGTTTGAGATACTGATTTTTCTATTTGAGAATTACCCGCAAATCGAGCTAGCCCCGGATCGTGACGCGTTGACGATCAAACTGCACGCGGCCGGATTCAATGGTGACGAAATCGACCAGGCGCTGGACTGGTTCTCGGATCTGGGCACGCTGAATTCATCGCAGTACCCGGCCAGTCTGGCGGATCACCACGCCATCCGGATATATGCCGCAGATGAGCTGAAACGTTTTGATGCGGCAAGCCGCGGCTTCCTGTTGTTTCTGGAACACGCCGGCCTGCTCAACCCGTTACAGCGCGAATGGATCATTGACCGCGTTCTGGCACTCGACGAAGACGAAGTCAGTCTGGAAAAGATCAAATGGATCGCCCTTATGGTATTGTGGAGTCAGAACCCCAATCAGGATTATTTATTATTGGAAGACATGCTGTTTAATGACGGTACCGGTCTTTCCATTCACTAAGCGCCATCCCATCCATGTCAGCACTCGTTATTGTAGAATCGCCTTCCAAGGCAAAAACCCTGAAAAAATACCTCGGCGCGGAGTACGAAATCCTCGCCAGCTACGGTCACGTGCGCGATCTGGTGCCCAAAACCGGCGCAGTCGATACCGACAGCGATTTCGCGATGAAATACCAGCTCATCGAGCGCAATGAACGCCATGTCGATGCCATTCTGCGCGCGGCGAAAAAAGCCGACCGCATCCTGCTCGCAACTGACCCGGATCGCGAAGGCGAGGCCATTGCCTGGCATTTGGCGGAGATTTTGCGAGAAAAGAAAATCACCCCGAAAAAGCCAATCGCCCGCATCGAATTTCATGAAATCACCCAGAGCGCGATCCAGCATGCCGTAGACAACCCGCGCGAAATCGCGATGCCGCTGGTCGATGCGCAGCAGGCCCGCCGTGCGCTGGATTATCTGGTCGGGTTCAATCTGTCGCCGCTGCTGTGGCGCAAGATCAGCCCGGGTCTGTCCGCCGGTCGCGTGCAAAGCCCGGCGCTGCGCCTGATCGTCGAACGCGAACTGGAAATCGAAAAGTTCGTCGCCCGTGAATACTGGAGCATCCATCTCGACAGCCACAAGGCCAATCAGCCTTTTTCAGCACGGCTGATACAGTTCAACGGTGAGAAGCTCGAGCAGTTCAGCGTCCCCACCGCCGACGCGCAACAGAGCATACTCGACCAGTTGGCCGCACATAAAACCGGCACAGTCAGCCGCGTCGAAAAGAAGCGCAAATCGCGTAACGCCGCAGCACCGTTCACCACTTCAACACTGCAACAGGAAGCCGTGCGCAAGCTGGGCATGACCACCGACCGCGCGATGCGTACTGCGCAGCAACTGTACGAAGGTATCGACACCGGCAGCGGCGCAGTGGGCCTGATCACCTATATGCGTACCGATTCGGTCAATCTGGCACGCGAAGCGATCGACGACATCCGCCACTACATCCAGAGGAATTTCGACGCCGGCTATCTGCCCGCGGCACCCGTGTATTTCCGCAACAAATCGAAAAACGCTCAGGAAGCACACGAAGCCATACGTCCCACAGCGATCGCGCGCACCCCGGATTCCGTGCGCAAATTCCTTACCATCGATCAGGCCCGGCTGTATGAAATGATCTGGAAGCGCACGCTGGCCTGCCAGATGACGCCGGCGCAATTCGATACCGTCAGTCTGGACATCGCGGTCGGCAGCCCGGCCAATTTGTTCCGCGCTACCGGACAAACGCTGGTATTCCCCGGCTTTATCGCCGTGTATCAGGAAAACCAGGACGATGCCGCAGAGGAAGACGATGCCAAGTTGCCGGTTCTGGTCGAAGGTGAAACCATCCCGGTGGACAAGCTGTCGGGCGAACAGCACTTTACCCAGCCGCCGCCGCGCTATACCGAGGCCAGTCTGGTCAAGACGCTGGAAGAATACGGCATCGGGCGGCCATCGACCTACGCCAGCATCATTTCCACATTGCAGGACCGCGAATACGTGGTGCTGGATAAGAAACGCTTCATGCCCACGCCGACCGGCCGGCTGGTGAACTGCTTCCTCACCACGCATTTCACCCATTACGTCGATTACGACTTCACCGCCAAGCTCGAGGACAAGCTGGATGACGTATCCAACGGCGAACTGAAATACCTGCCCTTGCTGCATGAATTCTGGGATGATTTCGCCGGTACCCTGGCGGCCAAAGCCGATGTGGAGCGCGGCTGTCCAATCGAGGATGAAGTCTGCCCCAAATGCGGCGGCAAGCTGTTTCTGCAGGCCAGCAAACGCGGACTGTTTATCGGCTGCTCCGGCTATCCTGCCTGCGATTACACACGTCCGCTGCATGGCGGTAACGAAGAGGGTCCGGTCGTGCTCGGCAACGACCCGGCTAGCGGGGAAGACATCCTGCTGCTCAATGGCCGCTACGGCTGGTATGTTCAGGTCGGCGCCACACCGGAAGACAAAAAAATCAAACCCCGGCGCGCCTCATGGCCGAAGACCCTGCCCATCGAGACTGCCGACCTGCCAACCGCATTAAGGCTGCTGTCACTTCCGAGAGAAGTGGGCGCTCACCCTGACACCGGCTTAACGATCGTGGCCAACATCGGCCGCTTTGGCCCTTACCTGCAACACGACGGCAAATTCAAGTCCATTCCCAAAGACGACGATGTTTACACCATCGCCTTGCCGCGTGCCCTGGAAGTCTTGTTAATGGAGCGCGCCCCTCGCGGCGGTGCCCCTGCGGGCAAGCCGCTGGGCAATCATCCGGAGGATGGCAAAACCGTTACTCTGAATGAAGGCCGCTACGGCTGGTACGTCAAACACGGCGCTGTCAATGCTACGCTCCCCAAGGACATGACACCGGATACGGTAACTCTGGAGCAGGCGTTACCGCTGCTCGCGGAACGCGCCAGCAAAGGCAAGCCGGCTCGCAAAAAAATAGCGGCCAAAGCCAAACCGGCAAGCACGGCCAAGAAAGCGACAGCGGTGAAAAAGCCTGCAGCAACCAAAAAACCGGCAGTCAAAAAAGCCACGGCGACCAAAACCGAAAAAAAACCCGTCAAACCCAAAACGGAAACCTGACTTTTCAGCCTGCCTGCTGAGCAACGCTTAACCAAAGCGCCTCGGCGGCATTTCAATGCCCAAGCCGGCCAGTGCGCGTATGCGTTCTGGTCGTGTGTGCTTGCGCACATCCCGCAGCAGCCATTTTCCTTATACTTGCATCCAGCAAATGCGTATTCATTATGCACATATAGTTGGAATCATTGGCAATGAAAATTGTCTGATATCTTGAGCGGCTTCTGTCATGACCCATTGCCGCCATAAGATACCACCACAAAAGGAGATATCATGAACAACATCAATCTGAATGATCAGGTAAAACACTTGTTAAATGATAACCGGGCTTTACCGGCAGATCCCAAGGAAGAACGCGTGGTAATGTGGAAAGTGTTCCGCGATGAGAATGCCGCGATGGAATACTCCCACCACATACTGCTTGAGCCAGACCAGCGGCTCGTAGGGGGGCACGGCACGGATTCGGTCGGCGATTTTTACTGGCTGGGAGTCGAAGTAGCCGATCTGGCCGCATGGGGGAATTCGCATGCGATACAGTTAAGCGATCCTTTCGAAGCGGAAGATCCCAAAGTCCAGGGACGAGGATTTGGGAATGAGTTGCACTGATCTGTAAATCCGGCCGATTAACCGCAAGGCAGACAAGAAACTGTTCGTGCACAACGTTTGCCTGATTTATTCATGGTTCTGCACTGGCATTTACGGCCGGAATCACTAGCGGCATCTGTTTTCGGGTGCCCAAATTACATCAGCATTATCATAGGATAATGCATTACTCGATCCCCCGCCAAGAATAGCCGTGACATGGGATCAGTTCTGATCTAACCGGTTTCTCATCTCCAAACCCTTAATCCTGTACCCGGGCCGTTGCAAACGATGCCGAATTGGTCGGAAATATAACCGGCATTACAAAATATTTTGAGCTCGCATACATGACCTTCATGTCTTTTTATTATGGGCAACGTACTTGAAATGACAGGATTTTTAGACGATGTCTGTGCTTGAGATATGTGATATAGTCAAGCGGTTCGCGTATTGACCGCTTTGCATCGGCGAGCTGACCATGCCTCTCTTTCCTCTGTTCATAAGCGCATAACAACCCACCCGCTCCAGAAGACATGTTACATAAAGAAATCAATCATCATCGAATTATTCTGGTTACAGGTGCAATTTTAATCGCAGTGGCCTTATTTACCGGCATCATGGTGTTTTACGTCATGCAACGCCATGCCGAGCAACTCCTCAGTAACAGTTTGCAGTCGTCCCTGCAAAACCGCAAAGAACTAACGACATCGGAAATTCAACACGATATTGACAAGATTACAACGATCGCGACACGCCCTTTCCTTATCGAGCAATTGCAGCGTGCAAACGAGCATGTTGATGATGCCGTAGCTATCCATGCACTTGATCGGGCGACCAAGTCTTTTTTTGTTACCGGGCTCTCGTCCATAACACTGTATGGGAAAAACGGGCAAATACTGGCACACGCCGGGAACCCCATTCAGCATCCGGATTTGGCTGTTCAACTTAATAATGTTTCCGGGCACGTACAATTACTCTCGTCAGGAAAGCTGTTCTTGCGCATAGCAATAACCATTATCGATGCGGGACGAGCAGTCGGTAACGTGGTTGCAGAAATGCCCTTGCCTGCGCTTAGCGATATGTTAAATGATGCAAAAAACCTGGGGAGCACAGGAGAATTAGCTTTATGCGCGCCTACAGGCAGCAACATGCAATGTTTCCCTACCACACTCAACACGCGGGTTTTCACGCTTTCCAAAAGAACCGCCCAAGGCGTGCCGTTACCGATGACCTATGCACTGGAAGGCAAAACCGGATTTATCACTGCACAGGATTACCGTCACCAGCAAGTTATCGCCGCCTACACACCCATCGACAGTTTTGGGCTGGGTATGGTGCTGAAAATGGATACAGCCGAACTCTATGCACCGGTCTGGAATCAGCTGCATTTCCTGTTACCCTTGCTGGCCGGTATCATTATCCTGGCACTGATGCTATTACGCTGGCTGCTTTTGCCGCTGGTAAGCAGACTGGTACATTCGGAAGAGCAGGCTCGTCAGACCAGCGCCAGCTTGCGCGATAGCGAAGAACGCACGAGGGCAGTATTAAACAATATTGATGAAGGCATAACCAGCATTTCCGCTAGCGGCACTATTGAACTGTTTAATCCAGGAGCTGAACGCATGTTCGGTTACAACAGCAAGGAAGTTCTTGGCAAAAACGTCTCCATATTAATGCCGGAGCCAGACCGTAGCGCGCATGATAAATACTTGGAACGCTATCTCTATACAGGCGAGCAACATGTGATCGGATTCGGACGGGAAGTATCTGCGCTACGCAAGAATGGTGAAATATTTCCCATGGATCTGCGGGTCTCGGAATTCTCACTGGACGGACAACGCCGGTTCATCGGCATAATGCGTGATATCACCGAACGCAAAGCCGCCGAAAACAAAATCATTCATTTAGCCAATCACGACAGTCTGACCAATTTGCCCAACCGGAATCTGGTACAGGACCGGATACAGCAAACCATTACCAGCGCCAAGCGCGCGAGCACCCAATTTGCCGTAATGTTCATTGACCTCGACAAATTCAAGATCATTAACGATTCGCTCGGTCACGACACCGGCGATCAGCTACTGCAAACTGTCGCGCAACGGCTCACCGCCTCGTTACGGATGGGTGACACCGTAGGCAGGCAAGGCGGCGATGAATTCATCGTGCTATTGACCAGTCTGAGTACCGCCGAAGACGCCGCGCTGGTAGCACACAAAATATTACTCAACCTGGCTGAACCCTGCCTGCTTAACGGCTATGAACTGCATACCAGCGCCAGTATCGGCATCGCCGTCTATCCGCAAGATGGCGATAATGTCGAAACCCTGCTCAAGAATAGCGATACCGCCATGTACCATGCCAAGGATAGTGGACGCAGCAATTTCCAGTTCTTCACTCAGAGCATGAATGCCGTTGCTGCCGAACGATTACTGATGGAGAACAGTCTGCGTCAGGCTATGGAGCGCAGCGAGTTATTGCTGCATTATCAACCACTGGTCAATCTGGCTGACGGCAGCATTGCTGCTACCGAAGCGCTGCTACGCTGGCATCACCCCAGCCAGGGTCTGATTCCCCCGGACCGGTTCATTCCTGTGGCCGAAGATTCCGGATTGATTGTGCCGCTGGGTGAATGGGTATTCAGGCAGGCGTGCATCCAGCTCAGCAAATGGCATGACTTGGGAATACCTTTGCGGCGCATGGTAGTCAATCTTTCGCCGCGCCAATTCCGCCAGCCTCAGTTGGTGCAGACCTTCAGCGCCATCCTCAGTGAAACTGGCGTCGATCCCCGCTGGCTCGGTCTGGAAATTACCGAAAACGTCATCATGGAAAACCCGGAAGAGTCGATAATCCGGCTCAAACAGCTGCAGGCGCTAGGTATCGAACTGTCACTGGACGACTTTGGTACCGGTTATTCGAGCCTGAGCTATCTCAAGCGTTTTCCGATTGATAAGCTCAAGATCGATCAGGCCTTTATCCACGACATCACCACCGACCCCAACGATGAGGCCATGGTAGCCGCCATTATCGTCATGGCGCACCGCCTGAACATTCGGGTAGTGGCAGAAGGCGTGGAAACCGAAGCTCAATTGGCCTTCCTGCACGAACATGGTTGCGACCAATATCAGGGCTACCATTTCAGCAAGCCGCTGCCGGCCGAAGAACTGCATCTGAAGCTGAACTCAACCGCGATGGCGTAATTGCTTCTCTTCTGACCCAGACCCAAGCGCATTATTCTTTGCTTTACCCATTGTAAATCTGTTGTCAAGCAGAGTTAAGGTTATTGTCAGGTTTCTGCCATATAATCACGCCTTTACTCGCGCCGGAGATCTGCTTGAAAACTCGTTTGGCATTTACACTCTGGCTCGCGCTGGCAACATCGTCAGCGGCGCTAGCAACAACACCTGTGCCTGCAGCATCTCCGACCTTATTAACGCTGGCACAGGCTCAGGCCATGCTGCTGGCGCACAATCGCGACCTGCTGGCAGCGCAGCGCGGCGTTGAAGCTGCGCAAGCTTCGCAATTATCCGCCGCAGCACGGCCCAATCCGCAAGTCTCCATCAATACCGCCAGCATCAACCCCCATAGCGTCGGCGCAGGCAGTCCTTATGATAAACGCATGGACACCATATTGCGCGTGGATCAGGTGATAGAGCGGGGCGACAAGCGTGACTTGCGCATCAAGACCGCCGGGCAACTGGAAAAGGCCAGCGAAGCCGATTTGGCCGATATCACGCGCCTGCAACGTATCGCGCTCTTTAACACCTACTATGATGTCGCTTACGCGCAGGACAAGATACGGCTCACAGCGGAAGCCGCCGAATTCGCGGTAGCATCGCAAAAAAAGGCCGAGTTGCGGCTATCGGCCGGCGATATTGCCGCTTCGGAAGTCGCCCGCATCCGGGTCGATATGCTGCGCGCTCAAAATGACGCCGAGCAGGCCGTCGCCGATGCCGCCAATGCACGCATTGCGTTAGCCTATCTGCTGGGGCTGGACAATCAGGCTGCGCAAATCCAGGTCGATGACAGCTGGCCCGCAGTCAATGGCTCTGGCACTACCCCTGATTTCAACAGCATCATCTCCCGCCGCGCCGATGTGCAGGCAGCCCAGGCGCGGGTCGATGCCGCGCGCCAGTACAAAGAGCTGGTCAGGGCGCAGCGCACGCGCGATATCTCGGTGGGCGCCCAGGTAGAACATTATCCCGGCCAGACAGAAAATACGGTCGGTCTCGGCATCAGTTTCCCGCTGTTTCTCGGTAATCGTTTCGAGGGCGATATCCGCAATGCCGAAGTGGCGCTAAACGCAGCCGAAGACAATCTGGATCGGGTGCGTGCGCTCGCGCTTGGCGAGCTCAATCGCACCCAGGCCGCGCTCGCTAGCAGTCAGGCGCGGCTGCTACGCTATCAGACCAGCCTGCTGCCTGCCGCTCGCCAGGCCATGGATGCTGCTGAATTCGGCTTTGCCAATGGCGCCATCTCGGCCGTCGATTTGCTGGATGCGCGCCGCACCTGGCGTGCCATCCAGCTCGAAGCACTGAGTGCACAATCCGATTACGCCCGTGCACTCGCCATATGGCGCACCAATACTCAAATCGCTCAGGAATAATTTATGAAAAAGTCGCATGTATGGCTCGTACTCATCGCCGCGGGAGTGATAGGAGGCGCTTACTACTATTACAGCTCTCGCCCGGTCGCGCCTGCGGTTCAGCCAAAGACGAAACCCGCAGCCGAAGCCGATGTGTTGCGCTATGTCGCCGGTGCGCCGCAGCTCTCCGCAATCCACAGCGAAGTCGTGCAGCGCGTACCCGTACCGTTAGCCGATCCGCTGAACGGCAAAGTCAGCTATAACGAAAACGTGACTTCCCGGATTGCCGCGCCTATCGGCGGGCGGGTGTTAAAGATCAATGCCGAACTGGGCGACAGCGTACGTGCCGGACAAACCTTGCTGTTGATGGATGCGCCCGATCTGGGTAACGCCATCGCCGATACTGAAAAGGCGAATGCGGATGCACGCCTCAGGCAACTGGCGCTGAATCGTGCCCGTACCCTGTATCAGGGCGGCGCACTGGCCCGCAAGGATCTGGAAGCGGCGGAAGCGGATTATGCTGCCGCCGGTGCCGAAGCCCGCCGCGCTGAGCTGCGCTTGAAAAACCTGATGCCCAATGGCATGAACAGCACCAATGAAGGTTATGCGCTACGCAGCCCGATTGATGGAATAGTCGCCCAGCGCCAGGTAAACCCGGGTGAGGAAATCCGCCCTGATCTGGCTGACCCCTTGTTTATCATCACCAATCCCGCGCAGGTATGGGTAACCGTGGACCTGCCGGAAAATCTGCTCTCAAAAGCCCGGATCGGGCGTCCGGTAAGCATCGCCGTGGACGCCTATCCGGATCAGCAATTCAAGGGCCGCATCGAAAAAGTGGCGCCCGCTCTCGACCCGATTACCCGCCGCATAACAGTACGCTGCTCGGTAGACAACACCGACAATCTGCTCAAGCCGGAAATGTACGCGCGCGTCACCCTGATCGCCGATATCAGCAGGACCGCATTCCGTATCCCCAACACGGCGCTGGTCAGCGACGGTCTGTACAGTTACGTGTTTGTCGAGCTGGCTCCCGGCGTATTGAAAAAGCGCCGTGTATCGCTGGTCGCGCAAGACCGCCAATTCAGCTACACAGTCGATGGTTTGCAGGCAAACGAGCGCATTGTCACTGCCGGTGCCTTGCTGCTTAATTCCGAACTTGGCGCTGCCAAATAACGAGGCGGCCCATGCTGGATAAACTCATTACCTTCGCCCTGCAACAGCGCGTATTCATACTGCTGCTGACAGTCGCATTAATCCTGCTCGGCATCAATGCGCTGGACAATCTGCCCATAGAGGCCTTCCCCGATGTGCAGGATGTTCAGGTGCAAGTGGTCACTCAGGCTGTAGGCCAGGCACCGGAAGAAGTGGAGCGTACAGTCACATTGCCGATCGAACGCGAGATGAGCGGGGTGGCGCGGATCACCCAGCTGCGCTCGGTATCGATTACCGGCTTGTCGATCGTGACCCTGACTTTTTCCGATGGCACGGATGATTATTTCGCGCGCCAGCAGGTGCTGGAAAAATTGCAGAATGTCACCCTGCCGCCGGGAATACAGCCTACCCTGGCACCGCTATCCACCGCCGTCGGCGAGATTTACCGCTATGTGCTGGAAGCGCCTGCCAATATGCCGATCTCCGAAATTCGCGCTATTCAGGACTGGCAGATCCGTCCGGCCCTGCGCATGGTCAAGGGTGTCGCCGATGTCGTCAGCTTTGGCGGCGTCATCCGCGAATACCAGATCAACGCTAATCCCTATGCACTGAAAAAATACGGCGTCACGCTGGATCAGGTAGCGCAGGCATTGTCCGTCAACAGTGCGAACGTCGGCGGAGGGTTGTTGCGCCGCGGTGACGAATCGCTGGTGGTGCGCGGGCAGGGCCTGTTTACCGGCCTGGACGATATCGCCCATGTCGTGATTACGGCGAAGGACGGCAAGACCGTGCAAGTGGGGGATATCGGCGAGGTGGTCATCGGTGCGCGCCCGCGTTCCGGGATAGTGGCTTTCAATGATCAGGACAATGTCGTCGAAGGCATCGTGCAGATGGTCAAGGCACAAAATGCGGCAAAAGTCGTTGCCGACCTCAAACTCAAGATCGATGATATTAACGCCAAACTGCCTCCCGGCGTAAAGCTGCACACCATTTACGACCGCACCCAGCTGATCAAGCACACGGTGCATACCGTAACCGACAACCTGATCATGGGCGCGGCACTGGTCATTACCATCCTCATCATGTTCTTGCGCAACTGGCGCGCAGCACTGATCGTCGCATCGATCATTCCACTGGCGCTGCTATTCGCGTTTGTGCTGATGGATGCGCGCGGCGTCTCCGCCAATCTGATATCGCTCGGCGCCGTGGACTTCGGCATCATCATCGACAGTGCCGTGGTGCTGGTTGAGGCGCTGATGGTGCGGCTGGCGGCTGGCAGCCTGAATCAGGCACACAACACACTGGGCTGGCGCACCCATGCCCTCAAGCAGACCGCGATCGAGCTGGGACATCCGATTTTGTTTTCCAAGGCCATTATCATTCTGGCGTTCCTGCCGATTTTCACTTTTCAGCGCGTGGAAGGCAAGATTTTCACCCCGGTTGCACTGACGCTGAGCTTCGCGTTACTGGGCGCCCTGATCCTGACCCTGACCCTGATTCCGACCCTGCTGTCGTATACGCTCGGCAGCAACGGCATGGCAGAAAAGCATTCGAAATGGATGCATAAGCTGCAGCAGCGCTACCGCTCGCTGCTACTCTGGGCGGGCGAGCGCTTTAAAGTGATATTGGCGGCATCGCTCGGGTTACTGGCCCTCGCCCTGGCCGGTGCGCCGATGCTGGGCAGCGAATTCCTGCCCAAGCTGGATGAAGGCAATATCTGGCTCACCATCAGCCTGCCGCCGCAAACCGCGCTGGACAAGACCAAGGACATCGAACGCGAGGTCCGCGCCATCCTGCGCAGCTATCCCGAAGTGGGTAACGTGGTTACCCACGTCGGCCGTCCGGATGACGGTACCGATCCCAAGGGCCCGAACAACATGGAAATCCTGGCGGATCTGAAACCCCGCGAAACCTGGCATTTCGCCAGCAAGGAAGCCCTGATCGAGGACATGACGGCGAAACTCAAGCGTATCCCCGGGTTGCCAACCAATTTCTCACAGGTTATTCAGGACAACGTGGAAGAAGCAATGTCCGGCGTTAAGGGCGAGATTTCTGTAAAAGTGTTTGGTCCCGATCTGGAAATCCTGCAGGACAAAGCCGACCAGATAGCCTCCATACTGGCCGAAACACCCGGCGCCACTGACGTTGCCGCAATCCAGGTCAGCGGTCAGACCGAACTCAATATCGTCCTCGACCGCGCCAAAATGGGGCGGCTCGGCATCAATGTCGCCGATACCAATAGCGTGATCCAGACGGCGCTTGGGGGGCAGGTGATCAATAATTTCTACGAAGGCGAACGCCGCTTCGACGTCACCCTGCGTCTGGACAAGCGTTATCGGGATGCCGTGGATGACGTGGCCAATTTGCAGGTAGCGCTGCCCAATGGAGCCGGTACCATTGCATTGGGCGATATTGCCCGCATCTCGGTAAAACAGGGTGCTTCGCGCATCAGTCGCGAAGGCGGCGGCCGCAACGTGTCGGTCAAGTCCAACCTGCTCGGGCGCGATCAGGGCAGCTTCGTTGCTGAAGCGCAGCAGCGGGTGAAGGAGCAGGTCAAACTGCCGCCCGGTTACCATATTACCTGGGGCGGGCAATTCGAAAATCAGCAGCGGGCAATGAAACGCCTGAAGATCATCGTGCCTATCAGTTTATTCATGATTTTTTCGTTATTGTTCTGGGCGTTCCGCTCGGTGCGCCTCGCCGGTCTGGTGCTGATGATGGTGCCGTTCACGCTGATCGGCGGTATCGCAGGATTAGGTCTGGCTGGCCTGCATCTCTCGGTGTCCGCGGCAGTGGGCTTTATAGCTGTCGCTGGTATTTCGGTGCAGAATGGCGTCATCATGATGGAACAAATCATCGATTTGCTGCGCAACGGCTCTGACATGAGCACTGCGGTGCTGGAAGGCGCAGTACAGCGCCTGCGCCCCATACTGATGACTGCATTGATGGCCGGGCTGGGCTTGTTGCCGGCGGCGTTATCCCATGGCATCGGCTCCGAAACCCAGCGTCCATTCGCAGTGGTTATTGTAGGCGGTATCGTATCCGCGACCCTGTTTACGCTGTTGCTGTTGCCGCTCGCTTTCCAGCGCGCGGCCATCCCGAAACCTGCAGATAACATTCCTGAGTGAGGTGTAAATGCGTGTTCTAATTGTTGAAGATGACGATCTTTTGGCGGCTGGTCTGGTGCGGGCACTCGATCAGACCGGGTATGCAGTCGATCAGGTAAACAGCGGCGAGCGCGCCGATCTGGCGCTCAGTTCAGAATCCTACGATCTGGTGGTGCTGGACATCGGTTTGCCCGGTATCGATGGTTTCAGTGTACTCAAGCGCTTGCGCGCCCGCGGCCAGCTATGCCCGGTGCTGATACTGACGGCCCGCGATGCCGTTACCGACCGGGTACGCGGTCTGGATCTGGGTGCCGACGACTACATGATCAAGCCTTTCGCATTAAGCGAATTCGAAGCCAGACTGCGCGCTCTGGTCCGGCGCGGCGCGCAGCTCAATAGCGCGCAGCTGGTTTGCGGCAACCTGATTCTGGATACGCTGGCCCATCGGGCCTGGCTGAATCAGACTCCACTGAATTTGACCGCACGCGAGTGGGGCGTGCTCGAATATCTGCTGATGCGGCAAGGTCAGGTATTGAGCAAGGATAAAATCCTGCAGGCCGTATGCAGCTGGGATGAAACCATCAGTCCGAATGCCATCGAGGTATACATGTCGCGGCTGCGCAACAAGCTGGAGCCGGCTGGCGTCAATATCCGCACCATACGCGGATTCGGCTATTTGCTCGAGGCTGACGATGTCCCGCAGCATAGCCCAGTCTAGTCTGAAGCGATTACTGCTGAGCTGGCTGCTCGGCCCGTTGCTGGGGTTGCTGGCTGTTGCGTCGGTGGGCGCTTTTTACATTGCCAGAACCTCTGCAACCGATGCCTATGACAGGGCGCTGCTCGATCCGATGCAGGCCCTGAGTCAGCACATCGAAACGGTCAATAACCAGCCGATATTGAAAATGTCGCCGGAATCGCTGCATTCGCTGTTCACCGATGCCTATGACAGTCTGTATTATCAGCTCGCTACCGATAACGGCCACATCTTTGCGGGCAGCCTGCGCCTTCCTGTCCCGCCGCGCCTGTCTACCAAGCCTCTGTTTTATAATGCAATTGTAAATGGACGAAATGTCCGGGTTGCCGCATTGCGCATCCAGCTGGACGACAGCCCGAATTATGTGGTGATCCAGATTGCCGAAACCCTGACCAAGCGCGATCATAATCTGTATGAAATACTGGCAATCATGATCGCACCGGCGCTGCTGATGGTATTGGCCGCCGTGATTCTGGTATGGTTTGGCATTAATCGCGGCCTTACGCCGTTACAGAAACTGCAAGCCGATATCGCTGCACGTTCGCTGCGCGATTTGCGCCCTGTGCCGGAAAATCATGCGCCTGAAGAAGTACGCCCGGTCATTGTTTCCCTTAATACGCTGTTAAATAAGCTGGCTGCCGCGATAGACGGGCAACAGCGGTTTCTCGCCAATGCCGCCCATCAGCTGCGCACACCGTTGGCCGGACTGCAAACCCAGGTCGAGGTAGCATTGCGTAGCGACATGTCGGATGACTTGCGTGCGACATTTAAGCAGCTGCTGGTTGCAACTCAGCGCGCCGCTCATCTGGCCAATCAATTGCTCACTTTAGCCCGTGCCGAACCCGGTGCGCTGCATCTGATGTCAATGCAGCATCTGGACCTGGCCAATCTGATAGAAGATGTTATCGGTCAATGGCTGGGCCGTGCCAATACCAAGCATATCGATCTCGGTTTTGAAATCGCATCAGCGAAATTGTGGGGAGATCCCTTGCTGGTTGGGGAGCTGATCGCCAATCTGATCGATAATGCTATCCGATATACGCGTGAAGGCGGCTATGTCACCATACGCTGCTATCAGGATACCGGTGCTGTGCTGGAGGTCGAGGACAACGGAATTGGCATCCCTGAATCCCAGCGGGAAAAGGTGCTGGAACGCTTTTATCGTGTCGACGGCAGCCCTGGCAATGGCTGCGGACTCGGCCTTGCCATTGTCCAGGAAATCGCCAAACTGCATGAGGCCGAACTTGTCATTACCACTCCGGAACATGGTCGCGGCACCAGAATAATCGTACACTTTCCTCAGCAAACAGCCTGATTCCGGGTTATAAACGCGATAATTTTGCTGTCTTCATGCTTGGTAGTTAATGGCTGCGCATTGAATCCCGCCTAACCGGTATGGTATTGTCCGTTTCAGTTAAACTGCCAAATCTCCTTGAAATTCAAGTCTTATGAGCTACCATGAAAGCTCAATTATCAGCACTTACTCCCCATTCTCTTTCTATAACGCAATGAACCCGTAAGGGAAGGATCCTTTCCAAGGAGAGAATACCCGCTCAATATTCAGCGTGCTTAAACAGGAGGATCAAATGTACAAAATAATTTTTACCGCATTGGTCACGGTGTTTCTTCTTAATGGATGTATCGTCGTTCCTGCGCATCACGATTCGGGCGTGGTAGTTGCACCGGCCTTGCCGGTGGTAGTAGAGCTGGGTGTCGAGCCATATTACTATTTCAGCGGATATTATTACTATTACCATAACAATCGCTGGAGTTATGCAAATACCCGATCTGGCCCCTGGCTGGATTTGCCGCCTAATCGATATCCCAAGGAAATCCGTTATAGAGGTCGTGACGATGATCGAGGCAATCGGGGCCATGATCGGGATTAAGATGCGGCTTGCCGCGTAGACAACACCCATCCATACAACAAGAGGAGATTTACCATGTCATCGATAACCAAATTGAAAATATTACTCGTGCTATCCATTACTTTTGCTTTATCAGCGTGTGACACGACCGGCACACGTTCGGATACTGCCCGTTCTGGTAACGGAGTTATACAGTCTATCGAATTGGTTCAGCAGGGGGGCGGTATTGCGGGTAGCGGTTACGGCCTGGGGACGGTAGCCGGTGGCGTCGTTGGCGGCATTCTTGGCAATCAGGTTGGCGGTGGTACCGGGAAAACAGTGGCTACGGTTGGCGGAGCTGCCGCCGGTGCTTATGTGGGGCATCAGCTGGAGAAAGGCAAAACCGGCACGGGCAATGCCTATAAATTTACCATTTATATGAATGATGGTTCCTATCAAACATTGACTCGGTCTACATCTGGTAATTTTAAAGTGGGGGATAAGGTACGCATTGAAAATGGTGCACTCTATCGGCAATAGCTGTAAAAGCAAAACCCGGAAATAAATCCGGGTTTTGCTTTACGTAATTTTTGATAAATACGTTTTTATAGGTTCTCATCAGGGTCTAGATATCGGTAACGTGAAATCATATAATTTCTAATTACGATGAACAATTGCTAGTCAGGTTTTTCTCATTTTTTCAGATTTTCCTACATTACCTTATGGCATCTTCTTCACCAAATAAGGTCCATCTGGGATCGCATTCTGACCAAGCACAAAAACTTGTTGATTAGCTTGTTCCGTAAGCGGCATATAATTTGGAGCCGCGCGAGTAGCCGCAGCATTAATCGCAGCCACAATCAGCATCGCCAGAGGCGATCCTGAGTTACTATTTTGCGGGGAATACTGCATGGTTTTATGCTCTTTCCAGATTTCCGTTCCATCTTTGCTAACCATTCGGTAATCGAAATCAACAGTCACAGTGGCCGCAATAAATGCATACTGTGCATCCCATCGATTGATGGTTACATAGAGTACAGCGTCAGCACCAAACAACTTAGCAAGAGACGGGGTTGGCATCATACGAATGCGGTCAGCTTCGTACAAACCTTCTTGTTCCAATACGTATTTAGTCGTGTTAACAGGAAACACGTAATAACCTTTTTCTGCAAGCGGTTCTGGCAATGTCGACAGCACATAGTTTGGCGCATCTACATCAAGAGATTTGTTGACCATAGGGACAACTAAAATTGATCGCGGTGCCGCGGCATGAAATGCACTCATATCGTACTTGACGGGTTGCGCGACACAACCTGTTAATGATAAGGCCGCGAGTGCTGTAATTATTTTTTTCATTGAGCAACCTCCGCGCTTGCCTGTTTGCGCCGCTCTAGATTCTTAATCATAGCGTCCATTAACCCTTTGCTTTCTGGCCATGTATCCCGCTCACGGGTATACATAGCGACTGCCTTATCCGATGAGCCTGACTGTAGATAAAGCGTACCCAACTCAGCAAGCAATCCCGGTGCAATTTTTTGACCGGTTTTGTCCATTGCTGCAATGTGCTTCTCGAGCCCTACCTTCATTTCTTCCATTTTTGCGGGGTCTTTATATCCTTTGTAGAGCATGGATTCATAACCACCCCAATTGTACATAGGCTGGGCGGCACACCCACCCAAAACAAGAACCGCAAATGCTAACGCCACAAATCGCATCTTACTTCCTTTACTTAACTATAAAAGAACGACTCACGCCGTCGCCAAGATATACTTTTTCAGTGAGTAAGACGCCAGTATCTGAAATCACACTAACTATATGAGTGCCTGGCAAAACACGAACTGCCGATTTTCCATCAATAAAATCTGAAACCACGCCCATATCAAGTCCATCTACAATAACACGTGAACTCTGGGCACGATTTCCATCAGCTTTAAATGAAATTTGAGGACGCATATCAGACACGCTCTGTTTCTCTGTAGGCATCTGGGTACAACCTTCAGTAAGCATAGAACCGATGAATGCCCCTGTTACCAATAGTAGAGTTACGCCTTTATTCATTATTTACCCCCCTCAGAACGTACCACTAATTGTTCAGGTTTGTATCCGCTAAATGATCCTGAGATCAAAGTTGCTGTTGATCCTTCATTGAGGTCGTTATCCCCGAAGTTAGAATCAATCCGAATTTTTGCAACCTGACGTCCTGGCAATGTAATCTCTGTTCCTGTTTGAGGAGATTTTATTTTCTCACCTTGTGTCTGTACGGAGAACGTCATACCTGGTTTAATCCCTTGGCTCTTACCTCCGCCTATATAAACCATTCCGGCATCAGCTTTAAGAATATAAGTTTGCCAAGGAGTGGCGCTCATTTCTGTCACAAGGCGATTAACTGCCTCAGACACAGCTTGTCGAATTGCCGAATCGTTGAGTGTGCCATCGTAAGCAGCTTGTGACCCGAATCCGAAAGTAGATGCAGTCTCAGTCGACGACTCACCAGCTCCAGATGTTGCGAAGAAAACATGTCCGGTATTGACATCAACTACACGTACATCAACTTTGGCAAATGCAACCTGACGTTTGCTCGACGACACGAAACCGGTCTCACCAACAGTTTTACGTCCAAATTCAGTTAAAGAGCCGATGACTAAAGCATTCACTCCCACCAAATTAAGTTTCGTATCTGTCAATCGGCTTTCTGCCTGCAAACGACCAATATCTGGTCGCTCAAAAACTAAAAACTCCCCCGATTCTGTAAGCGCCTTGCTCATCAGATCAGTCACCTGTTTACCTAGCGGATCGTCATGGTTATCATGCAGAAGAGATTGGCCATAATTAGTTTCATTTGTAATTCGGCCGAGGGCTATCTTACGTTTTAGCTTAGGAACAACCGGTGCTTGTGATATCACAGCCTGCTGTGCCGCTTTCTGACTAGATATTGACTGTGGGGCTTCTTTTTGTGTCACAGTCGGGGTTTGAATTGCGCAGCCAGAAATTAATACCAAACCTAGCAAGGCCAAAAGTGGGCGTGCAAAATCCGAAGAAAAGCTATTGGGAAGCATTCAAATTCCTTATGGTTATTGATATTAGCCACTGTGGGGTGATTCGGATAATACATTATTAACTGTAACCACGTCACCGAGTAATATACTTTACCACTCACCCCTCTCATCGAAATCTGGACTTCACCCGCTTCAGTAGACACATTATGATGTAGAAACTGAACAGGAGAGAAGCCAATGAGTAGCGCAAGATATACCGCCGAATTCAAGGCAGAAGCAGTCAAACAAGTCACCGAGCGCGGGCATGGTGTGGTTGTGGATGGTGGCTTGAGATTGTCTGCCGGAAAGCCTTGTGCTGCCAGCCATGAGGTGAGTGTGGGCAATAGGATCATGGCCGGGTCTTTTCAGGTGCGGGGATAGGGCGGCAGGTTGGCGATGCGCTCGTCAGTGAGCGGGTAGCCGACGGTAAAGTGGTACATCGACTGGAATGTGGTGTCCTGCAGGCCCAGCAGTTCGTGGCAGGTATCGTCGAAGTAGCAGCCGATGCCGGTGCCGCGCAGGCTGGCGGCCTCGGCTTGCAGGTACAGCACTTGGCCGAACAGGCCAGCTTCCCAGTACAGTTGCCGGTAGCGCCAGGGGGCGTTGTGCAGGGCTGTGTCGAATTCAGCCAGAATGGCCAGGGTGAAGGTGCTGTCGGCGGCGATGGCCTGATGGCAGCTGATGGTTCTCAGCGCTTTGCCCAGATTGGCTTTGGCGAGCAGGTATAACGGCAGTGGTTCGGGGCAGCCGTCGGGCTTGCGCCAGAGGAAATCTGTGCGCATGGTGGCCTGCATTCGCGCTTGGGCGTCGGCGCTGCGCGGCAGCGCGTAGATGCCGGGCGCGAGGCCGTCGATGCGGTGGACGAACAGTACCGGATGCACGCGCGGTACTTCGTTCCATACATCCCAGGGCGTACCGGAGTCGGGTAGCAGCGCTGTGAGCATGGTGTAGAAACTGTCGGCATCCTGCGTGAAGCGGGCGTCGAAACGCTGGGCGCTGCGACGCTGGCGGATCAGGGTGGCTGCCGCCATGCTACAGGTTGATGCCAAGGCGGACGTTTCCGGGCGGTACATTGCAGGCTGCGTTGCCGGTTTGCGGCTGGCGGCGGCTATGTCGTCTATGATAGGCCAGCGGTACATGGGGTGGGCGTCGAGTATGTTGGCTTGCCCGCGCCAGTCGGTTTGTGTTGAGTTGCGCAGCCAGGATGCGGTTGTATCCGCGTCCGGTGCAATGGTGATTTCCAGCAGCAGCTCGGCTTCCTCGCGCTCGGCGCGGGGAAAGTTGGCGTCTCTGTCCAGCCCCAGCCATTCTGCCAGTTGTTGCTGGCTGACAGCATCGGCGATGCGTACATGCCAGCCCAATACAGCGGCAGCATAGCGCAATGCGCCGATGGCGTGGCCGGTATCGAGCTGGCAGTAGCGGAATGCGCGTTCGCCGTACTTCCATGCTTCGCGCCAGGTGATCGACGAAATGCCGACCAGCAGGCCGGGCTGTGCGGCAGGTGCGGCTGCGGTAATGCGGCAGCGCCGTTCCAGCGCATGGTCGCGGCTCAGGTAGTGGTAAACGCCGTCTTCCAGCTCGGAGATATCGCGGCTGATGACATAGGCTTCGGTCGGGTGCAGGTTGCCGCTGGACGGGTTGCAGCGCACGGCCCAGCGATCGGGGCCGTATTCCTTCCACGCGGACAGGCCGAATGCCAGCTCCAGCATGGCGGCGACGTGATCGAGCGTGAGCGGCTGCGCTGCCACAGCGCCGGGTGTATGCAATGCGGCGAAGCTGGCGGTTAATCGATCTGCGATCATCGGCAGGCGGATGCGCGGTGCGCCGCTGAATTCGCGAAACGGGTTGGGCTGTGCGCTCCAGTCCAGGGTTTCCGGGCCGGCGGCGTAGCGTTCCAGACGGTGTTTGCTACGCTGGTGATAAGCAACAATCTTGGTCAATGACGAATCCGCACCCGCTGCAGGCTGGGTGCGGCCGATGTCGTCAGGTGTGGCTGTCATGCCTGATGCACGGCGATCAGACCGGGCGGTTTTCGCGGATCTTGATCGGGCCCATGATCTTGAGGCCTTCTTCGAAGCTGATTTCTTTCCATTTGGCGGAGAAGAATGCCGCTTTGTCGACGATGGCATCGAGTTTGCCGGCTGTGTCGAATTTTTTCAAGTCGCTTTTTTCTATGCGGAGCATGTCCAATAGCTCATTGTATACCGTTGCTTCGTCCAGCGGCATGACCCAGAAGGTCGCGCCGCCGTATGGTATCTGGTACTTTTCGGAGATGTCGAGGTTGCCGGCAAAGAAGAAGTATTTGCCCATCGGTGACAATTTGTCGCCAACCTGTTCGCATAACAACTTCAGGTGAGCGAGTGATGGCGCGAAACCGGCGAGGAACGGAATGGTGGTTTCCCCGGCGGAAGCAACCATCATGACCTGATCGAGCTTGATTTCGGGCGGGCGTTTTTCGTCGGCCATGGATTCCTGGAATGCCAGTGCAATTTCACCGCGGAAGCCGAAACGGCCGGGTTTGGTGGTTGCGCCTTTGAATACGGGGCTGAGCAACAGGCCTTGCGCGTCCAGCTCGGCAAATGGGGTTTCGGTGATGAGGGTCATGGGATACTCCTTGGGTTGTGCAGAACATCTGCGGTTTAATTAAATTTAACTGTGTGTCAGCTTCGCACTACCGGGATGCTGATCGGCACCGCCCGTCCAAGCGCGGAATCTACCTTGCGGCGTACGGTTTCTATCCTTAGCGGTGTCAACAATGTGCCATCGGCTCCTTGCGCCAGCGCTGCCTTGACGGCGCTATCGTCGGCACTGTCGCAGACCAGCAGTATCCTGACGTTGTTCATGGCGGCTTTTATCAGATTGATGAGCGTCGCGCCTTCGCTGCGTATCAGCCCGATCCCCAGCAATACCAGATGCGGCGGCCATGCCTGCGATTTGTCGATAGCGGCGGAGACGCTCGACAGCACATGAGTTTCGTTTTCATCGGCCAGCATGAATTGCAGCCCCATGCTGTTGATCTCGTCGCTTTCCACTACAAATACGCGCTTGTTTTCTATCGAGCGCTGACTATCTACTCCGATCTGCATTGCAGTCTCCTGATTACATTTAGCAGGCACCTAAGCCATGCGACTTTACTACCTAAGCAAGCTTCATTCCCGCTATTTCAATTAATTGTTAGTCAACGCTGGGCACCCGTCTGAATGGGGTGTACAGGGAAAAATGCAAAGAATATGCAGCGTTGGTCGCATTCAGGCGGACTTGTATCGTTTGCTACAGAGACAGGGCATTTTGTGGGTTTTGCAACAGCCGGTTTGCAGCGTAAAAAGTACGGATATTGAAAATATTATTTAATATAATCAATGTTTTGTGTGTTTATTTTGCGACTGGCACGGCAGTTGCTATTACTGGGCTGCACCTAAAATGTTTTGCCGAACGAGTGACTTGAGACGAAGAATTATTAAGAGTATTCGGAGGGCGTCATGTCGGTCGCATGTTATCCGGAAAGTTGCCGGATTTTCAACTTGAACTGAACTTGTTTTTGTAAAGGAGCTGCAAAATGGCTGCATTAAGGCAAATCGCGTTTTATGGTAAAGGTGGTATCGGCAAGTCTACGACTTCGCAGAATACTCTCGCTGCACTTTCTGATCTGGGTCAAAAAATCCTGATCGTCGGCTGTGATCCTAAAGCTGATTCAACCCGTTTGATCCTGCACGCCAAGTGCCAGGACACTATCCTTTCACTGGCTGCCGATGCTGGTTCCGTGGAAGATCTGGAGCTGGAGGATGTGATGAAAGTCGGTTTCAAGGACATTCGCTGCGTTGAATCCGGCGGACCTGAGCCTGGTGTTGGTTGCGCAGGTCGCGGTGTTATCACCTCGATCAACTTCCTCGAAGAAGAAGGCGCTTACGATGGTATCGATTACGTTTCCTATGACGTATTGGGTGATGTGGTATGTGGCGGTTTCGCCATGCCGATTCGCGAGAACAAGGCACAGGAAATCTACATCGTCATGTCCGGTGAAATGATGGCCATGTACGCGGCCAACAACATCTCCAAAGGCATTCTGAAGTATGCCAACTCCGGTGGCGTGCGTCTGGGCGGCCTGATTTGCAACGAACGTCAGACCGACAAGGAGCTGGAACTGGCTGAAGCACTGGCAGGCATGCTGGGCACCAAGCTGATCCATTTCGTGCCACGCGACAATATCGTTCAACACGCTGAATTGCGCCGCATGACCGTGATCGAGTACGCACCCGACTCCAAGCAGGCTGGCGAATATCGTCAACTCGCTGACAAGATACACGCTAATGCAGGCAATGGCACCATCCCCACACCTATTACCATGGATCAGCTGGAAGACTTGTTGATGGAGCATGGTCTGATGCCAACCATCGATGAATCACTGGTCGGCAAGAGTGCCGAGCAACTGGCAGCTGAAGCAGCGGCAGCGTAATAGAACCGCAAGTCTGGCGCTGTCTGGTTGTGCAGAACAGCGCCGGGCGAGCGGCAGTACCGGGAGATCTCTGTAAATGGCTGCAGGCTTGTAGCCAAAGTCGGGAGCCATTTGCAGAGCGCTTTCGGAAGTACGGATGTTCTCAATGCAACGTTTTTTGATTTTTTAATGGCAGGAGGGCGAAATGAGCCTCACAGTAGAAGAAACCAAAGTACGCAACAAAGAGCTGATTGACGAAGTTCTCAAGGCTTATCCCGAGAAGAGTGCAAAACGGCGTGCCAAACACCTCAGTGTTCATGAGGAAGGCAAGTCCGATTGCGATGTCAAGTCGAATATCAAATCGCTGCCGGGCGTCATGACCATACGCGGCTGTGCCTACGCCGGTTCCAAAGGCGTGGTGTGGGGTCCGATCAAGGACATGATCCATATCAGCCACGGCCCGGTCGGTTGCGGTCAGTACTCCTGGGCTTCGCGCCGTAACTACTACATCGGCACCACCGGGATCGATTCCTTCGGCACCATGCAATTCACTTCCGATTTCCAGGAAAAGGACATTGTGTTCGGCGGCGACAAGAAGCTGGAAAAGATCATGGACGAGATTCAGGTGCTGTTCCCCCTCAACAAGGGCATCACCGTGCAATCGGAGTGCCCTATCGGCCTGATCGGCGACGATATCGAAGCAGTATCCAAGAAGAAATCCAAGGAATACGGCGGCAAGACCATCGTGCCGGTGCGCTGCGAAGGTTTCCGCGGCGTATCCCAGTCGCTGGGCCACCATATCGCCAATGACGCGGTTCGCGACTGGGTGTTTGAAAAAGCCGATCCGGACAAGAACAAGTTTGAAGCCACGCCTTATGACGTTGCCATCATCGGCGACTACAACATTGGCGGCGACGCATGGTCTTCACGCATCCTGCTGGAAGAAATGGGGCTGCGCGTGATCGCCCAGTGGTCCGGCGATGGCACCATTGCCGAGCTGGAAAACACCCCGAAAGCCAAGCTTAACGTGCTGCACTGCTACCGTTCGATGAACTACATCTCGCGCTACATGGAAGAGAAATACAACATTCCCTGGGTCGAGTACAACTTCTTCGGGCCGTCGAAAATTGAAGCCAGTTTGCGTGAAATCGCCAGCCACTTCGACGACAAGATCAAGGAAGGCGCAGAACGTGTGATCGCCAAGTACAAGGCGCTGACCGATGCCGTGATCGCCAAGTATCGTCCACGCCTGGAGGGCAAAACCGTGATGCTGTTCGTGGGCGGTCTGCGTCCTCGCCATGTGATCGGCGCGTATGAAGATCTGGGCATGAATGTGGTAGGTACCGGTTATGAATTCGGTCACAACGACGATTATCAGCGTACTACCCACTACGTCAAGGACGGCACGCTGATCTATGACGACGTCACCGGCTACGAGTTCGAGAAGTTTGTCGAAAAGATCCAGCCTGACCTGGTTGGCTCCGGCATCAAGGAAAAGTACGTGTTCCAGAAGATGGGCGTGCCGTTCCGTCAGATGCACTCGTGGGATTACTCCGGCCCGTATCACGGCTACGACGGCTTTGCCATCTTCGCCCGTGATATGGATATGGCGATCAATAGTCCTGTGTGGGCGCTGACCAAGGCGCCATGGAAGAAGTAAGGCAGTAAATGTAGGGTGGGTTGAGCGACGCATGACCCACCACCGAATTGGCGGGTTACGGGATCAAAACCTAACCCACCCTACAGCTTAAGGAGATTTGAAATGAGTCAAAACGCTGAAAAAGTCATCGACCACGAAATGCTGTTCCGCGAGCCGGAATATGTGGAAATGTTCAAGAACAAGAAGGAAAACTTCGAGTTCGCATTCCCCGTGTCGAAAATGGAAGAGATCCGTGACTGGACCAAAACCAAGGAATATCAGGACCTGAACTTCGCTCGCGAAGGGCTGACGGTCAATCCGGCCAAGGCCTGCCAGCCGCTGGGCGCAGTGTTCGCTGCCGTCGGCTTTGCCAAGACCCTGCCTTTCGTGCACGGTTCGCAAGGTTGCGTCGCTTACTACCGCTCGCACTTTTCGCGCCACTTCAAGGAGCCTACCTCCTGCGTATCTTCTTCGATGACTGAAGATGCCGCAGTGTTCGGCGGTCTGAACAATATGGTGGACGGTCTGGCTAACGCATTTAACATGTACAAGCCTGACATGATCGCGGTCAGCACCACCTGCATGGCCGAAGTGATCGGCGACGATCTGGGTTCCTTCATCCGCACCTCCAAGCAAAAAGGCAGCGTGGCTGAAGAATACGATGTGCCCTACGCCCATACCCCGGCTTTTGTCGGCAGCCATATCACCGGTTACGACAATGCCCTCAAAGGCGTGCTCACCCACTTCTGGGACGGCAAGGAGCGCACTCCGAATGAATCGATAAATTTTATTGGCGGTTTCGACGGCAACGTCGTCGGCAACATGCCTGAAATCCGTCGCATCCTCAACCTGTTCGGTGCTGAATACACCGTGGTATGCGATCCTTCCGATGTCTGGAACACGCCTACCGATGGCGAATTCCGCATGTACGACGGCGGCACCACCAAGGATGAAGTGAAGCAGGCGCTGAATGCGAAAGCGACATTGTCGTTCCAGGGTTTTTCTACCGAGAAAACTGCCAAGTACATCGCCGAAAAAGGCCAGGAAGTTGTCTCTCTGTATCACCCTATGGGTGTGGCGGGTACCGACCAGTTGCTGATGGAAATCTCGCGGCTGACCGGCAAGCCTATTCCTGAAGCACTGGAAAGGGAACGCGGTTGTCTGATGGACGCCATCGCCGACTCCAGCGCGCACATCCACGGCAAGAAGTTCGCGCTGTACGGCGACCCCGACCTGATGCTGGGCATGACTGCATTCCTGCTGGAGCTGGGTGCCGAGCCGGTACACGTACTCTCTACCAACGGCGGCGAAGACTGGGCGGAAAAAGTGCAAGCCCTGTTCGACGCTTCTCCGTTCGGTGCCGGCTGCCATGTTTATCCGAAGAAGGATCTTTGGCACATGCGTTCGCTGCTGTTCACCGAACCAGTCGACTTGCTGATCGGCAACACCTACGGCAAGTACCTGGAGCGCGACTGCGGTGTCCCGCTGGTGCGCATGGGCTTCCCGATTTTCGACCGTCACCATCACCATCGTTTCCCGATCTGGGGTTACGAAGGTTCATTGAGAGTCATGGTTGCGATTCTAGACGAGATTTTCGAAGCGCTCGATGCCAACACTATCGACACCGCGAAAACCGACTACAGCTACGACATTATCCGTTAATCGGCTTAAGGGCTCGTTAGCGAGCCCTTAAGCAGCGGGCGGCCCCGCTGTTCACTGATTGAACGAAGAGGAAATGCAAAATGGCCACAATTTGTTTCAGTTCACCGCTGCTGGAAAAGGATATCACGGTGTATGCCGTTGCCGGCGACACCCATAGCGTGCTCAAGCTCGCGAAGAAAAACAGGATACCGTTGCCGTTCGAATGCGAAGACGGCGAATGCGGTTCTTGCGTCATCAAGGTGACCTCGCTGGAAGAGAAGCCGCGCATGGCACAGGCGTTGACTGAAAAGGAACGCCACACGCTGGTGGCAGAAGGTCTGATTACCAGACAGGAATTGAAAGATGCCGAAGTCAACGACATGCCGCCGGCATACCGTCTGGCATGTCAGTTCATTCCGCGTGACGAAGATATTCTGGTGCGCTTCAGCGGCGAGCCGGGTATCGGCATCAAGTAACAACGGGATGTGCGAGGTGTTCGCCATGGGAAACGTAAGCTTTGTAGGCATGAAGTTACCTGATCGGATACAGGTGGATGTAGATCACGATGCGGGCGGTAGCCTGCTCGATCTGGCGAGAGAACATCGCATTCCGCTGCCGTGTGATTGCATGCGCGGCAATTGCGGCGCGTGTGCCGTCAAGGTGGCGCCGCTACGCTGCGAGACAAGCATGATCCGGCTCAGCGCCAGGGAACGTTATCTGTTGCTGACCGCGGGCAAGATTTCCAAGGTGCAGTATCACGCCGATTCGCTGCCGGATCACCCGCCATTGTGGCGGCTGGCCTGCGAATATCAGGTGGCGGACGAGAAAATCATGGTGGCTTTTTAGTTGGGATGGGATAGAAAATGTCGGCTAAACTTGCGGTAAAAGTACAGGAAGTGCTCAACGAACCCGGTTGCGATGTCAATCAGGGCAAATCCGAAAAGGATCGCAAGAAAGGCTGTACCAAGCAGCTGGTTCCCGGTGCGGCGGCTGGCGGTTGCGCGTTCGACGGCGCCAAGATCGCCCTGCAGCCGCTCACGGATGTGGCGCATCTGGTACATGGCCCGATTGCCTGTGAAGGCAATTCCTGGGACAACCGCAGCGCCAATTCGTCCGGTTCCAAACTCTACCGCACCGGCTTCACCACCGACATCGGCGAACTCGACGTCATCTACGGCGGCGAAAAACGCTTGTATCGTTCCATCAAGGAAATCATCGAGAAATACGACCCGCCGGCGATATTCGTGTATCAGACCTGCGTCACTGCGCTGATCGGCGACGACATCGAGGCGGTGTGCAAGGCCGCTGCGCAGAAATTCGGCAAGCCCGTTATTCCGGTGGATGCGCCGGGATTTGTCGGCAACAAGAATCTCGGCAACAAGCTCGGTGGCGAAGCGCTGCTGGATTATGTGATTGGTACCGCCGAGCCGGAATACACCACGCCCTATGACATCAATATCATCGGCGAGTACAACCTTTCCGGCGAGCTGTGGCAGATCAAGCCGCTGCTGGACGAGCTCGGCATCCGTTTGCTGGCATGCATCAGCGGTGACGCCAAATATAAGGAAGTCGCTTATTCGCATCGTGCCAGGGCGGCGATGATGGTGTGCTCGAAAGCGATGATCAACATCGCCCGCAAGATGGAAGAACGTTATGCTATCCCTTACTTCGAAGGTTCGTTCTATGGCGTTTCCGATATGTCGGATTCGTTGCGTCAGATCGCCGGTTTGCTGGTGCGCCAGGGCGCGCCGGACGAGCTGCTGGAGCGCACCGAAGCACTGATCCAGCGCGAGGAAGCGCGTGCCTGGGAGCGCATGAAAGCCTATGCGCCGCGCTTGCAGGACAAACGCGTACTGCTGATCACCGGCGGAGTGAAATCCTGGTCGGTGGTCGCTGCCTTGCAGGAAGTGGGCATGGATGTGGTCGGCACCAGTACCAAGAAATCCACGGCGGAAGACAAGGAAAAAATCAAGGGCATGATGGCTGACGATGCCCATGCCGTCGACGACATGACGCCGCGGCAGATTTACAAGATGCTCAAGGATGCGCGCGCCGACATTATGCTCTCCGGCGGGCGCTCCCAGTTTATTGCCCTCAAGGCGAAAATGCCCTGGCTCGACATCAATCAGGAACGTCATTATGCCTATGCCGGTTACGAAGGCATGGTCGAGCTGGTCAAGCAGATCGACAAGGCGCTGTATAACCCGGTGTGGCAGCAAGTGCGCATCCCTGCGCCGTGGGAGGTGTGACATGGCAAACGTTGTCGAACTGAAAAAATCCTGTGCGGTGAATCCGCTGAAGATGAGCCAGCCGCTGGGCGCCAGCTATGCCTACATGGGCATGAACAACTGCATGCCGATGATGCACGGCTCGCAAGGCTGCACCGGGTTCGGCCTGGTGTTGCTGGTGCGGCATTTCCGCGAAGCCATCCCGTTGCAGACCACGGCCATGAATGAGGCCACTACCATTCTGGGCGGCATGGACAACATCGAGAAAGCCATCGTCAATATCAAGACTCGCGCCAATCCCGATCTGATCGGTATCTGTTCGACCGGGCTGACCGAAACCAAGGGCGAAGACGTGAGTGGCGACCTCAGGCTCATTCGCGCCAGACATCCTGAACTGGGCGATACCGAGGTGGTGTATGTCTCGACTCCCGATTATACCGGGGCGTTTCAGGACGGTTGGGCAAAGGCGGTACTGGCGCTGATAGAGGCGCTGGCAGTGCCGGTGCCGGAGCGCAAGGACAAGCAGATCAACGTGCTGGCCGGATGCCATCTGACGCCGGGGGACATCGAGGAATTACGCGAAATTATCGAAGCCTTCGGCCTCAGTGCGGTGATTATGCCGGATATTTCCGGCTCGCTGGACGGCCATATCCCCGACGATTTCAGCCCCAGTACTCTGGGCGGCACCACGCTGACCGAAGTGCGCAGTATGGGCGCGTCGGCCATAACCCTCGCCGTCGGTGAGCAGATGCGCAGTTGTGCAGAGGCGCTGCAAACGATTACCGGTGTCGGTTTTGAGCTGTTCGACCGCCTGACCGGACTGGAACCGAACGACCGCCTGCTGATGACGCTGTCGCGCGTTTCCGGGCAGCCGGTACCAGTGAAATATCGCCGTCAGCGCAGCCAGCTGCTGGACGCAATGCTGGATGGCCACTTCTTTTTCGGCGGCAAGAAAATCGCCATCGGCGCCGAGCCGGATCTGCTGTGGGCGACGGCCAGCTGGCTGGTGGAAATGGGCTGCGAGCTGACCGCGCTGGTGACGACCACCAGATCGCCGCTGCTCAGCGAGTTGCCTGCGGTGGAAGTGCTCATCGGCGATCTGGAAGACCTCGAGCAACGCGCCAGGGGCTGCGATTTGCTGATTACGCATTCGCACGGCCGCCAGGCTGCCGAGCGGCTGGCCATACCGTTTTTGCGCATGGGCATACCGATGTTCGATCGGCTGGGCAGTGCGCATTGCTTGTCGATAGGCTATCGCGGCACACGCGGGCTGGTGTTCGAACTGGGCAATATGTTTCTGGCTGCAGAGCATGAGAATCACCCGGACAGCTGGCCGTTGCCGCCTGCTGCAACGGCAAGTGCGTCGGCTTCCGTGGTCATTACCGAACCTGTCGCTGAACGGGTTCATTGATTCATCTACATCGAAAAGGAGTCATCCATGAAAGTCGCATTTGCCACACAAGACATGCAGCGTGTCGATGCCCACTTCGGCTGGGCCAAGAATATCGCGGTCTACGATGTCAGGGCTGACGGCTATGATTTTATCGAAGCGTTTACCTTTGAGGGCGACCTGAAAGAAGACGGCGACGAGGACAAGCTGGCCCCGAAGATAGCGGCGATCATGGATTGCGCGATTCTTTACGTTGCCGCTATCGGTGGTTCGGGCGCGGCGCGCGTGGTCGCCAGCAAGATCCATCCGATCAAGGTGCCGCAGCCGGAAGCCATCATGGACATACTCGACAAGCTGCAGGACGTCGTAAAAGGGACGCCGCCGCCATGGCTGCGCAAGGCCCTGCTCAAGGATCAGGAGCGGGTAATGGATTTTGAAGACGAGGTGGAAAATGACTGAAGCTGCATTGATGGAACCCGTAGTGTCGCCGATGGAAACATTGTTTATTAAAGAGCTGATCAAGCAGTGGCGGGCGCAGGATACCCACGGTACCTGGGAAGGCAAATCCGACGAGATGCTGCTCGCACCGTACATCATCACCAAGGAGCAGCGACGCGAGATGCCGATCATCGGCGACCCTGATCCCGAGACCTTGTGGCGGCTGGAGCTGTTCTTCAACGCTGTCGGGCTGTCCATAGAGCGCAGCACCGGCGTCATGGTGTCGCCGATGATGAAAATGTCGCATGAAGGATTTGGCCGGCAGGTGCTGATCGCAGGTCGCCTGATCGTGGTCAACAAGCAGTTGCGCGACGTGCATCGCTTTGGTTTCGTCAGCATGGAAAGCCTGGCGGAAGAAGGCGGGAAATACGTGGCTGCCGGTGTGGACATGATCACCCGGTTCCCGGAAGTGGCGAAATACGGTTAGGAGGATGCTATGGAAGACCTTGACATCATTAAAGCTAAGGTCAAGAAGCTCAATCAGCAGGCGACGGCGCTGAAAATGGACCTGCACGATCTGTCGGAAGACTTGCCGACCGGCTGGGAGCGCATCATGGAAGTCGCGCAGAAGGCTTATGACGCTCACGCTGCGCTGACAGAAGCGCGCAAGGCGTTAAGCGCGGCTGGCGGTTGATTCCAGGGAGAAAATAATCATGGCCTCATTTAGTATTACCCTGCCTAGCGGCGAGATATGGACGCCGAATTTCGTGGCCGATCTCAATCAGGAAAAGTGCATCGGCTGTGGTCGTTGTTTCAAGGTCTGTTCGCGCGACGTGCTGCAACTGGTGGGCATCGACGAGGACGGCGAAGTGATCGCGCTGGCGTCCGGCGATGACGATGATGACGAGGAATATGAGAAAAAGGTGATGACCATCGCCCATCAGGAAAACTGTATCGGTTGCGAGGCTTGTTCCAGGATTTGCCCGAAAAAATGTTACACCCATAGCCCGTTGCCGGCCGAGTAATTTTCAGGAGATAAGCATGAACGCGATCATACACGCTGTGAGTTACGATTGGCTGTTAGCCCGTGCCAGCAACCCCGATGATGGGTTGACCAAGGCCTTTGCCGGGGTCATCCAGTCCGCCGGCAAAGGCGAGATACAGCCACCCAATCTGGGCATGGGGCTGTCGCTGGATCGGTTTGTGGAATTGCTGGACCGTTATTTTCCCGGCGCTAGTCGTGAAATGTGCGATGTAAGCAATAAAACGCAGAGTGCGGATTGCCAGTCTTTCCGGTTGGATGAGTTTCAGGACCTGGTCGAGTTGTTGCTGGAACATCGCAGCGATGATGCCGAGCACACCGAATGGCTGGCCTATGCCTTTGCCAGCGGCTGCATGGGCAAGGATCATCTCTATGTGGACATGGGGCTACCTAATCGTGCCGGGGTTTCCGGATTGCTGGAACGCCATTTCAATACGCTGTTTGTGAAGAACGAAGGCGCTAAAATGCGCTGGAAGAAATTCCTGTACAAGCAGCTTTGTGACCGCGCCGAGGTGAAGGCCTGTCCGGCACCGAGTTGCAGTGTGTGCGATGAGTATCGGAATTGTTTCAGTATCGAAGAAAGTGCGGCGGGGCAGACGGCAATAGCAGGTCTGGCGGATTAGTTGCGGCAATGACCCAGAATTTTACAGTGGTATGGGTAACGGATGCGCTACGGTGAGCAGGCGCCGGGTTGGTTGCACATTCGATCAGCACTCAACCACCGCTACGTCGTGGATCATGTCGCGCACCAGCCAGTATGCGATACAGGCGCTGGTGTATCTGGCGATCCAGCCGTGCGGGATGAGGGTGACAGTGCGCGATATCGCGTATCAGCTCAATGTGCCGGCGGCTTATCTGGCGAAGATCATGCAGACGCTGAACAAGGACATGTTTCTGTCAGCGCGGCGCGGTCGTCTGGGTGGCGTTTATCTGGCAGCAGGAGCGGAAGCAGCCGGGCTGCTGGAAATTCTGGCGCATACTGAACGCGGCTTGCTGGTGCATGAATGTCTGCTGGGACTCAAGACCTGCAGCGATGAGGCTGCGTGTCCCATGCATGGTGCGTGGCAACCGATCAAGCAGACTATTATCGAGTTGCTGCAGGAGTGTACTTTGCAGCGTCTGGCCGAAGATGTCAGGAGCGGGTGTTATCAGCTGGCTGATTTGCCGCAGGCGGCAGTTAGTCAGGCGTGGTCGCAACATACGTTACAGGGCCGGCAGGTGTGAGTGCGGGAGATGTGCCGACGGGATTGTGTTTGTCCGGCAGTCGTTATATATTTAAAAGTGATAACGGTAAATGCAGCAGACAGCCATGGTGGCATCGTCTTTATGAGGTGCGGCAGCCGGCCGGGATGATGTCGGCAAGAAAGGATAAAGCATGACCAAATCAACCCGATTACCCAACCCGATATTGCGCCTGATCGCAGATGAAGGCGGTCGTCAGCGCGGCAAAGGCCGGGTCGAACTGTTGGAAAAAATAGGCGAGCTGGGCTCGATTTCGGCGGCGGCCAAAGCCTTGGGACTGAGTTACAAGGCAGCATGGGAAGCGGTGGAGGGCATGAACAATCTGTCCGACGAGCCGTTGATCATCCGGGTTGCGGGCGGTAAATACGGCGGCGGGTCGGCACTGACCGCTTTCGGTTTGCAGGCATTGTCCGCCTTTCGGCGGCTGGAGCATGAGTATCAGCAGTTTCTGACCGCGCTGCGGGGGCGAGAGGATTTCGAAACGTTTTTTCAACTGATGAGGAAACTGGATATGAAGACCAGTGCGCGCAATGAGTTTCTAGGGCGGGTCAAGGTGCTGAACCGTGGCTCGGTGAATGCGGAAGTCATTCTGGATATTGGCGGCGGCAACGAGCTGGTTGCCATCATTACGCTGGAGAGCGTCGATAATCTGGGGCTGGAAATCGGCAAGGAGGCTTATGCACTGATCAAGGCACCCTGGGTGATAGTTACATCGGCAGACAGCCAGCTCAGAACCAGTGCCCGCAATAAATTGTGCGGCGTGGTAAGCCGCTGTCAGGAAGGCGCGGTGAATGGCGAGGTGGTCATAGCACTGGATGCAGGCAAGAGTGTCGCCGCCATTATCACCAACGAAAGCATCAAATCCCTCGGGCTCAAGGAAGGCGAGCCTGCCTGTGCGCTGATCAAGGCCTCTCATATTATTCTGGCAGTCACCGCCTGATTCTTAGGAAAAAGTAAAAATCATGAAATGCAAATTAATCCATTTATTCGCCCTCCCTATCCTGCTTGCGAGCGTAACTGCCGGTTCGGCAAATGCCGATGAAGTGCAAGTGGCGGTTGCTGCCAATTTCACTGCGCCAATGAAGCTGATTGCGGCCGATTTCGAGAAGGCCAGCGGGCACAAGGCGGCCTTGTCGTTCGGTGCTACCGGCAAATTTTACGCGCAGATCAGGAATGGCGCGCCGTTCGATATCCTGCTCGCAGCAGACGATGAAACGCCGGCGAAGCTGGAAAAAGAAGGTTTTGGCGTCAGCGGCAGCCGTTTCACCTATGCCATCGGCAAGCTGGTATTGTGGTCGGCCAGGCCGGGCTATGTCGATGATCAGGGCGGCGTACTGAAAAAGGGCGGATTCACGCACATCGCGCTGGCCAATCCCAAGCTGGCGCCGTATGGTGCAGCGGCAGTCGAAGTGATGACCAAACTGGGATTGATGGGCGTACTCGAACCCAAATTCGTGCAGGGTGAGAATATCGCGCAGACCTATCAGTTCGTGAGTACGGGAAATGCCGAACTGGGATTCGTCGCTTTGTCGCAGGTTTACGAGGATGATAAACTCAGGAGCGGTTCCGGCTGGATAGTGCCGAGCGCCATGCACGCCCCGATTCGCCAGGATGCAGTGCTGCTGACCAAGGGCAAAGGCAATACTGCTGCCGCCGCGTTGCTGCAATACCTCAGGAGCGACAAGGCCAAGGCCGTGATCCGGGCTTACGGATATGATTTGTAAAACCTTGAGCGGCTATTTTGTCCACGAAAAACACGAAAAGCACGAAAGAAATCAATGTTTCAAACTGCTTGGAGCTCATCCATACTGAATAATTATTTACAACTCGGGCCGAGTAATATTTTCGTGTTTTTCGTGGACAATTTTTATCCATAACGGAGCATCTGATGCCCAGTGATTCCGATCTCGGCGCGATCTGGCTAACCCTCAGACTGGCGACAGTTACCACGCTATTATTGCTGCTGATAGGCACGCCCATCGCATGGTGGCTGGCGCGCACCCGCTCGTGGGCGAAAGGGGTGGTCGGTGCGCTCGTGGCGCTGCCTATCGTGTTGCCGCCGTCGGTGATCGGTTTTTATCTGTTGCTGGCGATGGGGCCGAATGGGCCGATCGGCCATTTCACCCAGGCGCTGGGGCTGGGCATGCTGCCATTCACGTTCTGGGGGCTGGTAGTGGGGTCGATCTTTTATTCGATGCCGTTCGTGGTGCAGCCGATACAGAATGCATTCGAAGCCATCGGCGAGCGCCCGCTGGAAGTGGCGGCGACCTTGCGCGCTTCGCCCTTCGACACTTTTCTCAGCGTGGTGTTGCCCTTGGCAAAGCCCGGGTTTCTCACCGCGACCGTACTCGGATTCGCCCATACCGTTGGTGAATTCGGCGTGGTGCTGATGATAGGCGGCAATATCCCGGACACTACCCGGGTGGTGTCGGTGCAGATCTACGACCATGTCGAAGCGCTGGAATACACCGAGGCGCACTGGCTGGCGGCGATCATGGTGGCGTTTTCGTTCGCGGTGCTGCTGTTGCTGTACCTGTTCAACCCCACGGGCAGACGCAAATGACGGCTGCTATCCATGCGCGCTTCAAGCTTGATTACCCCGGTTTTATGCTGGATGTCGACCTCGATTTGCCCGGCCATGGCGTGACTGCGCTGTTCGGCCATTCCGGTTCCGGCAAAACCACGCTGTTGCGTGCGATTGCCGGCCTGGAGCGCGTGCCGGGTGGTTATCTGGCGGTGAATGGCAGCGTGTGGCAGGATGAGGCGCAGGGCATTTTCCAGCCGACGCATCAGCGTCCGCTGGGTTATGTGTTTCAGGAAGCCAGCCTGTTCGCGCACCTGAATATCCGCCGTAATCTGGAATTCGGCCTTAAACGTGTGCCGTCATCGCAGCGACGCGTATCGCTGGATCAGGCGATAGACCTGCTCGGCATCGGCCACCTGCTGACACGCATGCCGGCCATGCTCTCCGGCGGTGAGCGCCAGCGCGTCGGTATTGCCCGTGCGCTGGCGGTGAGCCCGCAACTGCTGCTGATGGACGAGCCGCTGGCTGCGCTCGACCTGAAACTCAAGGGCGAGATCCTGCCTTACCTAGAGCGCCTGCATGACGAGCTGGATATCCCGTTGCTCTATGTCAGCCATGCGCCGGATGAAGTGGCTCGGCTGGCTGATCATCTGGTGCTGCTGGAGAATGGCCGGGTGCGCGCCAGCGGTGAGCTGACCGAAACGCTGGCGCAGCTGGATCTGCCGATCCAGCTGCATGAAGATGCCGGCGTGGTGCTCGAGGGCACCGTTAGCGCCCGCGATGCGCAATGGCATTTGAGCTGCGTGGAGTTTGCCGGCGGCAAGCTGTGGGTGCGCGACAGTGGCGCGCCGTTAGGGCAAAAGCTGCGCTTGCGCATTCTGGCACGGGATATCAGCCTGACTCTGACGCCGCATACGGACAGCAGCATCCTCAATGTCGTGCCTGCCGTGGTGACCGAACTTGGCGACGACTATCATCCTGCACTGACACTGGTGCGGCTGGATGCTGGCGGCGCACCGCTGCTGGCACGGCTTACCCGGCGTTCCGCCGCTACGCTCGATCTGCGTCCCGGCCGGGCGGTATGGACGCAGATCAAGTCGGTGGCGCTGATCGGCTAAGGATAGCCCGCTTCAGGCGCTGGGCGAGTCACCCAGCGCGTGTTGTGCGTCCTGCAACGGCAAAGCCCGATAGCGCCTGCCTCATCGTCATGCGCCAATGCGGTCAGCGTATCGGTTACCTGCCGGAAGCGACCAGTACTGTTTGCTGATATTGCACTAGTGCGGCCTGATAAGCGTGCCCGTCAGTCCGGTTGCAAGCGACCAGGCATTGTTCGTCGCGTTGAATAGCCCGGCGGGTTGTCAACGCTTCCTGGTACCTGAGCGTTTCGCTCGTCCCGGCGCAAATGATACTCGCATCGATGTTGCACGAGCCAATCGTAACGTTCCGTTTCCCGTAACGCTGGATATTTTTTGCGGGTCGGGTGCGGTAGTTCACCTTGTTCATCCCATGTTTTTGAGTCTCAATTCCGTACCGGATGCTTGAACAGCTTGCGCTGCAAGGTGCGGCGGTGCATGTTGAGCGCGCGGGCGGTGGCGGAGATGTTGCCGTCGTGCTCGTTGAGCACGCGCTGGATATGTTCCCACTCCAGACGTTCGACCGAGGGCGGACGGATATCGGCGGCGATGTTGGCATCGCCGGTGTCCTTGTGCAATGCGGCGACGATTTCATCGACTTCGGCGGGCTTGGCGAGGTAGTGCGTCGCGCCGAGCTTGATGGCTTCGATCGCGGTGGTGATGCTGGCGTAGCCGGTGAGCATGACGATGCGGGCGAGCGGATCGAGCTGCCGGAGGCGCGCGATCAGGCGCAAGCCGGTTTCGCCGGGCAGTTTCAGGTCAATGACGGCGTATGCGGGCGGATGCTGTTCGGCGTATTCCAGCGCAGTGGCGACATCGTGCGCGGTATGGACGGCGTAGCCGCGTTTGCCCAGTGCACGCGCCAGCACCGTGCAGAAAGTCACATCGTCGTCGACCAGCAGCAGTTGGGGTGCAGGGGTATTCATGCCGGCAACTTGCCCAGTAATGGCAGGCGTACGGCGACATGTGCCCCGCCGCCTTCCCGGCTGAGCAGCGCGACGCTGCCGCCGTGGCGTTCTATGCTGGCGTTGGCCAGGAACAGGCCGATACCGAAACCGCCCTGCTCGCGTTTGGTGGTAAAGAATACGGCGCCGCTCAAGGCGTCTTCGCTGAACCCGGTGCCGCGATCGAGGATGTCGATTTGCAGCGCCTGCTCATCCCAGTCGACTTCGATTTCCACCTGATTGCTGCCAGCATCGGCGGCGTTGTTGCACAGGTTGAGCAGCGCCTGATTCAGGCTGTCTTCAGCCATGACGGCGGGTGTCGGCGATTTGCCCGGCCAGCGTGCGGTTACCTGTACCTGCGGGCGCATCAGCTGCCATTGTTCCAGTAGCTTGCCCAGCCAGAGATCGACGCTCACGGCCGAGCCGCTTTCGGTGCGTCCGCTTTCGCCGACGCTGGTGAGCCGGGTGAGGATGGTTTTGCAGGCCGCCACCTGGTTACGCAGAATCTGCAGCGATTGGGTGAGCTCGGCATCGTCCGGATAGTCATGCTGCAATTCGCTGGCGACGATGTTCATTGTCGCCAGCGGCGTCGATAATTCATGCGCGGCGCCTGCGGCCAGACTGCCGAGCGCCACGATCTGTTCGTCATGCAGGCGGGTTTCGCGGATACGGGCCAAAGCCAGGTCGCGCTGGCGGATCGAATTGGCCATCCTGCCGATGAAATACGCGATCAGCAGTGCGCTGACGATGAAGTTGAGCCACATGCCCGCCAGATGCAGGGAGAATTCGACGGCGCCCGGCGGCAGGCTCAGAGGCACAAACAACTGCGTGAGCAGCGAGTAGGCGCTGATGCTGAGTACGGTCATCGCCCAGGCGAAGGCCACAGGCAGCGTGGTGGCGGCAATGATGATAGGCAGCAGGTACAGCGACACGAATGGGTTGCTGGCGCCGCCGCTGTAATACAGCAACAGGGTAAGTGCCGCCATGTCAGCCACCAGCTGGATGAAAAACTCCAGTGCGGTCACCGGCCATGGCTGCGCCAGCCGCAGCCAGGTCGCGATGTTGAGTAGCGTCAGCATGCCGATTACCGTGAGCATGGCGGTAATCGGCAGCGCGATATCAAGGCCGTAATACACCACTGCCAATGCCAGTAATTGCCCGGCAATGGCATACAGGCGCAACATGAACAGATTGCGCAACATGCCTTCTACAGGCACGGTGGACAGGCTTTGAGCGGGGATGATCATGCTGATATTCTACCTGCGTTCATCGGTTTAACGTCAAAGTGCGACAATTTGTCGCATTCCCTTTGCGCGCTTGGGGCGCAACAATACTGTTTTGTATCCTGTTTTGAGGAGCGGTGATGAAATATCTGGTGATTTTGGTAGGGATGCTGTGTACGCAAATTGCATTGGCAGCTGATGTGAAGGTTGAGCATGCGTGGATGCGGGCGACGGCGCCGGGACAGGAAGTGGCAGGCGCCTTCATGGACATTACCAGTGCCGCTGATGCCAGACTGGTGGGGGTGAGCACCCCGGCTGCCGGTACTGCGCAATTGCATACCATGAGCATGAATGGCGGTGTGATGGAAATGCGCGAAATGAAAGAGATTGCACTGCCCGGGCATAAAACGGTGAAGCTGTCGCCGGGCGGGCTGCATATCATGCTGTTCGATCTCAAGCAGGCGATGAAGCCAGGTGACGTGATCCCGGTCACGCTGGATATCGCCACCTCCCCCCGGCACCATGAAAAGGTTGAAGTAAAAGTCGAAGTGCGTGATCTGGGGGGCCATTAAAACCGGCTTGACGAATTGCTCTGTCACAGATTAGGCGTAATATCGGGTTTCTGCCTTGTAATGTGATTGGAGCCGCATGCTGAATGTGCCGAACACGATCAGTCTGTTTCGCCTGTTATTGGTACCGCTGGTCGTTTATCTGCTTGGGCGATCGGCTTACGCTTATGCGCTGGCGGTGTTCCTGTTGGCAAGCCTGAGCGATGGCATCGATGGCTGGATCGCCCGGCACTATGATCTGCGTACGCCATTCGGCGCGCTGATCGACCCGGTGGCGGACAAGCTGATTATCTTGTCCTGCTTGCTGATGCTGACCTGGCTGGCGTTGATTCCGCTGTGGCTGACCGCAGCCATGCTGGCACGGGATATGGTCATCGTGTCCGGTGCGTTCGCGTACCGGCACCTGATCGGGCATATAGAAATCACGCCGACCTTGCTGGGCAAGACGCATATCGCCCTGGAATTCGGGCTGCTATGCCTGGTGCTGGCCAATGCAGCGACGGTCATCGCCATTGCAGAATGGCTGCCCGGACTGTTCATGCTGGTGTTTGCGACCGCCGTGTTGTCAGGCGTGCAATACGTCTGGATCTGGGGCCGCAAAACGGCGCGGTTTCTGGCTGACAAGCCGCATTGACAGCGTTTGAATTTAAAGCAGCTTGTTGGCGTTGCGCAGCCGCGTTGCAATGACGCGCATGACGTGAACCGCGAAATTGGGCGTATTCTGAATCAGGAAATGAAAGCGTTTGGCATCGATAGGTGCGAGTTTGCACTCAGTTGTCGTGGTGACGCTGGCCGAACGCGGTGCGGCATCTTCAACCAGCGACATTTCGCCGAGCAGCGCGCCGGTCTGGGCTTGCTCGACTATTTTGCCACGCACCGAGATGTCCGCTGTGCCGGATACCAGCACGTACATCACATCGCCCTGCTCGCCTTCGGTAAACAGCGTATGGCCTGCCGGGACGCAGAGTAAATCGGTTTCATGATGAAACAGGTTTGCGGGTTCGAATTTCATGGCGGGCCTGATGTATTTTAATTAATGCGTTGATTATATAGCCCCTGTTCGCATCAGGGCAACTTGCCGTCTGTTTGTTAGCGCACAGACGAAATTCGACAAGAGTGTAATTTGATAAGACTCAATGAGGAGTCCCCTCATGAGGTGCGGATGCAATTCGCGCAGACTTGGCTGATGGATTAACTAATGGAGGTAATCAAATGAATCTAATATTTCGTAACCCTCGTACCGTTTTCGCCGCTGCAGTCATGGTAGCCGGCATGCTGGCTGGCAGTGCCAATGCGGCTGATGCCGGTGCAACCATGGTTAAATTAAGCGGTAGTCAGGAGGTGCCTGCGGTGGAAACGGCTGCATCGGGCAGCGGCAAGATCACAGTGGGCGCGGACAAATCGGTCAGCGGCAGCGTGACTACTTACGGCATCGTCGGCACCATGGCGCACATTCATCAGGCAGCCCCTGGCCATAATGGCTCGGTGATCATCCCGCTGCAGCAGGCCGCGGCCAATGTCTGGTCGGTGCCTGCCGGTGCGAAACTTACCGATGAACAGTACAAGAGCTATAAAGCAGGCGATCTTTACGTCAATGTGCATAGCAAGATACACCCTGACGGCGAGATCCGCGGCCAGTTGAAACCCTAGCGGTTCCCGCCCTGCTCCCGGTTGTTCGCAGCCGGGAGCAGGGCGTTGAAAGCTACCAGGTGTAATCCACGCTCAGGTAGGCGGAACGACCCATGCCCGGCAGTTGCCCGCCTACGGCGATGACGCTGTTGGCGACGCGGTTGATGCCGCCCAAGTGGTCGTAATAGAGTTTGTCGAACACGTTCTCGATACCTGCGGCAAAGCGCCACGCCTTATTGGCTTGCCAGCGCGTACGCAGATTGACGATACCGTAGCCGCTGGTGGGCAGTTCACCGTTATAGGCGGCGACGTCATTCTGGCGCTGGGCGAGATTCCATTCGATGCGATTCAGCCATTTGCCAGCCTGATAGTCTCCATAAAGGCGAGCGCTGAGCGGGGCGATACGGTAAAGATTGTCGCCGTTGCCGGTGTTCCTGCCGCGTACGTAACTGAGCGTGCCGCCCAGATTCAGCCTGGCGCTTACCCGGTATGCGGCGGCCAGATCGATGCCATAGAGTTCGGCATCGATGTTCTGATATTGCAATACCGGTTTGCCGCCGATGATCACGCCGGTCGATGTGCCCTGGATGTAATCGGTGACGCGGTTGTAATAAACCAGCGGCTTGATTTGCCAGACATCGGTTTTCCATTCCGTCGCTGCGGTGAGCTGGTGCGATACTTCCGGCTTGAGATCGATGTTGCCCAGATAGTTGTAACCGTCGGCTTGCCCTGCGCTGGATTGTCCGGATGACCACAGATAGCGTTCCAGTATGCTCGGCGAGCGGGTTTTGCGCGCCAGTCCGAATTCGTAGCTATGTGCGGCTCCGGCGCGGTATCGGGCAAGCAAGGTGGCGTCCATGTTGTAATCTGTGCGCTGATGGTCAATGGCGTTGAAGTTGGTCTGCACCAGCTGGCTGGCCGAGCTGGTGGCGCTATAGCCATATACGATGTCGTCGGTGTTCATGCTCACCATGTCGCCGCGCGCACCGGCCAGCAGCTTCCATTGCGGGGCGATCGCGCCCTGCCATTCGCCATAGGCGCCGAAGCGGTTGCGGCTGCTGTTATTGAACATGTCCTTGCGGCTGGCTGCATTGCCCAACGCCTGTGAATAAGCATTGAATTCGTTGGTGAGGTATTCCACGCCGTATTTGAAATTGCCTGTTTTGCTGCCCAGCGTCACGCCGATATTGCGGCTGGTGGCCGGCGCGAACATTTTCATGCCGCTATTGGGGCGCAGGCTGTAGTTGTCCATCATGTGGTCGATATTGTGGCTGTAGATGCGTGCTTCGACTGCGCCCAGCGCGGTGTTGCCGCGGTAGCTTAATGCCGCCTTGCTGGCGTCGTCGCTGACCATGTCCATCGGCAGTGCGGGGGTGCCGGCGTCACGCGTGTGATGCCGGCCGACATCCAGGCGCAATTCGCCCGATTCGACCTTCCGTGCCCAGTAAAGGTCATGGCGCGTCGTGTTGAAGCCGGTATCGCTGACCGTGCCGCGCGGAGTCGTGTAATTGTGAGCGATGATCTGCTCGCCGCGGTAACCCAGGCTGGTATCCTGATTAGCCGTGCCCAGACTGGCGCCGATGTTGGTCGCATCGTTAGCGCTGCTGTAGCCGCCGTGCACTCTGGCTTGCGGAACGAATGCAGGCCCCTGGGCGAATACTGCCGGGGCGGTATTCGCGATCACCGTCCCGGCGATGCTGTCGCCACCCAACGAAACCGGAGTGATTCCGGCAATGACATCCAGTTGCGTCAGGCTGTCCAGAGGTGCGTAATGCAGCGGCGGGTCCATGTGGTTAGGGCAGGCTGGCGTGATCTCCATGCCATCTACCATGATCTTGACGCGTTCGTTGTAGAGTCCATGCAATTGCACGATGCCGGTTTGCTGGCCGTTTCGCACTACCGCAGCACCCGGCGCCTGCTGCAGCCAGTTGGCGACGTCCTGCCCGTTATCGGCCCCGAGTGCGCCGGTGTCGATGCGGCTGGTGTTGAGCGTGCTGGATGCAGAGGGGGCGGTCACCGTGACATCCGGCAGCCGGTAGGCGTCATCCGCCATCGCCAGACCGGGTAACGCCAGACTGAGCGCGGCCCATAGCGCGCGAGGTTGGAATTCCATGGCTCATCCTTCAGGTAAAGCCATGCATGGTAATGACAGCGAGTCTATCGGGGAATGTGACAAATTGCCGCATTGGACGCATGGCTTGACCCGGCGTTATATTTAAAACAATATATCGTTTTTGGCATTCACGGAAAGTGAGCGATCATGTCTGGCCCCAAAGAGTCGGCTGTCAACGACAGTCTGGAAATTTCAGTTCCAACTGCGCTGGAACTGGTGCGATTAAACCTGGCATGTCTGCTAGATATCCGCCAGCCGTTCGAGCTGGAGTCCGAGGGCGAGATCGCATCGGCAGTCGCGTTGCCGCTGTTCCAGTTCAAGAAATCGCTGGGCCACGCACTGAATGAAGAGGAACAGGAACTGCTCGATGCCGACCTGCCCAGCCAGCAGGACACTCAGCATTTCTTCAACCTGATTAACGGGCTGCATTACGACAAGGATTACATCCTGATCTGCGTGTGCAACAGCGGACGGCGAAGCCTGCATGCCGCGCAATTGCTCCGGGCGTTGGGATACCGGCGCGGATTTTCCTTGCGCGGCGGCTTTCGGGCGCTGCAAGAACCGGCCGGATAAGCAGGTGCCACCCAGCCAGTCGGGGTTACAGGCCCAGTTCGCTTAATCCGGGATGGTCGTCCGGTCGCCGCCCTTGCGGCCAGTGAAATTTGCGCTCGGATGCGGCAATGGCCAAGTCGTTGATGCTGGCATAACGGCGCTGCATCAGGCCGTGTACGTCGAATTCCCAGTTTTCGTTGCCGTAAGCGCGGAACCAGTTATTGTCGGCATCGCGCCATTCATAGGCAAAGCGGACCGCGATGCGGTTGCCGTCGAACGCCCATAATTCCTTGATAAGCCGGTAGTCCAATTCGCGTTGCCACTTGCGGGTGAGGAAGGCAACGATCTGTTCGCGGCCCTGCGGAAACTCGCTGCGGTTGCGCCATTGGCTGTCAACGGTATAGGCCATTGCAACGCGCAGCGGGTCACGGCTGTTCCAGCCGTCTTCGGCCATGCGCACTTTCTGGATGGCGGTTTCCCGCGTAAAGGGCGGGCATGGTGGGCGGGTTGCGCTGGTGGTATGGAGAGTTGCTGCGTTCATGGGTGTCCTCGTCAGGTATGCAATCAGGCTGTTGCCGCGGGTGCCCACATGCCGGGCATACCCACATAATGTTCGAGTGACTGAATCCGGCCCAGCCAGCCGGTAATGGCCGGGTACGGCTGCACATCGAGCCTGGCTTCGGGCGCCAGCGCAAGGTAGGGGTACACGGCGATATCCGCAATACTGATCTGGTCGCCTGCCAGCCATTGCTGGCGGGCCAGTTGCGCTTGCAGGATGCCAAGCAGATTTGCTGAGGTCTGTTGCGCTTCGGCCAGATTGATATCGCGTCCGAATTTGTGATGCATGCGTAACAAGCCCGGCCCGCGTGCGACTTCGTTGGCGGCGGTGGAGAGCCATGCCATCACCTGCGCCATGGCTGCGGGTGCCAGCGGCAGCCAGTGCTCGGCGCCGTATTGACGGGCCAGGTAGACCAGTACGGCCTGACTGTCGCGAATGACGATATCGCCGTCTTCCAGCACCGGCACCTGCCCGAACGGGTTTTTTGCCAGGAAAGCTGCGGATTTGTGCTCGCCCTCCTGTCCGTTCAGTGCCACGCTTTCATATTTCAGGCCGAGCAAGGACAGCATCAGTCTGGCTTTGTGGCTCTGTCCGGAGCGCGGGAATTCATAAAGTTTCATACTGTTTTCTCCTGTTTACTGGCTTGGGCTGAGGGGGTGTCTGCGTTCAATTATCATGCAATTCGCTGTCAGCCGGTGGCACGAGCTGCATATGCGGGATTCTGGATTTGCAGTTGCCATATACCTGCTCTGTGGTGACGCGGACATAGCGTTGCGCGAGCGGCCAGATGTCGGCATATGCCGATTGCGTTTCCACGATCTCCGCCTGCCCGTTCAGGCGCACGCGTGTGCTCGACTGGAAATCGATGAACAGCATGCCGATGTGGCCATTAACGATAATGTTGCCCAGCGAGTTGTATAGCCTGTTGCCGCGATAATCCGGAAATATCAGTGTTTTGCTATCCAGCACTTTGGTCAGCGGGTAGGGCTGTCCGGCAATATTGTGTTCGCGCCCGCGAAAGCTGCAATCGCATTCGCCTGCGGTATTTGCGGTGGCGATGAAAAAGAATGGCAGGTTTTCGATAAATTCGACGAGGCTGGATGGAATGTTGTTATGGAACATGCTGTTAAGCCTGTGCGCATCCCAGACGCCTTCAGCGCCAAAACGTAGTTGTGCCGCCAGTTCGCCATCGTGCAGCAAAGTGCTGACTGGATGTGGGGCAGGTGTGGGTTGCCGGTTTTCCGTGGGCTGGGTCATGGTTAAGTTCCTTGTAGGCTTTGACGCTAACTTTGCCTGAATTCAGCTGCAGGCAGAATAGTCAGTACCAGCAATTTACTATTGCATAAATCGGAATAATTCTTGAGGATGTTTGGCATGGATTTATCATTGCCGGCAATAATCATCGGGTAATTGTCGCGCTTCAGGAGCCGTGTATGGATAAGCTGCATTTGATGACGGTATATGTAGCCGTGGCCGAGAGCCGGAGTTTTGCTGCGGGTGCACGCCGGTTAGGCATGTCGCCGCCAGCAGTGACGCGTGCTGTTGCCCTGCTCGAACATGAGTTGGGTGTCAAGTTGTTAACTCGTACCACGCGTCATGTGCGGGTAACGGATGCGGGACAGCGTTATCTTGACGATGTGCGTCGTATTCTGGGTGAAGTGGCTGAGGCAGATGAAGCGGCTGCAGGTATCAATGCCGAGCCGCGCGGGCATTTGACGGTGACTGCGCCCAGCCTGTTTGGCAGGATGTTCGTATTGCCCGGCATAGTCGAGTTTCTGCAGCGCCATCCGGCGATGGAAGTGTCGGCGCTGTTGCTGGACCGGGTAGTGAACATGCTGGAAGAAGGCGTCAATGTGGCAGTGCGTATCGGCGAGCTGCCGGATTCAAGCATGACGGCGATTCGCGTCGGTCAGGTGCGCCGGGTAGCGTGTGCTGCGCCGCAGTATCTTGCTGCGCATGGCACGCCACTTACTCCGGCTGCGCTGGCGCAGTACTGCATCATCAATACCAATAATATGGGTGCGGGATGTGAATGGAAATTCGGCCATGCCGCTACGGCAACGACGGTACATGTCAGGCCGCGATTGTCGGTTACCACCAATGACGCCGCCATAGAGGCTGCCATGCAGGGTTTTGGCATCGCGCGCATCCTGTCGTATCAGGTTGCGGCCCTGTTCGAGACAGGTGCATTGGTGCCGATACTGAGCGATTACGAGCCGCCGGCGATGCCTATTCATGTGATTTACCGGGAGGGGCGCCATGCGTCGGCGAAAGTACGCTCCTTTGTCGATATGATGGTGCAGCATTTGCAAGGCGACTGCACGTTACGCTGAGTCGTGCCAGCGGCGCATAGCCTGTTCGCCGATGCTGCGTAAAAATGCTAAAATGCAAGGTGTTAAATTCTGCATTTTAGTGTTCGCTGTACGGCGCATATTGTGAAAAAAATCTATATCAAGACGTTTGGCTGCCAGATGAACGAGTACGACTCGGACAAGATGGCGGATGTGATGCGCGCGGCCGAAGGCATGACGCCGACCAATGATCCGGCAGAAGCCGATGTGATTTTGTTCAATACCTGTTCGGTGCGTGAGAAGGCGCAGGAGAAGGTGTTTTCCGACCTCGGGCGCGTGCGCGAGCTGAAGGTCGCCAAGCCCGGGCTGATTATCGGCGTCGGGGGCTGTGTGGCCAGCCAGGAAGGCGCCACGATCATTTCGCGGGCACCCTATGTCGATGTCGTGTTCGGCCCGCAAACCCTGCACCGTCTGCCTGATCTGATAGCGAAACGCCGCAGCAGCGGGCGTCCGCAACTGGATATTTCATTCCCTGAAATCGAGAAATTCGATCATCTGCCTGCGGCCAGTGTCGATGGTGCGGCGGCTTTTGTGTCGATCATGGAAGGCTGTTCCAAGTATTGTTCGTTTTGTGTCGTGCCCTATACGCGCGGCGAGGAAGTGTCGCGGCCGTTTGACGATATTCTGGCCGAGATTGCGGGATTGACTGCGCAAGGCGTAAAAGAAGTCAATCTGCTCGGGCAGAACGTCAACGCCTATCGCGGCCAGATGGCGGATGGCGAAACGGCGGATTTCGCGCTGCTGCTTGAATATGTGCACGAGATTCCGGGTATCGAGCGCTTGCGCTATACCACCAGCCACCCGCGCGAATTCACTCCTCGCCTGATCGAGGCTTATACACGACTGCCCAAGCTGGTGTCGCTGCTGCATCTGCCGGTGCAGTCGGGATCGGACCGCATCCTGGCGGCGATGAAGCGCGGTTATACCGCTCTGGAATATAAATCGATTATCCGGCGTTTGCGTGAAGCGCGTCCCGATATTGTGATATCGTCGGATTTTATTATCGGATTTCCGGGTGAGACTGATGCCGATTTCGAGGCAACCATGCAACTGATAGAAGCGGTAGGTTTCGATACTTCATACAGCTTCATTTACAGCAAGCGGCCTGGCACGCCGGCAGCGGATCTGCCGGACGATGTGCCGCATGCGGTGAAACAGGCGCGTCTGGCGCGGGTGCAGGCAGCCATAGATGCCAATACCCATGCGATCAGCCAGGGCATGGTCGGCACCCTGCAGCGCGTGCTGGTGACCGGGCAGGCAAAAAAGGACAGCAATGATCTGAGCGGGCGTACCGATAATAATCGCGGCGTGCATTTCCCCGGCCATCCGCGCCTGATCGGTGAAATTGTCACGGTTAGAATTACTCGGGCCCAGACTTACAGCCTGCGCGGCGAAGTAGTGGTGCAGTGATGGAAGTGACATTCGCACCGGTCGACAATACCAAACTGGCGAATTTATGCGGGGTGCTGGAAGAGAACCTGCGTCAGATCGAAATCGCACTGGATGTCAGCATCACGCGGCGTGGCGAGCATTTTCATATTACCGGCAAAACCGTGCCCATGCGTCGCGCGGCGAATCTGCTGGAGAGCTTTTATCAGAAAGCCGCGCTGCCGGTGAATGTGGAAGAGATTCAGTTGGCCCTGATCGAAGTGGCGCATGAGGCTATGCCTGGCAGCGACAGCGCACCCGTGCTGCTGACCCGTCGCAGCGATCTGCGCGGCCGCACGCCGCGGCAAAATACCTACCTCGCACAGATACAGGCTCATGACATTACTTTCGGCGTGGGTCCGGCCGGCACCGGCAAGACTTTTCTCGCGGTCGCCAGTGCGGTGGATGCGCTGGAGCGTGATCTGGTAAAACGCATCATCCTGACCCGGCCCGCAGTGGAGGCCGGCGAGCGTCTGGGCTTCCTGCCCGGCGATCTGGCGCAGAAGATCGACCCGTATCTGCGCCCATTGTACGATGCGTTGTACGACCTGATGGGCTCCGATAAAATGGGCAAACTGTTTGAGCGCGGCACCATAGAGATCGCGCCGCTGGCTTATATGCGCGGTCGCACGCTGAATCAGGCGTTCATTATTCTGGACGAAGCGCAGAATACCACGCCGGAACAGATGAAGATGTTCCTGACCCGCATCGGCTTCGGCTCCAAAGCAGTGATTACCGGAGACGTTACCCAGGTCGATCTGGCGCGCCATCAAAAAAGCGGACTGGTCGATGCCGGCGAAGTGCTGCACGATGTTCGCGGTATCGCTTTTACCCATTTCCAATCCGAAGATGTGGTGCGCCACCCGCTGGTAGCCCGTATCGTTAATGCTTATGAAAAACGTGATCAAGCCCTCTGAACCCTCCCCCCGAAGTCGTGTCCCGCAGCCGCGCTTGAGCCTTTCGGTCCAGCGCGCGATGCGGGCCACCGATGCACCCAGCCGTACCCAGATCATCCAGTTCGCTCGCGCTGCACTCGAACGTGATGCCGAAATCACCATCCGTATCGTCAACGAGGCGGAAGGCCGTCAGCTCAATCGCGACTATCGCCACAAGGATTACGCCACCAATGTGCTATCGTTCGTTTACGAAACGGCACCTGTCGTGCTGGGCGATCTGGTGCTGTGCGCCCCGGTAGTGACGCGCGAAGCGCTGGAACAGGATAAATCCGCCATAGCCCATTATGCGCATCTGATCGTGCATGGCGTCTTGCACTTGCAGGGCTACGATCATGAAAATGATGCGGATGCCGCAGTAATGGAAGCACGGGAAATAGAAATTGTTACCGGGTTGGGATTCGCCAATCCTTATCTTGAACGGAGTCGCTGAATCATGGAAGAGCCATCTAAACCGAGCTGGTTTGAACGCCTGGGCGCATTGCTGACCCACGAACCGGAGACGCGTGACGAATTGCTGGATATCCTGCAAGGGGCGTACCAGCACAATTTGCTTGATTCCGACGCGCTGGCAATGATCGAAGGTGTGCTGCAAGTCTCGGAAATCCAGGTGCGCGACATCATGATTCCGCGCGCGCAGATGGATGTGATCGATATCAATGCCCCCCCTGCTGCTTTTATCCCGGGCATCATAGAAACTGCGCACTCGCGTTTCCCTGTGTTCGACAGGAACAAGGACGATATCATCGGCATTCTGCTGGCGAAGGATTTGCTGCGCTATTACGCCGAATCCGGTTTTCATGTGCGCGAAATGTTGCGTCCTGCCGTGTTCATCCCCGAATCCAAGCGCCTGAATGTATTGTTGAAGGAGTTCCGCGCGAGCCGTAACCATATGGCGATCGTGGTGGACGAGTACGGCGGCGTTGCCGGGCTGGTGACGATAGAAGATGTGCTGGAACAGATAGTCGGTGATATCGAGGACGAATACGATTTCGATGAAACCGAAGACAATATCATCCAGGATAAGGGCGGCCGCTATCGCGTCAAGGCAATGACCGAGATCGCGGATTTCAACGAAGTGATGGGTACGGAACTGGACGATGCGGATTACGATACCATTGCCGGACTGGTGGTGAATCGCTTCGGGCATATGCCAAAACGCGGTGAGACCATCGTGTTTGACGGGCTTAAATTCGAAGTGCTGCGCGCCGATACACGCCGTGTGCATACTTTGCTGGTGGAAAAGAAAATGCAATCTGCACCCGTCTGACCGTTTGTCGTACCCAATAAAAAAGGCAGCCGAAGCTGCCTTTTTTATTGGGTGGGACCGGATTACTTGATAATCGCAGCCAATTCGCCTTTAGCGTATTTGGCAGCCATTTTTTCCAGGTCAACCGGCTTGATCTTGCTGGCCTGGCCTGCAGAACCGAATGCTTCATAACGCAGTTTGCAGATTTCCTGCATGGCTTTGGTGGAAGCGAGCAGGAATTTGCGCGGGTCGAATTCAGAACGGTTTTCAGCCAGGAATTTACGCACTGCACCGGTCGAAGCCATGCGCAAGTCGGTATCAATGTTGACTTTACGCACGCCGTGCTTGATGCCTTCAACGATCTCTTCGACTGGCACGCCGTAGGTTTCGCCCATGTCGCCGCCGAAATCATTGATGATTTTCAGCCATTCCTGTGGCACTGAAGAAGAACCGTGCATGACCAGGTGGGTGTTAGGGATGCGTGCGTGAATTTCCTTGATGCGGCTGATCGCCAGGATGTCGCCTGTAGGCGGACGGGTGAATTTGTATGCGCCATGCGAGGTGCCGATCGCGATGGCCAGAGCGTCAACACCCGTTTTCTTGACGAAATCGGCAGCTTCTTCCGGGTCGGTCAGCAGTTGCGAGTGGTCCAGTACGCCTTCAGCGCCAACGCCGTCTTCTTCGCCAGCCATGCCGGTTTCCAGGGAACCCAGACAGCCCAATTCGCCTTCAACGGATACGCCGACAGCGTGAGCGATATCAACTACTTTACGAGTGATTTCGACGTTGTATTCGTAGGTTGCAGGTGTCTTGCCGTCTTCTTTCAGCGAGCCGTCCATCATCACCGATGAGAAGCCGTCAGCGATCGAACGTACGCAGACCGGCATGCTCGCGCCGTGATCCTGATGCATGACCACCGGAATGTGCGGATAGGCTTCAACCGCTGCAGTGATCAGATGGCGCAGGAAGCTGGCACCTGCATATTTGCGGGCGCCGGCAGAAGCTTGCATGATAACCGGGCTGCCGCAGGCATCCGCGGCTTGCATGATGGCATGCACCTGCTCGAGGTTGTTAACGTTGAAAGCCGGCAAACCGTAGCCGTTTTCAGCGGCATGATCCAGTAATTGACGTAATGAAACGAGTGCCATGGTGATCTCCTTGGTAAGTAAATAAAATAATTAGTTGGTACGGTGTTTGTATTCGCCCACTTTGACAATCTTCATGGTGTTCGTGCCGCCGGCCTCGCCGATAGGCTCGCCGATGGTGAGCACGATGAGGTCGCCTTCACGCACGGCGCCACGGCGGCGCAGCTCTTCCTCTGCCTCAATCAGCAAGGCATCACGGTCTTTGGAATCCACTTTGAAATTGATAGGATACACGCCGCGATACAAGGTTACTTTACGGCGGGTGGAAACTTCGGGGGTGAGTGCGTAGATCGGTACCGCGGTACTGATACGCGACATCCATAAGCAGGTGGAACCGGACTGGGTCAGCGCGGCAATCGCCCGTACGTTCTCCAGATGCGTTGCAGTGAAAATCGCAGCCAGTGCCACCGATTCATCAACACGGGCGACTTCCTTGTCCAGCTTGTTGCTGCTGAATTCCTGTTCCTGTTCTTTTTCCGCTTCCATGCAAACCCGGTGCATCGCGGCAATGGCCTCGACCGGATAAGATCCCGCGGCTGTCTCGGCGGAAAGCATCACTGCGTCAGTGCCGTCGAGCACGGCATTGGCGACGTCGGATACTTCGGCGCGAGTCGGAATCGGGTTCTGGATCATCGATTCCATCATTTGCGTAGCGGTGATAACCGGTCTGTTGTGCTTGCGTGCGATGCGGATCATTTTTTTCTGCAGTGCAGGGACGGCAGCGTCGCCGACTTCCACGCCCAGGTCGCCGCGCGCTACCATGATCGCATCTGACGCCAGCACGATTTCTTCCAGCGCTTCGATGGCTTCCGCTCGCTCGATTTTGGCGACCAGCATGCCGTGACCGCCAGCTTCCTTGAGCAGGCGCCGCGCCAGATGCATGTCATCGGCAGAGCGCGGGAACGAGATGGCGATGTAGTCAGCCTGCAATGCGGCAGCTGTTTTCAGGTCTTCCATGTCCTTGTCGGTCAATGCCGCCGCAGACAGGCCGCCGCCTTTGCGGTTGATGCCCTTGTTGTTGGAGAGCACGCCGCCCTGGATGACTTTGCAGATGATCTCCGCACCCTTGACCTCTTCTACCCACATTTCGATGCGGCCGTCGTCGAGCAGCAAGGTCGCGCCGCGTTCCAGGTCTTTAGGCAGGTCCTTGTAGTCCAGGCCCACGCGTTCCTGATTGCCGAGCTTGCAATCGGCATCAAGAATGAACTGGTCGCCTGCGGCCAGGGTGATTTTGCTGTCGGCGAATTTGCCTACGCGGATTTTAGGACCTTGCAAGTCAGCCAATACGCCAATAGCACGGCCACGGGCGCGTGCTAACGAACGTACCAGTTCGGCGCGGTCAATGTGGTCTTGCGCTGTACCATGAGAGAAGTTAAGGCGGACTACGTCCAGGCCGGCTTCCATCATTTTGTCTAATACTTTTGCGTCGTTTGATGCTGGGCCTAATGTGGCGACGATTTTGGTTCTGCGTATCATTTAAGTTTACCAGTTCGTGACTCGACTTAAAGCGGGTGCCGGTCTGGCACCCGCCAATTCTACTTATTTTGCTGCAGCGCGCTGTTCCAGGATTTCTACGGCAGGCAGTTTCTTTCCTTCGAGGAATTCGAGGAACGCACCGCCAGCGGTGGAAATATAAGACACTTTGTCGTAAATGTCATACTTCTGGATAGCGGCAATCGTATCGCCGCCGCCAGCCAGGGTAAATGCGCTGGTTTTGGCAATCGCATCGGCGATGGTTTTGGTGCCTGCGCCGAATTGATCGAATTCGAACACGCCTACCGGGCCGTTCCATACAACGGTACCCGCTTTCATGATGATGTCGGCAAGTTCCTGGGCAGATTTCGGACCGATGTCGAAAATCATGTCATCGTCGGCAACATCGCTCGCATCTTTCAGTACGGCTGGTTCATTGGCATCGAATTTCTTGCCGCAGACGACATCAACCGCGACCGGTATGGTCGCGCCGCGAGCTGTCATTTTGGTCATCAGCGCTTGCGCTACCGGCACCAGATCATCTTCGCACAATGATTTGCCGACGTTTTTGCCGGTGGCTTTGATGAAGGTGTTGGCAATGCCGCCGCCCACCACCATTTGATCCACTTTTTCGGACAGGGCTTCGAGCACGGTGAGCTTGGTTGAAACCTTGGAGCCGCCGACGATCGCAACCATAGGACGTGCCGGGCTTAACAGCGCCTTGGTCAAAGCTTCCAGTTCTTCGGTGAGCAGGATGCCGGCTGCGGCGACAGGCGCGAACTTGGCAACGCCATGCGTGGAAGCTTCAGCGCGGTGAGCGGTACCGAATGCATCCATGACGAATACGTCGCACAATGCGGCGTACTTCTGGGCAGTCTCGTCCAGGTTTTTCTTTTCGCCCTTGTTAAAGCGCACGTTTTCCAGCAGTACCAGTTCGCCTGCGGCCACTTCAAAACCGCCATTGATCCAGTCCCTGATCAGGCGTACCGGTTTTCCCAGCTTGGCTGCCAATACATCGGCAACCGGTTTGAGCGAATTCTCTTCCGAATATTCGCCTTCGGTCGGACGGCCCAGATGGGACGTTACCATGACCTTCGCGCCAGCTTTGAGGCAGTGCTCGATGGTGCGCATGGATGCGGTGATGCGGGCGTCGGAAGTGACTTTGCCGTCTTTGACCGGTACGTTCATGTCGGCACGGATAAAAACGCGTTTGCCCTTGAGGTCAAGATCGGTAACTCGGATGAAAGCCATGATGTTCTCCAGATTAAAGTAAGGTTTAAGGGTTGGCGCCAGCCAGTCCTTAAAGCTCACGCTTTAAGTGCCGAACACTGGATCAGGCCTGAGACCTGATCCAGTGTTCGGCGACATGCCAGTTATTTGGCGACAGTTTCTACCATGCGCAACATGTTGCAGGTATAGCCGTATTCGTTGTCGTACCAGGAAACTACCTTAACAAAGGTGCTGTCCAGTGCGATGCCTGCATCCGCATCGAAAATGGATGGGCAGGTATTGCCGCGGAAGTCGGTGGAGACCACTTTGTCGGTGGTGTAGCCCAGCACGCCTTTCATGGCACCTTCGGAAGCCGCCTTCATCGCCGCGCAGATTTGCTCGTAAGTAGCTTCTTTGCTCAGCTCAACGGTCAGATCCACTACGGAAACGTCGGAGGTAGGTACGCGGAATGCCATGCCGGTCAGCTTCTTGTTCAGTTCCGGAATCACCACGCCTACCGCTTTTGCAGCGCCGGTAGAAGATGGGATGATATTTTCCAGAATGCCGCGACCACCGCGCCAGTCTTTGCTGGATGGGCCGTCAACGGTTTTTTGGGTAGCGGTTGCCGCATGCACGGTGCTCATCAGGCCGCGCTTGATACCGAAGTTGTCGTTCAGCACTTTGGCAACGGGTGCCAGGCAGTTGGTGGTGCAGGATGCTGCGGAAACAATCGCTTCGCCAGCGTATTTGGTGTGATTGACACCGTATACGAACATCGGGGTGTCATCCTTGGACGGCGCGCTTTGCACCACTTTCTTGGCGCCGGCATTGATGTGCGCCTGGCAGGATTCCTTGGTCAGGAAGAAACCGGTGGATTCGATGATGATGTCGGCGCCGACTTCGTTCCACTTCAGGTTTGCAGGGTCGCGCTCGGCGGTCAGACGGATCTTCTTGCCGTTAACGGTCATGGTGTTGCCTTCCACGGACACGGTGCCGTTGAAACGGCCGTGCACGGAATCGTATTGCAGCATGTAAGCCAGGTATTCCGGATCGAGCAGGTCGTTGATCGCGACCACTTCAATGCTCGGGAAATCCTTGGCGATGGCACGGAATGCCATGCGGCCGATACGGCCAAAGCCGTTGATACCTACTTTGATTGCCATTGTTTACTACTCCTTAGCGATAAAAAAAACGGTAGCTGCCGCGATCGCAGCGCATTGGCGCATGCGATGGCGGTAAATCATGCGGAATTAGAATTACAAGACACCCTTGACGGTGTTCACCACGTTATCAACGGTGAAACCAAAGTGCTTGAACAATTCTGGAGCTGGAGCAGATTCGCCGAAGGTATCCATGCCGACGACAGCGCCTTCCAGACCGACATATTTGCGCCAGAAATCGGATACGCCGGCTTCGATGGCAACACGTACGACGCCTTTTGGCAGCACGCTGGCTTTATACGCGGCATCCTGACGATCGAATACGTTGGTGGATGGCATGGAGACGACGCGAGCAGCAATGCCTTGCTCTGCCAGTGCTGCCTGTGCATTTACTGCCAGTTCGATTTCAGAACCGGTGGCGATCAGCACCACTTTTGGATTGGCCGCATCCTTGAGCACATAACCGCCGCGAGCAACGTTGGCGATAGTCGCTTCGTCACGGGTCATGAACGGCAGATTCTGGCGGCTCAGGATCAGGCTGGTCGGGCCGGTGGTGCGGCTGACTCCCTGGCCCCAGGCAACGATGGTTTCCAGCGTGTCGCACGGACGCCATACATCCATGTTCGGGATCATGCGCAGGGTAGCGGTCTGCTCGACTGGCTGATGGGTCGGGCCGTCTTCGCCCAGACCGATCGAGTCGTGGGTGAACACGTAGATCACGCGTTTTTTCATCAGTGCCGACATGCGCAGGGCATTACGGGCATATTCCGAGAACATCAGGAAGGTGCCGCCGAACGGCAGCAGGCCGCCATGCAGTGACATGCCGTTCATGATGTGGCTCATGCCGAATTCGCGTACGCCGTAGGAAATGTAGTTGCCGCCCTTTTTGCCGTGCACGTGATGGCAGCCTGTCCAGTTGGTCAGGTTGGAGCCGGTCAGGTCGGCGGAGCCGCCGAGGAATTCGGGCAACGCGGGAGCCAGTGCATTGATGGCGATTTGCGAAGCTTTGCGGGTCGCAACGGTTTCTGCTTTGGCGTTGATGGCGGCAATGGCCTTGGTCAGGAATTCGTTCCAGTTGGCTGGCAAGTCGCCTGCCATGCGGCGTTTGAATTCGGCAGCCTCAGCTGGATAGGCTTTGGCGTATTCTGCAAATTTGTTGTTCCACAGGCTTTCCAGTCCGGCGCCTTTGGTTTTGGCATCCCAGCCTTCGTAAATATCGGCAGGGATTTCAAACGGAGCGTGGTCCCAGCCCAGATTCTTGCGCGTATCGGCGATTTCTTGGGCGCCCAATGCGGCGCCGTGGACGTCGTGGGTACCTTCCTTGTTGGGGGAGCCTTTGCCGATGATGGTTTTGCAGCAAATCAGGGTTGGCTTGTCGGTAACCGCTTTACCGGCCTGCACGGCAGCTTCGATGGCAGCCGCGTTGTGGCCGTCAACGCCGGCGATAACATGCCAACCGTAGGATTCGAAGCGTTTGGGCGTGTCGTCGGTAAACCAGCCTTCAACATGGCCGTCGATGGAAATGCCGTTGTCATCCCAGAATGCAATCAGCTTGCCCAGACCCCATGTGCCTGCCAGTGCGCAAGCTTCGTGCGAGATGCCTTCCATCAGGCAGCCGTCGCCCATGAATACATAGGTGTGGTGATTTACGATTTCGTGATCCGGCTTGTTGAATTCGGCAGCCAGCAGCTTCTCTGCCATCGCCATGCCTACCGCATTGGTAATGCCCTGGCCTAACGGGCCAGTGGTGGTTTCCACGCCGGGGGTATAGCCAAGTTCCGGGTGACCCGGGGTTTTGGAATGCAATTGGCGGAAGTTTTTCAGTTCTTCGATTGGCAAATCATAGCCGGTCAGGTGCAGCAATGCATAAATCAGCATCGAGCCATGGCCATTGGACAGCACGAAACGGTCGCGGTCGGCCCATAACGGGTTGACCGGATTGTGGCGCAGGTGGTGGTTCCACACTACTTCTGCGATTTCGGCCATGCCCATGGGGGCGCCCGGATGGCCGGATTTGGCCTTTTCCACGGCATCCATAGCTAGCGCGCGGATGGCGTTTGCGAGTTCGGTACGAGTTGCCATTGCTTTTTCCTTAGAAAATAAATAATAGGGTGGCGCTGATAAGCTGAAAGTTCCCGATTATCGCCGACATGGCGGATTTCGGCAAGTCTGGCAAGCGGTTAAATGCGTCGGCGTCGGGGAAAATAGTGTGCTAATTCAAACATTAGGCGCGGGTTTCTGGTTGGCGGCCTGTATCCATGCGCGCCATTCATCGAACAGGTCATTGCCCAGCGTGGCAATGACCGCGCGCTGCCAAGGGCTGTCGGCCCAGAAATCGTCGTGAGTAAGTGTGCTGCAATATCCGCCTGCCTCTTCCAGAATCAGGCAGCCGGCGGCGTAGTCCCATAATTTCTGGCCGCCGTGCAGGTATACGTCGAAACGGCCTGCGGCAACATAGCACCAGTCCAGCGTGCTCGCGCCGAAATTGCGTTGCGAGCTGTAAGGCGGATGCAGCGCGATTTGTGCCGTGATATTGTCGTTGATGCGTTTCAGTTCGACGGCTGCCAGGCTGTGACGCAGATCCGGTGCGCGCGTTCTGATGGGCAGGCTTTCCCCGTCGAGAAACGCGCCACGGCCGCGTTCGGCATAGAACATTTCGTCTGCCACCGGGTCGTAGATCACGCCAAGTATGCTTTTGCCGTTTTTCATCAACGCAACCGAAATGGCGAAATAAGGAATGCCGTTGACGAAATTGGAGGTGCCGTCGATCGGGTCTATGCACCACAAACCTTCTGTACCTGCAGCCCATTGCCGGGTTTGTTCTTCCTCGGTCATTTCTTCACCCAGTACCGGGTACGGGGCGATCTCGCGCAGGCCTGCGGTGAGCGCGTGCTGGCAGGCCACGTCGGCTTCAGTGCACATGCTGCCGTCGGATTTGTGGCTGTGCGCTACCTTGAGATAGCGCGGCATGACTTCATCCCGGGCAACCTGCCGGACGAGGGCGATAACTTGATTGAGCATAATTTAGCGAGGGGTCGGGGTCAGGTTTTCCATTTGATCGAACAGCCCATGCTGGGGATTTGTTCAAGCGGACCTTTTTGGGTGGTGGCAACCAGTTTCATCGCCTCGAACAAATCGCGGCGTACGCCTTCCGGCGCGGTCTCCTTGCGCGAGGCGTCAAAGCGTCCGCGATATTGCAATTCGCCGGCACGGTTGAAGCCGAAAAAATCCGGTGTGCAAACGGCATCGTAGCTGCGTGCAACGGTTTGTGTTTCATCGAAAACATAAGGGAACGGGAAGTCGAATTCGGCGGCGACCTTGATCATGTTGTCGAAGGAGTCTTCGGCATAATCGGCCGGGTCGTTGGACATGATGGCAATGCTGTTAATGCCGTATTGGTCGCGTAATTCGCGGCAGTCGCGGACCAGGCGCGGCCGGATCGACTGCACATACGGACAGTGATTGCAGATGAACATCACCAGCAGGCCGTTTTTGCCCATCGCCGAAGATAATGAGTAACGGTTGCCGTCGATGCCGGGTAAATCGAAATCTGGGGCTTGCCAGCCGAATTGGCAAACCGGGGTTTGTAAACTGACCATTTCTGCTCCGATGAAAAATCACGTAGATTACGGGTTATCATACCATGTAAGCCCTTTCTTGATTAGCCAGATATGCCGCGTTTTTATATTCCCCATACCCCCCTGACCCATGCATTATTGAAGTTACCGGACGCCGCCGCGCATCATGCCGCACGCGTGCTGCGGCTAAGTGTGGGCGATCGCGTCACGTTATTTGACGGTTCAGGCCAGGAGTGGCTGGCGAGCATCCATTACATCGATAAGCGCGATGTGGAAGTCGGCGTGGAAGCATGCCTGAGCGTCAGTCGCGAATCGCCGCTGGCGGTGACGCTGGTGCAGGGGATTTCCAGCGGCGACCGTATGGATTACACCTTGCAGAAGGCGGTTGAATTGGGCGTCGCGCGTATCCAGCCGCTGGCATGCGCCCGCAGCGTGGTGAAGCTCGCCGGTGAGCGCGCCGACAAGCGCCGCAGCCATTGGCAAAATCTGGTGATCGCCGCATGCGAACAATGCGGGCGCAACGTGGTGCCTGAAGTTGCCGCAGTCAACACCTTGCCGGGCTGGCTAGCAGGTCCGCCTGCTCAGCCGTTACGCATCATGTTCGCCCCCGACGCTGCCGCTACTCTGCATACGCTCGCCAAACCTGAAGCGGGCGTGGAGATACTGGCCGGCCCGGAGGGCGGTTTTAATGCGGATGAATATCGTTTGGCTGGTGAAGCCGGGTTTATCCCGGTGCGTCTGGGGCCGCGGGTATTGCGCACGGAGACCGCCGCAGTGGCGGCGCTGAGTGCGATGCAGGTGTTGTGGGGGGATTTCTAACTCGTTTTATTTTTGGTATACACTGTAAACTTTCCCGGGAAAGTTTCTAATAATAATGCCTACCATGCCGCCTACTTCCTTCGTTGACTGGTTTCGTGCCGCTACGCCTTACATCCATGCCTTTCGCGGCAAGACCTTTGTGCTGGCGTTCGGCGGCGAAGTTCTGACTGACGGCCAGTTCACAAGGCTGGCGCATGATCTGAATCTGCTGAACAGCCTCGGCGTGCGCCTGGTGCTGGTACATGGCGTGCGTCCCCAGGTCGAGGCGCATTTGACGGAACGGCAGGCAGCGATTCGCTATGTGGACGGTTTGCGCGTGACCGATGCCGATGCGCTGGCGTGCGTGAAAGAGGCGGTAGGCGAAGTGCGGGTCGAGATCGAGGCGCTGTTGTCGATGGGGCTGCCCAATAGCCCGATGGCGAATGCCGACATTCGCGTTGCTTCGGGCAATTTCGTCACTGCCAGGCCTTTGGGCGTGCGTCAGGGAGTGGATTTGCTGCATACCGGCGCAGTGCGCAAAATCAATGCGGCTGCGATACGGCAGCGGCTGGACGATAACGACATCGTGCTGCTGTCGCCTTTGGGCTATTCGCCGACGGGCGAGATTTTCAATCTGTCGCTGGAGGATGTGGCCACGGCGGCGGCGCAGGCGCTGGCTGCGGACAAGCTGATATTTTTAATGGAAACGGACGGCGTGCAAACCGACGCGGGAGATTTGCTGCGTATCCTGACCGTGCCCGAGGCGCAGCAGATACTTGCGCAACACAGGGCGCTGACCGGCGACGTGGGCTATTACCTGCCCTGCGCGATTGCCGCATGCCAGCAGGGCGTGCGCCGCGTACATATGATCAGCCGGCATGTGGATGGCGCGCTGCTCACCGAGCTGTTTACCCATGAAGGCGTGGGTACGATGCTGACACCGGCGCGGCTGGAAACCCTGCGGCCGGCGACGATAGACGATGTCGGCGGAATATTGCAGCTGATTCATCCGCTGGAAGAAGAAGGCATGCTGGTACGGCGCTCGCGCGAACGGCTGGAAATGGAGATCGAGCGCTTCATCGTCCTTGAACACGACGGCATGCTGATCGGGTGTGCCGCGCTGTACCCGTTTGTTGAGGAGCGGGTGGGCGAGCTGGCCTGTCTGGCGGTACATCCGGATTATCGCGGCAATGCCCGCGGCGATGCCTTGCTGGAGGCGGTGGAAAAAGCCGCGCGCAAGGCGAAATTCGAGCGCTTGTTTGTCCTGACTACGCATACTGCACATTGGTTTGTAGAACGCGGTTTTGTCAATGCCGGTGTGGGCGAACTGCCTATGCAGAAACAGACCCTTTACAATTATCAGCGCCGTTCAAAAGTGTTCGTCAAGGCTTTATGAATTTAACCCGCCGTCGCTTATGTGCAGCGCTTGCGCTGACGGGTTTGCCGGCTGCAGCGCGAGCCGAGCCGGCGACTTTGACGTTGGGGTTGTTCCCCAACCTGCCGGCGCATAAATTAATCGAGCTGTATCGGCCGTTGGCTGATTATCTAGAGCAGCAGCTGAATTGCAAGGTGAATCTGTTTTCCGCCAAGGATTTTCGCGCCTTTTACCGTGCAACGCGCAAGAACCAGTTCGATATATTAGTGACGGCGCCGCATCTGGCCTGGCTGGCAATGGTCGAGTCGGATTATCGGCCATTGGCTACGTTTACCAGTCCGGTGACCGGCGTGGTTATCGCCAGGCGCGATGCCGATGTCCGCACCGCAGTTGACTGCCGTGGCAGAACCGTGGCAATGGTCGATCCGCTGTCGATAGTGAGTCAGTTGGGATTGAACTATTTCAAGACTCTCGGGCTGACACCCAATGTGGATTACCGGTTGGCAATTTATAACAACCACGCCAATGCTGCACTTGCAGTCATGATAGAGAAAGCGGATTGTGCGGTAGTAGGCAATTTGCCGTTTCAGCAAATGGCGGGCGAAGTGCAATCGCAATTACGCGTTGTCGCGGAAACGGCGGCAGTGCCCAGCCAGTTTGTCATGACGAATGCCCGTTTGCCCCCGGCTTTATGTGAACGTGTTCGCAGCGCGCTGTTGGCTTTTAGCCGCACGCCGTCAGGTAGCGTTTTTATAAAAACTTTTCATGTCGGCACCATCGTTGCTGCCGAACCAAGTGCACTTGAGCCTATCGAGCTTTATGCCCTGATTACCAAGGCGATGTTGAATCGGACAAACGAATGAAACTCAACGTGCGTTTTCCGTTGTGGCTTAAAATCCTGGCAGCTGCGCTGATCGTGCAACTGCTGGTTTTGTTTGCCCTGGGTTACAGCACCGTTACCTTGTTCAATCGTACATTATCCAAGCAGAATCAGGTACGGGTGAACGAATTGCGCCCCCTGCTCAATGCCAATCTGTCCAATGCGTTATTTCAGCGTGATCTTGCAGGCATTCATACGTTGCTCAGCAATGTGCAACGGGACGAAGGCATCAGTTATTTATGGCTGGTGGATGAAGACGGCAAATTCGTTGCTTCGGCAGGCGATGTCCCCGCTGAAATCAAGGCGGGTCAGCATCGCGCTCGGGCAGATATCGCTTTGTCCGAGGTTATGGACAATATGCTGCCAATAGAAATCGACGGCACCCGTTATGGCACCTTGCACTTCGGGTTATCTACCAAACTGGCTGAGCGGGCGCAGCGATATTTGCTCGAACAGGGGTTTCTGGTGGCGAGCATAACCGAGCTGGTTGCCTTTCTGCTGCTGCTGGTAATGAGTATCTGGCTGACGCGGCATCTGCGTCAGTTGGCTACGGCCAGCCAGAGTCTGGCTGCGGGCGATTTGCATATCAAATTGCCGGTAGATACCGAAGATGAGGTAGGTCAGCTCAATGCCGCATTCAATGCCATGGCAGAAAGTTTGCAGCAGCGTATCGGCGACTTGCAGGATGCAGAAGTCAGACAACGCGACGCGTTGGCGTATGTACGCGAAGAGGAGGCGCGGCTGGTGGCTTTGCTGTCGGCGATGACCATGGGGATCGTGTTCGTGGACAATGCAGGACGCGTGATTTACTGCAACCCGGCATTTGAGCAAATCTGGCAGATCCAGGACCGGGAACAGATCATTGGCCAGTCCGCGATGAGTTTACTGGAAGATTCCAACGCTGCGCTGGTCAATCCCGCGCATTTTTCCGAGCATGTCGCGCGTACGATGCGGCCTGGTAGCGGGATGACCGAATTTGAAATCGAGATGGCGGATGGCCGGCTGGTCACCCATGCGACGCGTTCGGTCTTGGCGGATGACGGTCAGGTAATGGGGTCGTTATGGATTTTTGAGGACGTGACCCGCGAGCGCCAGACCGCAGCACAATTGGTCTATCTGGCGGAGCGCGACGCACTGACCGGATTGTATAACCGTCGCAGCTTCGAGAATGCGCTGGTCCAGATATTCAGCAAGGCGCGACATGAGCAGCAGGGCGCGCTGCTGTTTATCGATCTGGATGGCTTCAAGTACATTAATGACACTTTCGGGCACAGGGCCGGCGATGCTATTCTGATCCGTGTGTCCGGTGTTATCAGCGCTTTGGTCAGGCAGGGTGAGGTTTTGTATCGGCTCGGCGGCGATGAATTCGCGATTTTATTGCCGAATGTGAGCGATGTCGATGCGCAAGTGCTCGCTGCGCGGATCGTCAACGCCGTCGCGCAGATTCCGTTTCGCTTCGAAGAGCGCGATCTGCGCCTGACTTCCAGTGTCGGCATTGCGCTTTATCCGGCCCACGCAAATGATTCCGATCAGCTGGTGGCGCGGGCGGATGCGGCGATGTATCAGGCCAAACAGGCAGGCAAGAACAGCTGGCGCAGTTATCAGGCGGATCTGGATAGCTCGCGGGAGATGGTGTTGCGCATGGAGTGGAATCAGCGCATCGATCGGGCTCTGGAAGAGCATCTGTTTGAATTGCATTTTCAGGGAGTCTATATCGTTGCAACCGGAAAGCTGTCGCACTGTGAAGTCCTGATCAGGATGCGCGACAGACCGGATTCGACCGAATATATCATGCCCAGTCATTTTATCGGGGTGGCTGAGCAATCCGGTCAGATATTAGCAATAGACCGCTGGGTGTTGACACAAAGTCTGAAAATGCTGGCCGAGCGTCCTGAACTTCCGGCGCTGGCAGTGAACCTGTCCGGACGCTCGCTGGATGACCCGGGGCTGATCGGTTTTATCGCGGAGCAGCTTGAGTTGTCTCAGGTCGATCATCACCGCCTGATGTTCGAAATCACGGAAACCGCGGCATTGTCGGATTTGCAGGATGCACAGCGTTTTATCGAGGCATTGCGGGAAATGGGTTGCGGCGTGAGTCTGGATGATTTCGGCAATGGCTTCTCATCGTTCGCGTATCTGAAATATTTGAATGCCAACATGCTCAAGATCGATGGTTTGTTCATCCAGAACATTTGTAATGAACTGGATAATCAGCTTTTCGTTAAAGCCATCGTCGATGTGGCGCGAGGCCTGGGAAAAACCACGGTAGCCGAGTGCGTGGAAAACCGCGATGTGTTTGATATGGTTAAAAAACTGGGGGTGGATATGGTGCAGGGATACTATTTCGACCAGCCCGGTACAGACATAGGCTCCTCGTCTAAACCCCTGCGTTCGGTGTAGAATAGTGCGTTCTTAAGTTTGTTAGGTTGTTATCGTGATTGCTACTCAAAATCTCACCATTCAGTTTGGGGCCAAGCCCCTGTTCGAAAACGTTACGGTTAAATTCGGCGACGGTAACCGTTATGGTCTGATCGGCGCGAATGGCAGTGGCAAATCCACTTTCATGAAGATACTGGCCGGCCAGCTGGCCCCTACTTCCGGGCATGTCGCGCTGGATACCGGTGATAAACTCGGCTGGCTGCGTCAGGACCAGTTTGGCTATGAAGATCAGATCGTGCTGGATGTGGTGATGCAGGGCGATGCCGATTTGTGGGCCGTCAAGCATGAAAAAGACGCGATTTATGCCAATCCCGAGGCTACCGAAGACGATTACATGCGCGCTGCCGATCTGGAAGGCAAATTCGCCGAGCTGGACGGTTATTCCGCCGAAGCCCGCGCCGGCGAGCTGCTGCTGGGGCTAGGCATCCCCAGCGCCCAGCACAATGGGCCGATGAAGGAAGTGGCGCCGGGCTGGAAACTGCGCGTATTGCTGGCGCAGGCCCTGTTCGGCAACCCGGATATCCTGCTGCTCGACGAACCTACCAACAACCTCGACATCAATGCGATACGCTGGCTGGAGAATATCCTCGACCAGCGTTCCTGCACCATGATCATCATTTCCCACGATCGCCATTTCCTCAATTCGATCTGTACGCATATGGCAGATCTGGATTACGGCAAGATCCAGTTGTTCCCGGGCAACTATGACGAGTACATGACGGCTGCAGCGCAAGCTCGGGAAGGGCTGCAGGCGGCCAATGCCCGTGCCAAGGAAAAGATTGCCGAGCTGCAAACCTTCGTATCGCGCTTCTCTGCGAATGCGTCCAAGGCGCGGCAGGCAACTTCACGGGTCAAACAGATCGACAAGCTCAAGCAGGATATGGGCGTGATCAAGCCTTCCTCGCGCCAGTATCCGTACATCCGTTTCGAGCAGGAAAAACCCTTGCACCGTAATGTGGTGGAAGTCACCGATCTGGCTATCGGCTACGACAAGCCGCTGTTCTCCAAATTGGGTTTTATCGTTGAAGCCGGGGAGCGCATTGCGATTATTGGTGAGAACGGCGTCGGTAAATCGACGCTGGTTAAAACCCTGATCGGTGAAATGGCGGCGCTGGCAGGCGGCATGAAATGGTCGGAAAATGCCAAAATCGGCTACTACGCGCAGGATCACGCTGCTGATTTCGACAGCGATCTCAATCTGTTCGACTGGATGAAGCAATGGGCGATATCCGGGGAAGACGATCAGGCCATCCGCAGCGTATTGGGCAAATTGCTGTTTTCCGGCGACGACGTGAAAAAATCCGTCCGCGTCCTGTCCGGCGGCGAGCAGGGGCGCATGATGTTTGGCAAGCTGATGCTGAGCAAGGCCAATGTGCTGGTGCTGGACGAACCGACCAATCACCTCGACATGGAATCCATCGAATCCATCAATACCGCGGTCGAGCTGTACAAAGGCACCGTGATCTTCGTTTCGCATGACCGTTCGTTCGTATCGTCCCTGGCAACGCGCCTGATTGAGATTCGCGATCAGAAAGCGGAAATCTTCAACGGCAATTACGAGGAGTATCTCGCCAGCCGCGGACTTGCCTGATGAAACTGGTCATCCTCATTTCCGGCCGGGGCTCCAATCTGCAGGCGATACTGGACGCGGATTTGCCTGCCGAAGTGGCGGCGGTGCTGAGCAACCGCGAGGACGCAAAAGGGTTGCAGCTGGCACGGGATAGGGGTATTCCCGCTCACGGGCTCGCACACACCGGTTTTGCAAACCGGGCCGAATTCGATCAGGCGATGATGCAGTTGATCGACCGCCATACTCCCGATCTGGTGGTGCTGGCCGGCTATATGCGGATATTGACCGATGAGTTCGTGCAGCATTACGCCGGCCGGCTGATGAATATCCATCCGTCCTTGCTGCCGAGCTATCCGGGCTTGCATACCCATGCCCGCGCCTTGGCAGATGGCGTCAAGATTCACGGCTGCACCGTACATCTGGTTACGCCCACGCTGGATCACGGTCCGGTGATCGTGCAGGCGGCTGTCGCAGTGCGCAGCGACGACAGCGCAGAAACGCTGGGTGCCCGGGTACTGGTCGCGGAACATCAGATTTATCCGCTTGCGGTGCGCTGGTTCGTTGAACGGCGGCTGGTAGTGAGCAATGACGGTAAGGTAAACTTGTTAGGCGACAAAGGATCTGAACAGTCAGTCTTCTACACTTAGGGGCGTAAATGCAACGGCGTGCCAAGCGCATTTTCATTATTGCGTTGCTGATTTCGTTGTTGATGCACACGGTTTTGCTGACCGGCGTGAGGTTTGCATTGCCTGTCAATGACGAGCCGGACGCTACCGTAATCGAAGCGCGTCTGTTACCCCTGCCCGTTCCTGCACCCAAGCCCGTCAAAATCAAAGTCGCGCCCAAGCCGATTCATCATTCCAAACCCCGCTCTCGTCCTGCAACGCCGCCCCCGCCTATAGTGACGGCACCTGTCAGCGAGTCACCGCCGATCGAGCCGGAGCAAACTCAGACCGCATCGGATACGCCGAGCGACACCTCCCCGGCCACGGACAATACGCCGGTCGCCGATACGCCTGCATTGAATGCCCTGCCCGGAAAAATCGAGATCCAGTACAAGGTAGTCAAGGGCACTGATGGCTTTGCTATCGGCAGGGCCAGTTATATCTGGGTGGCCGAGGCAGGTCGTTATACGCTGACCAGTATTACGGAAGGCACGGGTATTTTCTCGTTGTTCCTGCCGGGCAAGCTGGTTCAGATCAGCCGCGGAAAAATTACTCCGTTCGGTTTGGCGCCGGACGATTTCTGGATACAGCGCGGGCGCGCTACGCCGGATAAAACCACCGCGGCACATTTCGATTACGCGCGCAAGACAGTGACGATCACCAAAAACAATCAGGCATTCTCGGTACCTTTGCAGGATAACGCCCAGGATGTGCTCAGCGTGATTTTTCAGCTGGCCGTACGCTCGCCGTTCCCGGACGCAATGTTGCTGCATGTCACCACCGGCAAAAGCCTGAAGCCCTATCATGCGCTGGTGGTGGGTGAGGAAATCATGAATACCGCGCTGGGCGAGCTGAATGTCCTGCATCTCTCCCGTCCTGCCGAGGAGGACGAAGACGCAATGGATGTCTGGCTGGCTGAGGATTACAATTTCGTCCCCGTTAAAATCCGGATCAATCACAGCAAATATGGCGTGATCGAACAGGTGATAACGGGGATGCGGAATAACTGACTATAACGCCGCGCGTATCTGTTTCGCCAGCGCCAGCGCAGCTTCCAGGGACGGATCCACGCAGGTGTAATGCCCCATTTTGCGCCCGGGTCGCGCGCTTTGCTTGCCGTAAAGATGCAATTTGGCTTGCGGGTACCGCAGCAATGCCGCCCAGTTGGGCTGGCTGTCGCCCCATACGTCGCCGAGCAGATTGACCATGACGGCCGGCGTATGTTGCGCAGTGGCGCCTAATGGCAGATTGCACAGCGTGCGCACCTGCATTTCGAACTGGCTGGATAAGCAGGCATCGAGCGTGTAATGCCCGCTGTTGTGCGGGCGCGGAGCGATTTCGTTGACCGTGAGCTGGCCGCCGTTGACCACGAAGAACTCCACGGCCATGACGCCGCAGTAATCGAGCCGGTGCGCAATCGCCAGCGCGGTTTCCCGCGCCTGCGCCGCCAGCGCATCCGTTACCCGTGCAGGGACGATACTGATATCCAGTATGCCGGCTTCGTGGATGTTTTCCGATACCGGATACAGCGCGGCTTCGCCGCTTTCATTGCGTCCAAGTACGACCGAGAGTTCGCATTCCAGCGTCAGCATTTTTTCCAGGACGCACACCTCGCCGCCCATGCCGGCGAAGGCGGCTTGCGCATGGGCCAGATCGGCGACACGGGCCTGACCTTTGCCATCGTAGCCAAAGCGCGATACCTTGAGCACGGCAGGGAATCCGACTGCAGCGCTGGCGTCAACCAGATCATCAGCGTTGCTGATGACTGCGAACGGAGCAGTGGCAAAGCCATGCTGGCGTAGCCAGGATTTTTCCGCGACACGATTCTGGGCGATTTCGACAGCTTCTGCGCTGGGTTTGACCGGGCAGTGCGCGGCCAGATTGCGCAGTGTGTTGGCGGGCACGTTTTCGAATTCGGTCGTTATCGCAGCGCAAGTCTGTGCCATTTGCGCCAGGGCTTGCGTATCCTGATAGTCGGCACACAGGTGGGTGTCGGCAAACTGTCCGGCGGGACTCAGCGGATCCGGGTCCAGCACCATGACGCGATAGCCCATGGTGCGCGCGGCGACAGTGAACATGCGTCCCAGCTGGCCGCCACCGAGCATGCCCAGAGTTGCGCCGGGAAGTATCATCTTGCTCATATCGAACTCTGCAGTCATGCTTCGGGTAAGCTCATGTTGAGCACGGTGTCGGACTGGCTGGTGCGGAAGGCGGCGAGTTTCGCTGCCAGTGCGGTATCTTCGCCTGCCAGCATGGCCGCGGCAAACAGTGCGGCATTGGCTGCCCCGGCTTCGCCAATGGCGAAAGTGGCGACCGGGATGCCTTTGGGCATCTGCACGATCGACAGCAGCGAATCCATGCCTTTGAGGTATTTGGACGGTACGGGTACGCCGAGTACCGGCACCGTGGTTTTCGCCGCCAGCATGCCCGGCAGGTGAGCTGCCCCGCCGGCACCGGCAATGATTGCGCGCAAGCCGCGCGCCTGTGCGCTGGCTGCGTATTCAAATAACAAATCGGGCGTGCGGTGGGCTGATACCACGCGCGTTTCGAATGCCACGCCGAATGACTTCAGCATCAGTGCCGCATGCTGCATCACTTCCCAATCGCTGTTGCTGCCCATGACGATGCCGATTTGTGGTGTGCTCATGTTGATCAGTGGTAAGTAAGCGAAAGCGCTATTTTAGCTGATTTTTGTAAAAACCCGGCAACACTGAGTAATCAGTCAGTGCAATTGGGTTAAAATTCAGCATCTCGTTTGAAAGGTCGATTATGCCCACCACCCATTTTACCCCCGGCGACAAGGCGAATGTTCTGTCCGAGGCTTTGCCGTATATTCAGCGCTTCTTTGATAAGACCATCGTGATCAAGTATGGCGGCAATGCCATGACCGATGGCAAGCTCAAGGAAGGTTTTGCCCGCGATGTGGTGTTGCTGAAGCTGGTGGGAATGAATCCGGTGATCGTGCACGGTGGCGGCCCGCAAATCGGTGAACAGCTCAAGCGCGTCGGCAAGGTGAGCGAGTTCATCCAGGGCATGCGCGTGACTGACCGGGAAACCATGGATGTGGTGGAAATGGTGCTGGGCGGTCTGGTAAACAAGGAGATCGTCAACTTGATCAACCAGCATGGCGGCAAGGCGGTAGGCCTGACCGGCAAGGACGGCGGCATGATACGGGCCAAAAAGATGCTGATTGAGGACCGCGAGAACCCTGGTAGCAAGCTGGATATCGGGCTGGTTGGTGAAGTGCTGGGAATAGATCCGGAATTGGTTCAGCTGCTGGATACGCGCGATTTTATCCCGGTGATTGCGCCAGTGGGCGTGGGCGAAGGCGGCGAAGCCTATAACATCAATGCCGATCTGGTCGCAGGCAAGCTGGCCGAGACGCTGCGTGCGGAAAAACTGATACTGATGACCAATATCCCGGGTGTGCTGGACAAGGAAGGCGGGCTGCTGACCGGCCTGTCGGCGCAGCGCGTCAACGAATTGATCGATGATGGCACGATTTACGGCGGTATGTTGCCGAAAATCAACTGTGCGCTGGATGCGGTCAAGAATGGCGTACAAACTGCGCACATCATCGACGGGCGGGTGGAACACGCCTTGCTGCTGGAAGTTCTGACCAAGGATGGTGTGGGTACGTTGATCAAACGCAGCTGAGCTGGCCGGTCTTCGGCGGACAATAAAAAACCCGCTAAGCAGCGGGTTTTTTATTGTCCGGTCAACAGACCCGGTGCAGCTGGATTACTTCAGCTTGATTTCCTTGTACAGCACGTGCTTGCGGGCTTTTGGATCGAACTTCATGAATTCCAGTTTTTCAGGCGTGGTGCGCTTGTTTTTGCTGGTGGTGTAGAAGTGACCAGTACCTGCAGTAGATTCCAGTTTGATTTTTTCACGGATTTTGCTAGCCATGTCTTACTCCTCAGATCTTCTCGCCATTGGCGAGCATTTTTTCCAACACAGCTTCAATGCCGTTTTTATCGATAGTGCGCAGTGCCGCGGTGCTCACACGCAAACGGATAAAGCGGTTCTCTTCTTCTAACCAGAAACGGCGAGATTGCAGGTTAGGCAAAAAACGACGTTTGGTTTTGTTGTTGGCGTGGGAAACATTGTTCCCAGACATTGGCGATTTGCCAGTAATTTGACATACACGGGCCATAGCGACCTCCCACGGAATTCGGAAAAACGCGATTTATACCATGTTTTTATAGTAGAAGTCAAAGCAAACCGCGTTCGGAAAAAGAAATTGCTTCGCCGCAACCGACAATGAAGTGATCCAGAACGCGCACGTCCACCAGCGCCAGCGCGGTTTTCAGCGCCTGCGTCAGGGCTTCGTCGGCCCGGCTGGGCTCGGCAACGCCGGAAGGGTGATTGTGCGCCAGGATCAATGCGGCGGCATTATGCGCCAGCGCGCGCTTGACCACTTCGCGTGGATAGACGCTGGCCTGATTCAGGGTGCCGCGAAACAGTTCTTCGACTGCGAGCACACGGTTCTGGCTGTCCAGGAATACCGCGCAGAAGACTTCATGCGCCTTGCCGCCCAGCGCCAGGCGCAGATAATCGCGTACTGCGGCCGGGGAGTTGAGGGCGTCGGTCTGGCGCATTTCTTCGGACAGCGCACGCCGCGCCATTTCCAGCACGGCTTGCAATTGCGCGTATTTGGCATCGCCGAGTCCGGGGAAGGCGCAAAATTCCTGATGGCTGGCGGCAAACAGCCGGGTCAGGTTCCTGAATTCGCCGATGAGTTCTCTTGCCATATCCACTGCGCTTTTGCCGGGTATGCCGGTACGCAGGAAAATCGCCAGTAATTCGGCGTCGCTCAGCGCTGCGGCCCCGCGTAACAGCAGTTTCTCGCGCGGACGTTCATCCTCCGGCCAGTCGGTAATCGCCATGCATTTCCCCCTTCATTGTTTTTATGCGTAAATTCTGCGTATTGATTTTATAAGGTAAAATGCGCTTTTTACGCGCACGGTCATAATCATGCCGGAATTGCACAATAAACGCATCCTGTTAGGGGTCACTGGCGGCATTGCCGCTTATAAAGCTGCCGAATTGACGCGCCGTCTGGTCAAGGCGGGCGCGCGGGTGCAGGTGGCGATGACGGCAGCGGCAACGCATTTCGTGACCGCCAAGACTTTTCAGGCGCTATCCGGGCTGCCGGTGATTACCGATCTGTGGGATGACACCAGCAGCAACGGCATGGCGCATATCCAGCTCACCCGCGACAGCGATCTGGTCGTGGTGGCGCCGGCGACGGCGGATTTCATCGCCAGGCTGGCGCATGGTCTGGCGGGCGATGTGCTGTCCGCGTTATGCCTGGCACGCACCTGCCCGCTTATGCTCGCCCCGGCGATGAACCGGCAGATGTGGGCGCATCCGGCTACCCGACGCAATGTGCGCCAGCTGGCTGAAGACGGCGTGATGCTGCTGGGGCCGGCCGCCGGTGAGCAGGCCTGTGGTGAAGTCGGCGAAGGGCGCATGCTGGAGCCGGCCGATTTATACGATGCCATCGTTGCCCGGTTCATCCCGCCCTTGCTGGCGAACAAGCGCGTGCTGATCACCGCCGGGCCGACGCTGGAAAAGCTCGATCCGGTGCGGGCGCTGACCAATTTGAGTTCGGGCAAGATGGGATATGCCGTTGCCCGTGCGGCGCTGGAATCCGGCGCCCGCGTTACGCTGATCAGCGGCCCGACCTGCCTTACTCCGCCGCCAGCGGCGCACGTCATTCATGTTGAAAGTGCCGCGGAGATGTTGCAGGCGGTGAGTCAGCATGTCGCCGATGCCGATATTTTCATCAGCGTTGCCGCTGTCGCCGATTATCGTCCGCAGCAATCCCATGTCAACAAACTGAAAAAAACCGATGCTACGCTGACGCTGACATTGGTGCCCAATGACGATATTCTGGGTCAGGTAGCGCAGCTGCCGAATCCACCTTTCTGCGTGGGTTTTGCTGCTGAAACCGAGCAGTTGCTGGAGCACGGCGAAGCCAAGCGCCAGCGCAAACATCTGCCGCTGCTTGCGGTGAATCGCGCCCAGGATGCGCTCGGCAGCGACGATAACGAGCTGATCCTGCTTGACGACCGGGGCGCACATCACTTGGTTAAAGCCGACAAGCTTACGCTGGCGCGGCAGCTGATCGCTCATCTTGCCGATTTATACACTCGTTCACGTTAGGAAAAACCATGGCCCGTACCATAGATGTGAAAATTCTCGATGCCCGTCTGCATGACCACCCGCCCAGCTACGCTACTCCGGGTGCGGCAGGCATCGATTTGCGTGCCTGTATCGACGCGCTGATAGACTTGGCGCCGGCGCAGACCCTGTTGATTCCTACCGGCATGGCGATCCATATCGGTACCCCTGATCTGGCGGCTGTCATTTTGCCGCGTTCGGGACTCGGACATAAGCATGGCATCGTGCTAGGCAATCTGGTTGGTCTGATCGATTCGGATTATCAGGGCCAGCTGTTTGTTTCCATGTGGAATCGCGGACATACCAGCTTTACCATCAACCCGCTGGAGCGCATAGCCCAGCTGGTGATGGTGCCGGTAGTGCAGGTGCAGTTCAACGTGGTTGAGGATTTTACTGCTTCGGAACGCGGCGAAGGCGGTTTCGGCAGCACCGGACGTTAAACGTCTTATCGTCCTTTTTGCGCATAAACCAGCGCGCTGGTCAGCATCCCCGCGGCAATCAGCAAAGCCAGATGGTTGCCCCAGCGCGCAAACGGCGTCAACCCCTGATAACCCTGGGCCGTGGCGGTGAGTGTTGCGCGGGTGAATAGCGGTAGCACTTGCTGCACTACGCCATCGATGCCGATGACGGCTGTCGCCCCGGTATTGGTAGCGCGCAGCATCTGCCGGCCGCTTTCCAGAGCGCGCATTTGCGAGATCTGCAGGTGTTGCCAGGGCGCAATGCTGTCGCCGAACCAGGCGTCGTTGGTGACGTTGACCAGGATGCTGGCGGCAGGGAGCGGGCGGATGATCTCGTTGCCGAATACGTCTTCATAGCAAACATTGGCGGCGACCCGCTGACCGGCAACTTTGAACGGCGCCTGTGTCAGTGCGCCGCGAGAGAAGTCGGACAGCGGTATGTGCAGCACTTCGGTGATGCGCCCGAATATCGGCTTCAGCGGGATATATTCGCCGAACGGCACGAGATGGGATTTGCGGTAGAACTGGGTGGCCGCCGTGCCTACACTCATGACACTGTTGTAATAGCGGCCATCCGCCGAGCGTTCGGGGATGCCCAGCAAGAGGTCGCCGCCATTGATGCGGGCGTAGGTGGCAAGATCGTCGAGATAGATTTTGGGGACTTCGTCATAGAATAGCGGTATCGCTGTTTCGGGCAATACGGTCAAGCGCGCATGGCTGTTGGCGACCATGTCGCGGTATTCGCGCATGGTGGTCAGCACTTGTTCCGGTTGCCATTTGATTGACTGGCTGATGTTGCCCTGTATCAGACTGACGCTGAACGCAGCCCCTTGCGGTTGTGTCCAGGCGATGAATTTGAGCCCTGCACCAGCGACCCAGATCAGCACCACTAACCAGCCGTAGCGCCGCGGTTGCCATGCCAATACTGCCGCCGACCATGCCAGAATCAGCGACAGGCCGAAGACGCCGATAATGGGCGCATATCCGGCCAGCGGACTGGCCGGTGCTTGCGAATAGCCGACGGCGAGCCAGGGGAAGCCGGTGAATATCCAGCCGCGTACCCATTCCGACAGCATCCATGCAGCAGGTACGCTCAACATGGCGGCACCGCGCCAGCGCTGGTACAGATAGCCGACAGCAGCCGGGAACAAGGCCAGGAAGGCCGCAAACAGCAGGGTCGCCAACACCGCCAGCGTCCAGGGCATCTCGCCATAGGTATGCAGGCTGGTATAAATCCACGACACTCCGGCGCCGAAATAGCCCAGGCCGAACACGAATCCGAGCCTTGCGCTGGCGGATGGCTGGCGTTGCCATAGCCAGAACAGCCCCGCGAGTGTGAATAACGGCAGCGGGAACCAGTCGAACGGCGCAAATCCGAGTACGCTGATCGCCCCCAGAGTGAGGGCGGCCAGTGCCAGTCCGGCCTGACGGAGCCGGTCAGTGCTGCGCGGCAAAATCAAGCATCCGCTGTATCGACAATACCGCGCGTTCGCGGACAGCCTCGCTAATGTGAATTTCATTGGCGCCGGTTTCCAGCACCTGCAGCAGATTGCGTAATCCGTTCATGGCCATCCACGGGCAATGCGCGCAACTTTTACAGGTCGCGCCGGCGCCGGCGGTCGGGGCTTCGAGGAATATCTTGCCGGGCGCCGCAGTATGCATCTTGTGGAAGATGCCGTTATCCGTGGCGACGATGAATTCCGGATTGGGCAGGGTTTGCGCGGCACGAATAATCTGGGTGGTGGACCCGACCACATCGGCCAGCGCGATGACTTCTTCCGGCGACTCGGGGTGAACCAGCACGGCAGCATCCGGGTGCGCCAGTTTCATCGCGGCGAGCTCCTTCGCCTTGAAGGCTTCATGGACGACGCAAGAGCCTTGCCATAACAGCATATCGGCGCCGGTGGTGGTGCGCACATACTCGCCAAGGTGCTTGTCGGGCGCCCACAGTATCTTTTTACCTTGTTTGTGCAGGTGCTCGATGATTTTAACGGCAGTGCCGGAGGTGACCACCCAGTCGGCGCGGGCTTTGACGGCTGCCGAGGTATTGGCATAGACCACGATGACGCGGTCCGGATGCTGGTCGCAGAATGCGGTAAATGCGTCGGCCGGGCATGCCATGTCCAGCGAGCAATTGGCGTCCAGGTCGGGCATCAATACGCGTTTTTCCGGATTGAGGATTTTGGCGGTCTCGCCCATGAATTTGACGCCGGCCACAATGATGGTGCTGGCCGCATGGGCATGGCCGAAGCGCGCCATCTCCAGTGAATCCGAGACGCAGCCGCCGGTTTCTTCGGCCAGATCCTGCAAATCGGCCGAGGTGTAATAGTGCGCGACCAGCACGGCGTTCTGTTGCGCCATCAGGGTTTTGATGCGGGCAACCAGCGTCGCGCGCTCGCTATCGGATAAGGTTTCTTCGACCATCGGCGGAGCGATGATTTTGGGCATGGCCGGCATGTTCAGCACGGATTGGATAGTCATGGATATCCTCGCTATCGAATGTAATACACCGCGCCGGGATGGGCAACGCGATACAGCTTGGCCGGGCGATGATTGCCGACACGCCGGCTTGCGCCGGTTTCAGCCAGTATGCCCAGCGCCAGGATGTGTTTGCGAAAATTGCGTTTGTCCAAGGCCTCGCCACGTATGGTTTCATAGACCTTCTGCAATTCTCCCAGCGTGAATGTTTCAGCCATCAGGCCGAACGCCACCGTCGAATAGTCGAGCTTTGCGCGCAGGCGCTGCTGTGCCAGATGGATAATGTCCTGATGGTCGAATGCCAGTGCCGGTAACGCATCGAGATTGAACCAGGCTACTTCGGCCGCATCGGATCCGGCAACCGGGGACAGTACTTCGCATGGCGCCAGCGCATAATAGGCCACGCTGATAATGCGTTCGCGCGGGTCGCGGTCCGGCTTGCCAAACGTATACAACTGCTCAAGATATACGCCGGTGATGCCGGTTTCCTCGGCCAGTTCGCGCAATGCGCAATCTTCCAGACATTCGTCCGGATCAACAAAGCCGCCGGGCAATGCCCAGCAGCCCTGAAACGGCTCGGCACGACGCCGGATCAGCAAAATGGCCAGTTTCTCCTCGCGTATGGTGAAGAGCGCGATATCGGTGGTCAGTGCCGGGTGCGGATATTCGTAACAAAATGGTGGCATGGATGACAAAGTGTAAAGAATACACTGATACGATAGTGTGAGTTTGACACTATGTCAACTCCCCGCTTAAAAAATCACGAGCCCGACGTGCTCGCTGCCATTGAAAATTCAAGGATCAAGTTGCTGTGAAGCAATGAAAAATCAGGGGCTTGATGTTATGTAAAAAATTCCTTGGCACTTCTAAAAATTTCTGCCAAGATGGAATTGCATATTTAAAGAATAAAATGATCCCGAAGTATAAAAATACCGTTATTACAAGGGGGAGTGATGCATGTTTTAATCACCGGCGGCGCCGGGTTTATCGGTTCGCATCTTGCGGAATACCACCTTTCTCGCAACGACAATGTGCATGTCGTTGATAATCTGAATACCGGTTCTTATGACAATATCAAGCCGTTGCTTGGGAACGCATCGTTTCGTTTTGACGAAGCCGATATCGTAACCTGGGCAGGCCTGGACAAGGCCGTCGGCTGGGCCGATCGCATCTATCACATGGCCGCTGTGGTCGGCGTAAAAAAGGTTCTGGCAGATCCGGTGAGCGTCATGGCAACCAATATCGCCGGGTGTGAGCGGGTGATGCGGGCGATGCATCAGGGCGGCTGGAATCCTCAGTTAATCGTCGCTTCCAGCTCGGAAGTGTACGGCTTCAATGAAAATGCCGGTTTTGCCGAGACCGACGCCGTGGTTTTTCATTCCGGCAGCCGATTGCGCTGGTGCTATGCGGTGACCAAGCTGGCTGATGAATCGTTCGGTTATGCCTATGCCCAGAAATATGGCCTGAATATCATCATTGCACGTTTGTTTAATACCATAGGACCGCGTCAGGTCGCTCAATATGGCATGGTAGTGCCTTCATTCGTTCGGCAGGCTATCAGTAATCAACCCGTTACGGTGTATGGCGACGGCACGCAAACCAGATCGTTTTGCGATGTCCGCGATATCGTCAAGGCGCTGGATTTGTTGGCTGCCACCCCGGCAGCCAAGGGTGAAATCGTCAATGTCGGCAATGATCAGGAAATCGCTATCAAGGATTTGGCGCAGCTCGTCGTGCAACGGGCCAAAAGCGCGTCGCCGATAAAGTTTCTCAGCTACGGGGAAGCGTACGGTGTCGATTTCGAGGATGTCTCCCATCGCAGGCCGATATTGAACAAGTTGCGAGCGCTGACCGGGTTCGAGCCGAAATGGACGCTGGTCGACACGATAGACGATTTGATCCGCCGGGAGCGCAGTATGAGCAAGCCGGTTACTGAAACCATGACAGGGTAAGGATATTATGGCTACAACTCCCTTTTTCGTTTTAAGCCCTAATACGGTATTGAGTATTATCGGTTTGATCCACGGACCGGATGACACCGTCCCGACGCCTGCCGAGGATTGGCATAAGGCAACGGTGGATGTCGTCATTCCTGCGCTGAATGAAGAAAGCAACATTGCGATCTGTCTGGCGTCGCTGTTGAAACAGACGAGGCGACCGACACGAATCATTCTGGTGGATGACGGCAGCACGGACAAGACAATCGAGTATGCGCATACCTTCGCCGATCAGAACAAGATGGAGCTGATTGTGATCCCGCGCAAGGAACCGATAGGGAAAACCCCGACGCTGAAGCGCCAGTCCAGGGAGTTCGATTCCGATGTCGAATTCATACTGGATGGCGATACGGTGCTGGAGTCTGAGAATTATATTGAAAGAGTGGTGGAAGAGTTATACAAGGGCGTCGGTATCGCCAGCGCCTGCGGTACCATTCTGCCGTTACGCGATCGCGACCGGCATGCCATGATCGATACGGCGCCGCTGCAGCAGTTCCTGGCTGCCAAGCCGGAAGCGTCGATCTATCCGAAAGTCGGGTGGATGCGGCATCTGCAGCGCGGCATCACCAATCTGTATCGCGACGTACTGTATTTCTATTTGCAGAAATTCGTGTATCACGGCCAGATGGTATTCTTCGGCAGCATCCTGAATCCGGTGGGCTGTGCCGTTGCCTACCGCCGGGACAGGCTGAAGACCATTATTTTCGACCATTACGAGCCACTGCTGGGCGATGACCTGACCAATTCGGAAGATATATTCATCGGCTTTGCACTGAACGATAACGGTTTCCGGAATATCCAGCTGACTGACGTTTATGCACGCTCCCAGGAACCGGAAGTAGGCCGTGTCCCGCATCAGCTTTATCTCTGGTCGTCGTCATTCCTGCAAAGTTGCTACTATTTTAACGAGCTGATGCGCAGTCCATTCAAGGCATTCAAGCGATATTTGCATCAACGCCGCGAACGCCGCGAGATCGGAGCGGAAATCGCCAGCAAACGGAAAATTCAGGAACAATATCGCCAGCCTTTCGGCATGGACTATACGCTGAAATATGGCCGCCCCATCGGCTGGGTGCTGTTTATGTCGGCAGTCGAGAAGATCGCTTTCCCTGCGGCCATGACCATCATGATTATCCTGAAACTATGGGAGCCACTGGCGATTACGCTCTTGGCTGAGACGGCGGTATCGGTCAGTATCCTGGCGATTATTGCCAGGGGGCATCGGCTTGAGTATTTCCTGAAGGGAATATTGGTGACGCCATTACGTTATGCCGTCATTCTCTTCGACCTCATTACGATAGGGCGTTTTGCTACGGATTTATGGATCTTCAGAAACAGGCGGTGGCGCAAATGAACAAGTATATTTCTGTCGGGATGACGGCATTATTTCTGTCGGTACCGGTCGTGGCGCAGAGCGCGGAAACGGTACCCGAAGCGGGTATTGCAGCTGAAAGCAAGGGCCATTGGGCGGATGCGATCGAGGTGTACCGGCAGGCGCTTAAAAACAATCCGGATCAGCCCCATCTGTGGCTGCGGATTGCCGATATCGAGGCGCGGCGCGGAAACATGAATGCGAGTGCGGCTGCGTTGAACCAGGCGATTCATTATTCGTCCAGGGATGCTGCGCTTTACGCCAAGCTGTCGGAGACGCATGCGGCTGCCAAGAATCCCAAGGCGGCCTTGGCTGCAATCGATCAGGCTGTCTTGCTGGAGCCCAGGAATCTCAAATACCTGCAGGCGCGCGCCAGTCTGGCGAACTGGGCGCAGGATTATGCGAAATCTGCCGATAGCTACAGTCGTATTCTGGCACTGGAGCCCGGTTCTGCGGAAGCAATGCTGGGATTGGCACGCAATCAGGTATGGCAAGGCAGTCTGGATCAGGCTGCCGCCAATTACAAGCGTTATGTTGACAGTCATACCGGAGATCAGGCTGCGCTAAAGGAATACATCAATGTAGAGACCAAACGCAAACAATATGTCAGTGCGCTGGATCTGCTGAATGTCTATCGCCAGCGCTTCGGCGCAACGCCCGAATCATGGATGCAGACTGCGGATATTCAGGCCGTGGCAGGCAATCCGAAAGGTGTGGCTGAAGCGCTGGAGCAGGCGACACGGCTGGTACCAGCCGATGGCAAGCTTTACCAGCGACTTTCCCAATCCTACGCCGTTGCCCAGGATAGCAAGGCAGCACTGGCCGCTATTAATCATGCCGTGCAGCTGGAGCCGGATAATATCGAATACCTGCGCGCGCGCGGCGTGCTCGCGGCCTGGAACCGGGATTACGTCATGGCTGCTGATAGTTATTCCCGCGTATTGGCCATTGCGCCCGATGATGCGGCCGCCACGATAGGACTGGCGCGCGCCTATTCGCAAAAAGGCGAGGTGGAAAAGTCGACTAAACTTTACCGCGCCTATCTTGCGAAGCATCCTCAGGACAAGGATGCGATGATGGCATACATGGAAGACGAAGCCACTCGCGGCAATATCGCCGCCGTCAAGGAGTACGGAGAAATCTACCGGCAGCGTTTCGGTGAAAGTCTGGAATACTGGCTGCACATGGCGGATATCGAGGCTTTGGCCGGAGACGATCGCGCTTCGGCAGAGGCGGTACGGCAGGCGACGCGGTTCTCGCAGAACGATGCCCATCTGTTCTATCGGTTATCCCAGACTTATCCCGGTCTCAAGGATGTGAAGAATGCGTCTGCGGCGATAGAGCGTGCAGTCCAGCTGGAACCGAAAAATCTGGAATTTTTGCGTGCCCGCGCAGACCTTGCGGCATGGGGTTCTGATTATCCGACTGCGCTGGATAGCTACAATCGCATTTTGGTCATTGCGCCCGGCGACCCTGGCGCGATACTCGGTATCGCGCGTATCAGCGCCTGGCAAGGCCAGCTCGATAACTCGGCAAAATATTACAAGCGCTATCTGGCCAAATATCCGCAGGTGCAAGTCGTGTGGATAGAATATATCGAAGTCGAGGCCGAGCGCGGCGACTATGCGCTGGCAATGGAACTGCTGGAAAAATACCGGCGACAGTATGGCGAAACGCCGGCTTATCTGAAACAGAAAGCGCGTGTGCTGGCCTGGGCAGAGCGTCCAACACCGGCTTTGGCGATCGTCAACAATTTGCATCCGACGATGCCGGATGATTATGAGCTGGCTACTACACATAGCCTGGCATTGTCCATAGCGCATCGGCCACGTGAGGCACTCGGCAGTTTGAGTGAACTGGTGCGTCTGCAGCCTGACAGCAAGGAAACATATGATACGCAACGCTTCATCAAAACACCGTTGCGTTCCAATATCAGTTTCCTGTTCGGCTATCAGGCGAGTTCCGACGATATCACGATCAAGCAGGCGGGCGTGAATGGCGAGTACGTGATTTCACCGGAAACCCGTGTGTTTGCAGGGACTGACAAGCAAAGGCTGAATGCGGCGGCAGGCAGTGGTTTCGAAACCGTGAATGGCGAAACGACTACCGACTATAACCGGGGCTGGATCGGTGCCCGTCATTTATTTTCGCCTAAAATAGCGATGGATGCACAAGTAGGCGGCGGCACTGCATCTGGCAGTCATAACTTTATTTATAAGGTGGGTGCGGATTTTCAGCCGAAAGACAATCTCAGCATGCGTCTGTCCCGACGGCAGGATGTGTATGCGGTGTCGCCGCGCGCTGTTTCGCTTGGCATCGAACGTCGCGCCAATACCCTGACTACCAGCTGGCAGCCGGATCTGCGGTATACGATAGACAGTTTGCTGGCTTACGATACCTTCTCTGATGGCAACTCGCGGTGGGAGGTCGATCTGGCACCGCGGCGTGCCGTAGTCCGGAATCAATATCTCAATCTCGATCTGGGCATTGGCGGACGCTGGTTCAGCTACAAGGAAGATCCGAATAACGGATACTATGCACCGAATATGTACCGGCGTTATTCGGTGACGGCTTACAGTTACTGGAAGCTGAACGATGATAACGGAATCAGCGTTACCGCCAGTGCGGGGCCATACAAGGATAACACCATGGATGGATACCGCGCGGGTGGCGATCTGGTCGTGGAAGGTTTCTTCGGGCTTTACCGCGACTGGATGCTGGATGCGCGCGCATCGCTATCATCCTATGGTGCGGGTGCTACAGGGGCATATCGGTCGAGGATGTTCGAATTGATATTGACCCGGCGTTTCTGATGATGTCTGCGTAGCCGCAGATTTCGCGCTGCGGCTGCAAATCCGGTAGTTCTGTGCGTCAGAGTAGCGTTCGAGGTCAGGCCGGAATGGACTGTGCGGTGAAGATGATGACAAAATGGCTTGTTTTTCTCGGATTGTTGTTCAGTGCCGGTGCAATAGCACAAGCCGATGACTTCACGATCCAGTCGTCGCAGCGTGAGATGGCGGTGACCTTCGACGATTTGCCGTTTGTGGAAGGAGGCATAGATAACAACTGGACGACGTTACGCGCTCGAGCGGACGAACTATTGCGGCAGATTACAGCCAACCATATTCCGGCAGTCGGCTTCGTGAATGAGGCCAAGCTTTATCGCCAGGGACAGCTGGACGAACAAAGCGTGGCCAGCCTCGGCGACTGGCTGGATGCAGGACTCGAGCTCGGCAATCACACCTATTCCCATGCAGCGCTCAGCCGCATGCCGCTGGAGCAGTTTGAGCAGGACGTTATCCGTGGCGAAACCGTAACCAGCTCTCTGCTGGCGGCGCGCGGCATGAAACTGCGATATTTTCGTCATCCTTATTTGCAGGTTGGCAACGATATTGCGACCCGAACCGCATTTGAAAAATTCCTTGCAGGGCGCGGCTACATCATAGCGCCCGTTACCGTGAATCATGCCGAATGGATATTTGCCGCCGCTTACGACAGGGCCGAGCAGCAAGGCGATCAGGCCGCGCTGCAGCGCGTGGCTGCAGCGTACATTTCTTATATGGGAAAAGTTCTGGCCAATGCCGAGCAGCAATCCATGGAGCTGTTCGGACGCCAGATCAGACAGGTGCTGCTGTTGCATGCCAACTCTTTGAATGCCGATCATTTCGGCGAACTGGTCGCTATGCTGAAGCAACGCGGATATCTATTTATTACCCTGGCGGATGCGTTGCGGGACCCCGCGTATAGCTCGGTGAATACTTATGCCGGGACGATTGGTGTGTCTTGGCTGGATCAATGGGCGCTTACGGTTGGTCTGACGCCGCAAAAAGATGAAGCGGTTCCAGTGTTTGTCAAAGGTCTGGCTGGTCTGCCAGTAACTGCTTATCGGGGATATTAGTGAAACAGAATGAAATGATCCGATTGGGAATGATAGCCGTACTGTTGACCCAGACGCTGATTGCGATGGCTGCATCCGACATGGGGCCGCCTGCGGCCACGCTGCGCGCGGCAGCCGAGGCCAGAGGCATGCACATCGGTTCCAGCGTCGATGAAGATGCGTTACGGACAGACACGGATTATGCCGGAGTATTGGCGCGCGAATTCGACAGCCTGACTCCGGAAAACAGCATGAAATTCGCCGAGTCGCATCCTGCCCCGTTTCGCTATACATTTGCGGACGGCGATGCGGTGGTCGACTTCGCGGAAAAGCATAATATGCAAGTGCATGGGCATGTGCTGGTATGGCATGAACAACTGCCGAAATGGCTGACCCAAGGGCATTGGACGCATGCGCAGCTGCGCAAAATATTGCGCGAATATATTTTTCGCATCGTTGGGCATTACCAGGGGCGCGTTAATGTCTGGGACGTGGTGAGCGAGGCGGTTGATGATAATGGCGCCATGCGGCAGACATTCTGGTCGCGGGGGCTTGGGCCGGATTATATTGCGTTGGCATTTCAATGGGCGCATGAGGCCAATCCGGATGCGCTCCTGTTGTATAACGACTATGGTGGCGACGGTGGCGGAGCCAAAGCCGATGCGATTTTCAAACTGGTGCAAAGGCTGCATGAGCAGGGCGTGCCGATTAACGGTGTAGGGTTGCAGATGCATACCAGCGTGGATGATCCGCCCGATACCAAGGCGGTCAGTGCCAATATGGCACGTTTGCATCAGCTTGGGCTGCAGGTCTATATCACTGAAATGGACGTGATGATCAAGCTTCCGGTAACCCGGGCCAAGCTTGAAGCACAGGCCGGGATTTACCGGAACATGATGAGCGTCTGTTTAGCCGCGGAGAATTGCCATAATTTTACTTCGTGGGGGTTTACCGACCGTTATTCATGGATACCGCAATTCTTCCCGGGTAACGGCGCAGCCCTGATTTTCGATGAGCAGATGCAGGCCAAGCCGTCGTATCGGGCGTTAATGGATGTGTTGTCCGCATCTGGAGCCAGCTCCCCTTGAAAGGTTTTTTATGAGTACGGTAGCCGTAGTTGGTCTGGGTTATGTGGGTCTGCCACTCGCAGTGGCGTTCGGCAAGATCATGCCCACGATAGGTTATAGTCACACCCGTAGCAAGGTAGAAAGTCTCAGGCAATATATCGCGCCCGGAGACGAAATGGACAGCGATGAGTTGCGTGCCGCGCAACAGCTTACATTTACCGATGACCCGGTCCTTTTGAGCGAGGCGGATTATATTATCATCGCCGTGCCTACTCCGGTGGACGTGGCGCATCAGCCGGATTTCACGCCGCTCGTCAATGCCAGCCGTACGGTCGGACAGCATATGAAAAGAGGCGCGATCGTTATTTATGAGTCGACAGTCTATCCGGGGGCTACCGAAGATGTGTGCGTACCTGAGCTCGAGCGGGCATCGAGCCTGAAATGGCAGCAGGATTTCCATGTGGGCTATTCCCCGGAGCGGATCAATCCGGGCGACCGGGAGCACACGCTGAGCCGGGTGATAAAAATAGTCTCGGGAGACAGCGCATCCACGCTGGAGCAGGTGGCAGCGCTGTATGGGTTGATCGTCGAGGCCGGCGTGCATCGAGTATCCTGCATCAAGGTGGCGGAAGCGGCGAAAGTCATCGAGAATACGCAACGCGATTTGAATATCGCATTGATGAACGAGTTGGCGATCATCTTTCATCTGGTCGGCATAGATTCCCAGGAGGTGCTGGAAGCTGCCGGCACCAAATGGAATTTCCTGCATTTCAGCCCCGGTCTGGTTGGAGGGCATTGCATCGGAGTGGACCCCTATTACCTGACCAGCAAGGCGGAAATGCTCGGCTACCATCCGGATGTGATTCTGGCCGGGCGCCGTATCAACGATGGCATGGGCAAATTTATTGCCGATCAGACCATCAAACTGATGATAGGCAACGGCGTTACCATGAAGGGGGCGAAAATCAACGTGCTTGGTGTGACCTTCAAGGAGAATGTGAGCGATCTGCGCAATTCCAAGGTAATCGATCTGATCAAGGAGCTGGAATCATTCGGCGTTGAAGTGACTGTTCATGATCCGGTAGCCAGTGCAAGCGATGCGCAGCACAAATACGGGTTGAAGCTGCTGGAATGGGATGAGTTGCCGGTTGCTGATGTACTGGTGGTCGCCGTGGCTCATCAGCAATTTACGCATAAACCCATTGTGGAAATGTTGACCAAGGTCACTGCCAAGGGCTGTTTTGTAGACGTCAAGTGCCGTTTTGATGCCGCTGTATTGCAGGCGGCAGGGTTGTCGGTATGGCGGCTGTGATCAGGGCTCGCTAGGCGGATTGTCGTTGCGATGGGCCTGCTGTCGCAGACCTGAATGGAAATTCTGCAGGAACTCGGCGATGGATTCGGCAAATTCCGGATCCGGCGTCATCTGGTTGATGCTGCCATGCACAACGGTTTCGCCGTGGCGGCTGGTTACCGTCCACTGAAAAGCATTAGGGCAGCTGGTCAATGCGTAACGTATGCCATTTCGGATCGGACGGCATTCCAGTTCAAATACACCCCACAGACATTCGGTACGAGCAGTTGAGCCGTCCGCGACAATGTCTTCGACGTGATACACGTCGGTGCACAGTCGGGGCAGGTTGGCCAAAGTGCAGTGCTGCAGGATTGCAGCGACCGGGATTTCGGGGATGATGATATGAGACCAGTCCATGATTATCTGCTTCTGAATATTGAAATGATGCGGCTTGCCTTGCTTTCGGCATGATAAGGTAAAACATGCTTTGCCGTAAAAAAATCGGCATGTGTCATGGCTTTGCTGTTGTGCTGCGGCAGCAAATCTGCGTTACTATCGCAGTACCCGCTTTCGTGTTGATGAGTTCCATGTCTGTCGCATATTACATAAAACTGCTGCTTGAAGTCATGTTGCCGATGGTATTGCTGGTCGCGGCCGGAGCCGTCTGGAGGCGGTCATTGGGGGCCGAGGGTGTGCGGCTGGTGCGCGGCTATATTTCGACCATTACCATCAATCTGTTCGCCCCGGCCTTGCTGTTCGCTGCGGCTGCGAGCGCGAACATCACTGCGGCATTGCTGTCAGTACCGTTATTGGTGATGATGAGCGTATTGTTCGGTTTCGGTGTGCTCTACTTCCTGTTGTTCCACACCGGGCTGGGCGCGCACCTGTCAGGAACCACTCGCGCCGGCCTGCTGTTATGCGGCATCTTCGGCAATGTGCTGTTCATGGGCTTTCCACTGCTGCATTTCCTGTTCGGCGAGGAAGGCGGGCGTTACGCCGCTTTTGCCGATATGGGCGCGGCGACGCCGTTATTATGGAGCCTGGGTGTCTGGATCGCGATAAGGCTGGGGGGGCAGGTGTCGCATCAGGGCAACCCGGTCAAGGCATGGCTGATGTTGCCGCCGGTATGGTCGTTTCTGGCCGGAGTGATGGTAAGTCTGATGGGCTGGGAATTCAACCCCATTATCAGTGCCGCCCACTTCATAGGGCAGCCGACGGTGCCGGTGATGCTGCTCATGCTGGGCTTGTCCATTCCGTGGAGCCAGCTGGCGCCGAACCGGGCGGTACTTACTGTGGCCACGTTCAAGCTGCTGGCGTTGCCGATGGTGGCCTGGGGTGCATCGCTGCTCTGGTTTGGCACCTTGCGCGATGCGCAGGTTGCGGCTGTCATCGAGACCGGCGTGCCGACCATGCTGATGGCATTGAGCGTAGCGGATCGTTACCAGCTTGATGTGGAGATGGTGGCGCTGACCATCGCCTGGAGTACGGTGCTGTTTTTATTTACCCTGCCACTATGGCTTTGGGTACTTATCCGATGAGTTTGACGCGACTGATTCAGCGGCTTTACGGGATCGAAAAGCTCGATCAAATGTGTGTACAATTCGATGCGGCGGAAATCGCGCGCTTTCATGCCGGTCAAGGCGGTATTCGACCCTCAGGGTTGACTGAATCCGGGCAAGGCCAACCCGACATCCCCGTTTAACAGTGTAAAGGAATTCAACATGAGCCTGATTATCCAGCCCAATGTGGCGCCCAGTGAGCCAATCGACAAACGCGTTACCCTGAAGACCAAAATGGGTGAAATGGTCAGCGCGGAATTTTCCCTGCAAGATGAAAACGGCCGCCCGAGCGCGGCGGAATACATCGATCATCTGTATAAATCGATCAAGGAAAAGCTGGGCGAAGTGGTGATTGCGCAATTGGGCGATGGCGCCGATGTCTACAATGTAGCTGAAATCAAGAAACAGATACTCTACATCGCTGCGTTTCATGACTCCATGTTCGGCACCTTTAACCGTACCAGCAAGCTGCCGGAGAACGAGCGTAACGATTTTATCGAGATTTTCCTGCTGGCCGTGGCGACGCTGATTCCCGGGCGCAATATACTGGTGGATCTGTCCAAAGGCACGGTCGGCGAAGGCGCCGGACTCAACTGACGCATCTGCTGCACTCATTTCAATTCGGCTGTTAATAACATTATGCATTTACATATTTTGGGCATTTGCGGGACTTTCATGGGCGGGATTGCGGCGATAGCGCGGGCCGCCGGACACAAGGTGACAGGCTGCGATGCCAATGTCTATCCGCCGATGTCCGACCAGTTGCGCGAGCTGGGCATAGACCTGATCGAAGGTTTCGACCCCGAACAGCTCGAATTGAAGCCGGATGTATTCGTCATCGGCAACGTGGTGACACGCGGCAACCCGCTGATGGAAGCGATCCTCGATCGCGGCCTGCCTTACATCTCTGGCCCGCAGTGGCTGGCGGAAAACGTGCTGCGTGACAAATGGGTGCTGGCGGTTGCCGGCACGCACGGCAAGACCACGACGACGTCGATGCTGGCATGGATACTCGAGGACGCGGGCCTGCATCCGGGCTTTCTGGTCGGCGGCATCCCGCAAAATTTCGGCATTTCCGCGCGTCTGACCGAGCTGCCGTTCTTCGTGATCGAGGCCGACGAATACGATACGGCATTCTTCGACAAGCGTTCCAAGTTCGTGCATTACCGCCCGCGTACGGTGATCCTGAACAATCTGGAGTTCGACCACGCGGATATTTTCCCCGATCTGGCCGCCATTGAAACCCAGTTCCACCATCTGGTGCGCACCGTGCCCGGCGCAGGGCTGGTGATCGCCAACGGCAACGAAGACAGCTTGCGCCGGGTGATCGCGCGCGGCTGCTGGACGCCGGTGGAATGGCTGGGGGGCAGCGATGGCTGGACTGCGCAAGGCGGCGAATCCGAGTTCAGCGTGTATTTTGACGGTGTGAAACAGGGCGAAGTGGCATGGTCGCTGATGGGCGCGCATAACGTGCACAACGCGCTGGCGGCGATTGCGGCGGCACGCCATGCCGGGGTTTCGGCCGCGGTCGCCTGCGAGGCGCTGGGGCGGTTTGAAAACGTCAAGCGCCGCATGGAAGTGCGCGGTGTGGTAAATGACATCACCGTGTATGACGATTTCGCCCATCATCCCACTGCGATTGCGACCACGTTAGGCGGTTTGCGGCGCAAGGTGGGCTCGGCGCGGATACTGGCCGTGCTGGAACCGCGTTCCAATACCATGAAGCAGGGCGCGATGAAAAACGCGCTGCCCGCCAGTTTGCGCGACGCCGATGCAGTGTTCTGTTATGCGGCCAATCTGGGCTGGGATGCGCATGCCGTATTCGCCGAAATGGGCGCCAGGGCACAAGTCCACGAAGATCTGGATAAGCTGGTCGCCGCCATTGTCGCTGCTGCCCGTTCCGGCGATCAGATACTGGTGATGAGCAATGGCGGCTTCGGCGGTATTCACGAGAAGCTGCTGCACGCATTAACTGCAGCAGAATAACCTTATAAAAATCATGGTGTTTATTTGGGCGGTTCCAAGATAAAATCGCATTTTTATTCTACCAACAGGATGTTTATGCAAAAGCCGACTTTCACTTCTTTCATGCCGCCGCATCGCACTTTAATGGGCCCCGGGCCTTCCGATGTGCCGCAACGAATTCTGGACGCGATGGCGCGTCCTACCATCGGTCACCTCGACACTGCCTTCGTCGACATGATGGAAGAAATGAAAGTATTGCTGCGTTATGCATTCCAGACCGAGAACGCGCTGACGATGCCGGTTTCCGCTCCGGGTTCTGCGGGCATGGAAATGTGTTTTGTGAATCTGGTCGAACCCGGCGAGAAAGTCATCGTCTGCAAAAATGGCGTATTCGGCGGCCGCATGCTGGAAAACGTCAAGCGTTGCGGCGGCATTCCTGTGCTGGTGGAAGATGCCTGGGGCGCGCCGGTGAGTGTGGACAAGGTCGCCGCGGCGTTTGCTCAGCATCCTGATGCCAAGGTGCTGGCTTTCGTCCATGCGGAAACGTCGACCGGTGCCCGTTCTGATGCGCAGGCATTGGCTGCGCTGGCGCATCAGCACGGCGCGCTGGTGATCGTCGATGCGGTTACTTCGCTGGCAGGCATCCCGCTACTGGTTGACGAGTGGGAACTCGATGCAGTGTATTCCGGCAGCCAGAAATGCCTGTCCTGCACGCCGGGGCTATCGCCGGTAACGTTCAACGAACGCGCGATCGCCAAACTGAAATCGCGCAGCACACCGGTGCAAAGCTGGTTCCTGGATCTGAATCTGGTGCTGGGCTACTGGGGCAGCGCCGGCAAGCGTACCTATCACCATACTGCGCCGGTGAATACCCTGTATGGCTTGCACGAAGCGCTGATCCTGCTGACCGAGGAGGGGCTGGAAAATAGCTGGGCGCGCCATGCCCGCAATCACGAAATGTTGCGCGACGGGCTGGAAGCGCTGGGCCTGATGTTCGTGGTGGACAAGGAATACCGCCTGCCGCAGCTGAATACCGTCACCATTCCTGAAGGCGTGGACGATGCAGCGGTGCGTGCCCGTCTGCTCAACGAGTTCGATCTGGAAATCGGCGCCGGCCTCGGCGACCTCGCCGGCAAGGTTTGGCGTATCGGTCTGATGGGGCATTCCAGCCGCGCCGAGAATATCGATTATTGCCTGTCGGCATTGCATAAGTCGCTGACTGCGTAAGCGTTGTCAGCTTATTGGCGGGGCTGGCTGGCGTGAGTCAGTCGGCTCCGTTGTTTTTCAGGTCTGGTTCTTTTCCAGTTCCGCGACCAGCTTCGCCATCAAATCGCGGCCTTTGCTACTCATGCCGCGAGTCAGCACATTGACATCGCGTTCGCCATGCACTAGCCGGCGCAGACCGCCGCCCAGTTTCGCCATGTCGCCGCCAGCCTTGACCATCTGCTCTGCCATGTTGGCGAGCGCAGATAACGCTGCCGCATCACCGTTGGTCGAAGCCTGGATCATCGCGGCCAGTCCCGGCGCAGCAGCATTGGGGTCGGCGGTCTGCGCGGGGTCGGGCAAGGTGGCCGGGTCCTGGATACCGCGTAGTATGGCCTCGACAATAATGCGCTCGTCGTCGTCCAGTTCGGCGTAAATGCCGCTGTCGCGGCGCCCGGCGATAATCAGGCGCAGGGCTGCCACCAGTTTGCCCCAGCCCTGCTGTTCGGCTTGTGCCAGCATGGGTTGCAGCTGCGGCGTCAATTGCGGTTGGGCGCATGCGGTGGCGACGCCGTGAATGAAGGCGGCGTAGGTCTGGATAACTTGCTGGGTGCGATCGGGTAAGGCCATGCCGGATTCCGTAAAAAATTAAACTGCTGCAATTGTACGCTGACTCGGCACATTCGCCATGTGCCAGGCTGCGGGAGCCCATTGCCAGAAGGCCTCCAGTGTATCGATCTCCGCAGGCGGCGGATGACTGAGTGTGTGCATGGCATGGCGCAGCGCGGCAAGCGGCTCGGCGGTCGTCAACGCCGGCGCCAGCGTCTGCTTGGAGAGTTTTTGCCCTTGAGCGTTAACCAGTACCGGCAGATGCGCATAGCCTGGTGTGGGCAGCTTGAGCAATTGCTGTAGATAGATTTGGCGCGGTGTGGAGCTGAGCAGATCGGCGCCGCGCACGATTTCGCTGACGCCGAGTTCGGCATCGTCGACGACCACGGCGAGCTGATACGCAAACAGGCCGTCCGCGCGGCGTAACACGAAATCGCCGATCTCCGATTGCAGGCGTTGGCATGTCTGCCCCTGTATCAGGTCGTTGAAGCATATCAAGTCATCGTGGGTGCTGATTCTCAGGGCGCGCGGTATCCGCCCTTGGGCCAAACCCGGACGGCAGGTGCCGGGGTAGACCGGCCCATCTATGCCGTTGATGCTGGAATCGGTGATTTCGCGGCGGCTGCAGGCGCAGGGATAGATTTTACCCGTCTGCTGCAAGCGTTCAATCGCATTCTGATAAGCCGGCAGTCGCCGGGATTGATATACGATCGGGCCATCCCATTCAAAGCCGCAGCGTTCCAGATCGCGCAGGATGTCGTCGGCGGTACCGGGCGGGCAGCGCGGCGTATCCAGATCCTCGATGCGTACATGCCACTGTCCGTGCCGGCTGCGCGCCTGCAGATAGCTGCCGAGCGCCGCAAGCAGCGAGCCTGCATGCAGTGCGCCGGTTGGCGATGGGGCGAAGCGGCCGATGTAGGGAGACTGCGTTGTCATACGCGGTATTCTTGCAGAAGCTTAACCTGGTGCATGATACGGTCTGATTGGCTACATATCCAGCGCAATCTGCTGTAGCTGCGTCTGATCGCAGGAGAGGCTGACGTTGATGACACCACTGACCAGGCCCCTGCGCCGAAAGTCGGCCATGATGCGGCTGGCTGTTTCCGTGGTAATGCCCAGTATGCTTGCCATTTCTTCCCGCCCCAGCAGTTCGCAATATACTCCGGTGCTGGTGCTCTCCAGGAACAGCAGCAGTCTCGCTACTCTGGCCTCGGCGGTGCCGGTGGAAAAATCAGTAATAAACTGATCGGCTGTGTCCAGCTGCTGTTGCATGCGCATGATCAACTGCCGTTCCAATTCCGGATGCTGCTGTTTAAGCGTGTGTATCACTGCCATCGGGATGCGGCAGATTCTGACTTCGGTCACCGCAATGGCGCTGTGGCGGTAAGGGAGATTCTGCATGGCCTCCAGACCGAGCGTATCGCCTTGGCGCAATAGACGCACAGTACGCAGGGTGCCATTCGGCAATTGCCGAACCAGTTTGATCTTGCCCTGACGGATGGAGAATAGCGCGCCATCCCTTGCCCCGGCCTTGAATAGGGTCGTGTGCGCAGGGTAACTGACGTTGTCTATGGCGATGCGGATCTGATCCAGCGCGCTGTCCGGCAGGTCGGCAAATAACGTCTGGCTGCGGATAGGGCACTGTGCGCAATTTGCACGACCTTCCACAACCTCGTTCGGGACTTTCGGTCTGTTTACATCTGTCTTCATTTGGCCTAACCGATGTTCGAGCGCAGTTGGGTGGGATATTGCAGCAGAAATCAGGGATAGGACGATCTGCAACAGGCTTCATGGCATAACACGCAAGTTCGGCTCATATAATATTGATTATACATAAACTCGACCAAGGCTGACTGGATTGTCAGCTTTGGTCGCGAACCTGCGCTTAAACTGGCCACAGGCTCAGACCTCAGCCAGCTGTGCGCTGCGCATGAACTGTTGTTGTGCCAGCTGGTAGAAGGCCAGCATCTGCTGTGCCATTTGCGGTGCGCTCCAGTCCAGCGCATGTTGCCGCGCTTCGATGCTGAGACGGGCGCGTAGTGTGCTGTCCGTCAATACTTCCTGCAGTGTGGCGGCGAAGGCCACCGGATTGTCTTCGGCCACCCGGCATCCGCGTCCGGCTGTCAGGATGTCGCGCGTACCCATCACCGCCGTCGAAACCACGGGGACGCCCAATGCCATGGCTTCAAGCAGGACCAGGCCCTGGGTTTCGGTGCGCGAAGCAAAGACAAAGGCGTTGCCGGCGCAGTAGCAGGCAGGTAATTCGGTGGCGCGTTCCAGATAGCCGACAAACAAAACATTGGCAGCAAGATTCAGCCCTTCCACTGTTTTGCGTAATTTGGCTTCCGCCGGGCCTTCGCCGGCGATAATCAGGAGCACGTCGGGAATGCTGTGGCGCAGTTGCGAGAGCATGAGCAGCAGGAACTCGATGTTTTTTTCGAATGCGACCCGACCGACATAAACGACTACCGGACGCTCTGGCGCAATGCCGTGTGTGCGGCGGAAGCCGTCGGGATCACAGTGACTGAAGTCGGACAGTTCTATCCCGGTCGGAATGATTTTGCTGAAAGCGCGCACGCCGTAACGCTTCAGGGCTTCATCCATCGCAATTGATGGCAGCACCAGACCATCGACCTGAGCGCACTGGCGTCGTGAAAAATGACGGGCCGCATAGCGCATCAGGGCTTTGGGCAGAAAGGGAATGTAATGGTAGAGATATTCCTCGAAAAAGGTGTGGTAAGTCTCTACACAGGGAATATTGAAAGCCTTGGCCAGCGACAGACCGGTGTAATGCGCAAGGAACGGGGTATGGATATGCACCAGATCGAAGGATTGTGCGGACAGCATCTGCGGCAGGGCTTTCAGCGATTTCAGCGACATCAGCCGGTCTTCGGGGTCCATCAGCACCGGACGTCCATTGATGCGTACGATGTCGTCTTCGGGCGCTTCGCCCATGTCATAGGCAGGCGCTACCAGCGTTACCGTATGTCCCAGTGCCTTTAATTCCCGGCGCAGCGTCATGATCGAAGTGGACACCCCGTTGACTCGGGGGAAATAGACGTCGGAAATCATCAAGATATTCATGCTCTGGCCCAATATGTTAGTTGTATTGAGTTTGTAACAAAATAACGTGACGGGCGTGTGACAGTCGTTACTGGCTGAGGTATATTGGATCATGACCTTAACCTCCTTGGATGTTGTTCCGTCACTATGCCCGCGTACCCGCCAGAAGCAAAAGAAAAAGCCGCCCTGGAAACGACTGTGCCGGACTTCGCAGTAAAAACGGCTGACATGTGGCATCGCGGTTCGGCATGGATACTGGGGCCGTTGATGATAGGTCTGGTTGCCGTAGCACTGGCTACGGCGAGCAATTATGTCAGCCAGCTCAACATGGCTTTGTTTCATGCGTTTTTCTTTGCCCCACTGCTCATCCTGCCATTGGGTTTTGTAGCGCTGACTTACGTCAGTCGCCGCTATTTTTCGGGTACTCAGGGCAGCGGCATACCGCAAACCGTTGCGGCGATCAATGAAACCGATGATGCCAAAACCAGTCATTTGCTGTCGATACGGATTATGATAGGCAAAGTCATGCTCACGATAGGCGGATTGGCAGTAGGCGCATCCATCGGTCGTGAGGGGCCGACCGTGCAGATTGGCGCTTCCATCATGCACATGTTTTACAAGCGCGGCCCGTTCCAGGATGTCGAGCAGCGCCGGATTCTGCTGCTGGCGGGCGGCGCGGCAGGTATTGCAGCTGCCTTTAATACGCCGCTGGCCGGGATCATGTTTGCGATCGAAGAACTGAGCAAGCATCATGTGTTTAATGCGAACAGTTCTTCCCTGGTCACGGTTATCGTTTCCGGCCTGATTTCGCTGGCTTTGCTGGGAAACTACACTTATTTCGGCTCGTCTGGCGCCAATCTGGAATGGAACTCAGGCGTTTCGACCATACTGATTTGCGGAGTGGTCGGAGGTATGGCTGGCGGCGTGTTCAGCCGTTTGCTGATAGCGGCATCATTTGGCACCACCACGCGCATGGCCGGGTTTATTCGCCAGCGGCCGCTGGCTTTCGCAGCGTTGTGCGGGCTTGGGGTCGCCCTGCTGGGTTTGGCAACGGATCATCTGGTGTTCGGCACCGGCTATCAGCCGACTCAGGCGATGCTGGAAGACAGCGGCAGCTTGCCATGGTATTTCGGCATCGCCAAATTGCTGGCGACCTTGTTGTCATCGATGAGCGGTATTGCCGGTGGCGTATTCGCACCTTCATTGGCGGTAGGCGCCGGCGTCGGCGATAATCTGGCGGCGTTGCTGCCTGTATCGTATGCACCCCATAGTGCCATCGTTTTGCTGACGATGGCGGCCTATCTTTCCGGTGTGACACGGGCACCGGTGACTGCCTTTATCATCATGATGGAAATGACGGACAGTCATCACATGCTGCTGCCGCTGATGGCCACTTCGGTAGTGGCCAGTGCCATGTCCAAGCTGATTTCGCCCACACCGCTGTATCACGCCCTTTCGCAGAAATTTCTGCTGCAACGATAACCGGTTATCATGCTGTTTGACATCCGGTGTTATACAATCGCTGGATACCATAAATGTTAACTTATATCTGAATCCGCCATGCTTCATCTCACGCTACGACAGTTGCAAGTATTCGAAGCGGTCGCTCATCATTTGAGCTACTCGCGGGCGGCACGCGAGCTGCATTTGTCGCAACCGGCGGTATCCATGCAGGTAAAACTGCTGGAGGAAAGCATCGGTTTGCCCTTGTTCGAACAGCTGGGGAAAAAGATTTTCATGACCGAGGCCGGACGGGAAATGTTCCATTACAGCAAAGCCATCGCCGAGCAATTGCGCGAGGCCGAAGCGGTATTCGAGCAGATGAAAGGCCTGGATCGTGGTGAGCTGAAGATCGCGGTGGCATCGACTGCCAACTATTTTGCGACGCAATTGCTGGCGCATTTCTGTCAGGCGCATCCGCAAGTCGTGGTGCATCTGGATGTCACCAATCGGGCCGATTTGCTGAAGCAGCTGGAGCAGAATGCACTGGATCTGGTGGTGATGGGACAGCCGCCGGAAGGCCATGACCTGGTAGCCGAATCGTTCATGGAAAATCCGCTGGTGGTGATCTCGGCACCGAATCATGCGCTGGTAGGTGTGCCGCAAATCCCGGTGGAACGGTTGGCCGAGGAGGCGCTGATCGTGCGTGAAGCGGGGTCGGGAACGCGCAGTGCATCGGAGCGCTTCTTTCAGCGTCATGGCGTGGCGCCGCGTACCGGTCTGGTGATGAATACCAACGAAGCGATCAAACAGGCGGTACAGGCCGGCATGGGGCTGGCCGTGGTGTCGCTGCATACCGTGTCGCTGGAGTTGCAGGCGGGACGTCTGGCGGTGCTGGATGTGGTCGATTTTCCGATCCGCCGTCACTGGTTTGTCGTGCATCGCCGCGATAAGCGGCTGTCTGCAGTGGCATTGGCGTTCAAGCAGTTCCTGTTGGCGCAGGGATCGGGCGCGGTATGATCGGGGCTTTTGCGCGCCGGATTTACTTGGTGTGTTTCAACGCCATGGTCGCTACCTGCACGCGGTTTTTCATACCCAGCTTGTCCATGATATTGGACAAGTGATTGCGCACCGTGTTTTCCGACAGGTTCAAACGCACGCTGATGGTCTTGTTCGGCAAGCCTTGCGCAACCAGTTCGACGATTTCGCGTTCACGGGGCGACAGGGTGTTGAACACATCCTGTTTCAGTTCGCCGCGCGCCAGCTTTTGCATGATATGGGTGGGCAGCATGCTGTTGCCTTGTGCTACCGACTGGATGGCGTGCACCAGCTGTTCGGGTTCGGTGGTTTTGAGCAGGTAGCCGTCGACGCCGTTGGCAATGGCCTCACTGATGTCTTCATCCGAGCTCGCGCTGGTGAACATGATAGTGCGGATGCCGGCGTGCTTGAGTTCGGCAATCAGACTCAGGCCGTCGCCATCCGGCAGGCTGCGATCCAGGAGCGCAATATCGGCTCGCCCGCCATTGCCGAGCCATGCGCGAACCGCTGCAATATCGGCGCATTGTTCTGCTACTTGCAAGCCCGCAGTATGCTCAATGAGTCGCGCAGTACCCAGTCGAGTGAGCGGATGGTCATCGATCAATACAATGCCAATGTTCATGCAGCCTCCTAATCATATAATTTTTATGCATCAGCGCAACGCCGTAAGTGAGCGTTATCAATCCTGATTGTAACGGATAAACGCCATATATATAAAGTCATGGCGTACGAGATGGTTTTATAACGGCAATTTTCGCGGCTTGTGCGGCGCGTTGGCAAACAATTTATCATACAGCGGGCGTGGCAGTGCGCGCAGTAATTTGGCTGTTACTGCCATTTGCCAGGGTATCGTGGCATACGTGCGGCGCTTGCTGATGATGCTGGCGATCCTGGTCGCTGCCTGGTCGGCGCTCATGATGAACGGCATGCGGTAGGGGTTGACGGCGGTCATCGGCGTCGCGATGTAGCCTGGATTGATGGTAGTAGCCTGCACGCCGCTCCCGGCCAGCTCCACTCGTAATGATTCCATATAGGTGATCAACGCCGCCTTGGAAGCGGAATAGGCGCCACCGCCAGGCAAGCCGCGGATGCCGGCGACGCTGCCTATGCCCGCCAGCGTACCGTGTTGCGCTGCACGCATGGGCCGGATGAACGGCTGGAATGTCGTTACTGTGCCCAGCACGTTGGTGTTCATGACGGCCTGGAATACTGCAAGATCGTCAGCGTGTTCGGTCAAGGTGCCGACGCTGATGCCGGCAGCGGCAATGACGATATCGGGTACGCCTGTCCGGGTGATGAAATCGGCTGCCGCCGAGCGCATCGCAGTGCTGTCGCAGACATCCAGTGCATACGCGGTGGCGTTGGGGAGTTCTGCGCAGTGTGCTTCGAGTTTGTCCTTGCCTCTTGCCGCCAGGCCGAGGATGGCGCCTTGGGCAGCATAATGCCGGGCCAGTGCTGCGCCTAGCCCGCTCGATGCTCCGGTGATGAAGACGCGTAACGGCAAGATTTATCTGGCGTGACGTTTGTGTTCTTTGCGCGCCTTGACGATGAGCTCATCCAGCGTTTTGAACAAGGCAGCTTCGCTGCCGGTCATGGATTCGGAGGTCACATATTTGCCGTCGACCACAAAAGACGGCACGCCGCTTATCTTGGAATCGACGGTGAGCTGGTTGGCCCGCAATACCTTGCTTTGCACGCCAAATGACTGATAAGCCGCGATGAATGCCTTGCGGTTCATGCCGACTTTGGCTGCCCAGTCGAACAGTACGGCGTCTTTGCTGACATCCAGCCCATCCACGTGGATCGCATTGAACAAGGCATCATGATACTTATTGACGACGCCCAAGGCTTCCATGGTGTAATAGACTTTTGCCAGCTGCGCCCACGAGTCGTTCAGTACGGCGGGTATACGGCGCATCGCCACGTCTTTGGGTAATTTTTTCAGCCAGGCATTGAGTCCGGGTTCAAGATGGAAACAATGCGGGCAGCGATACCAGAAGAACTCTGCGACTTCGATCTTGTTGCCGCTATCCGTACCCAGCTCGGGGGCGAGCACCTGATAGTCAAAACCTTCGGTTATCGTTGCATGAGCAGCACTTACCGGCAACAGGGTCGCCAGCAACATACTGCAAGCCATTACTATATTGCGCATACCTATCATTATTGCGGTCTCCTTAGTCCTGGTTCGGCTTTGATTGTATCGTCTCGTTTTGGTTCTTGACCTTGACCAGCGTTGCCGGAATGTTGTTTTGCGTCAGGCTGTCTCGGGTTTTATTGGCTTCGTCCATTTTATAAGGACCAAGACGTACGCGGTGCCATATGCCCTTATTCGGGATATCTACTGTCTGGATCGAGGCTTCAAATCCCATTAAAGCCAGGCGCGCCTTGAGATTGTCGGCATCCTCGGGATTCGGGAATGCGCCAGCTTGCAGATAATACAGCTCGTCAGCCTTGGGTGTCTGAGCTTGTTTGGTTTGCTGATTCGCGACGCCGGTCTCGTTGCCCGGCAATATCTTGTAAAAATCGAAACGCGGTTTGTCGGTGCCATCGGGTGCAGTCGCGTTTGCCAGCGGGTCGACTATCTGTTTGCCTGATTTGGAAGACTTGGTAGCGGATTCATGTTCCGGCGCCTGCTCCCGGGACGAAAACGGATTGTTGCGGCCCAGCCATACCGCCACGGCCACTGCGACAGCGAGGCCGACCAATACCCCGATCAGGATGCCCGGCCAGATCGAACGGCCGCTTTTTTTCTTTTCGGACGGACGGGATTTGTAATCGCGCGCCATGTTGATCTCCTACATTTGTGCCGGGCTGGAAACGCCCAGCAAGGTTAAGCCGCTGCGCAGCACTTCGCGTGTTGCCGTAATCAACGCCAGGCGTGCATGCCGCGTTGACGCGTCTTCCACCAGAAACTGTTCCGCATTGTAGTAGGTGTGCAGCGCGGCAGCGATGTCCTTGAGGGCATAAGCAATCGCGTGCGGCGCCAGATCGCGCGCCGCCATTTCCACGACGCCGGGGTATTCTGCCAGACATTGCAGCAGGTCGAGCTCGTAACGGCTGGTCAACGGGCTGCAATCCATCATCGTCAGGGCCGCCACATCGCCGCCCCACTGCGCCAGTACGCTGCAAATGCGCGCGTGGGCATACTGGATGTAATAAACCGGATTGTCGCTGGTCTGCGATTTTGCCAGATCCAGATCGAAGTCCAGATGCTGATCGGATTTACGCAATACATAGAAGAAGCGCGCCGCATCGTTGCCGACTTCATGGCGCAGATCGCGCAAGGTGACGAATTCGCCGGAGCGCGTGGACATCGAGGCCTTTTTGCCGTCGCGGTACAGCACTGCAAATTGCACCAGCGCCACGGTGAGTTTGTCCGGGTCGAGGTTGAGCGCCTGCAACGCGCCCTTGACGCGCGGGATGTAACCGTGGTGGTCGGCGCCCCACACGTCTATCATCCAGTCGAAGCCGCGTTCCAGCTTGTTGATGTGATAGGCGATGTCGGAGGCGAAATAAGTGTACTGGCCGTTCTCGCGCAGCACCACGCGGTCTTTCTCGTCGCCGAAATGCGTGGAACGGAACCACTTGGCGCCGTTCTGGGTGTAGATATGGCCGTTCTGTTCCAGCTGCGCGACGATACGTTGCACCACACCGGAATCGTACAGTGACTGTTCGGAAAACCATTCGTCGAATTCGACGCCGAATTCATGCAGATCGTTACGGCCATCGCCCAGCTGTTCGGTGAGCACGAAATCGTGCACATAGAGATAGTCTGCACCGAGCAGGGCCTTGGCATTGGCAATGAGCTGGTCCAGATACGCGTCGGGCGCTTCTGTAAAATCGGGTAGCTGTGCGGTCACATCTGCCGCCGCGCGCTGATAGCGATCGGCATGCTGGTCGAAAATCGTCTGCGCCATGGCGATGACATAATCGCCCTGATAGGCGTTGGCCGGGAAGGTGATGGTCTCGCCGCACAGCGCGAGATAGCGCAGCCAGGTGGAAATGGCGAGGATGTCCATTTGCCGGCCGGCGTCGTTGACGTAATATTCGCGGGCGACGGTGTAGCCCGCCGCCGCGAGCACGTTCGCCAGGCTGGCGCCATACGCTGCGCCGCGGCCATGACCGACATGCAGCGGGCCGGTTGGGTTGGCGGAGACGAATTCCACCTGCACCTTCCTGCCTGCGCCCAGCTGGCTGCGTCCGTACTCGGCGCCCAGGTGCAGAATGTGCGGCACGACCTGCTGGTGCGCCTTGGGTTGCAGGAAGACGTTGATAAAACCGGCGCCTGCGATCTCGGTCTTCGCTACCAGATCCGATGCGGGCAACGCGGTCTGGATCAGCGTTGCCAGTTCGCGCGGATTGCGTCGCATCGTTTTCGCCAGTTTCATCGCCACGCTGCACGCATAATCGCCGTGTGCCGCATCGCGCGGGCGCTCCATCTCAATCACGACGTCCGTTGTTGCGGCGGAAACCTGATTTACCGCCTGAGTAAACAATGCAGTCAGATGGGATTTGATGTCTATATACGAAGTCAGCATGACGCAACCTATTTAAAAGATGCGCCATTATAGCTGGCTAGCGGTTAATCAACAAAATCCGACAGGCGGCCCGGGCACCCGCTTTTCATATTTCGAGCGGGTCGACATCCAGATGCCAGCGCAGTTTGCTAGTGCGTAGCGTGTAAATCGTTTCTATCCAGACGCCCAGAAATTGCTGCAGCGCCCGCCGGTTGGGCGACTGTATCAATAACAGCGCGCGTTCGACATTGGCTTTGCGCGTCATCGTCGCCGGGGTAGGGTCGAACAGGGTAACGGCAGCCGATGCGGGGGCGGCAGCTTTTGCCTGATTCAGAAACGTGACGGCGGCATCGATCTGTGGCGCTTCGGCGCGCAGCACGGCCTGGTGAATGAACGGCGGAAAGCCTGCCGCACGGCGTTCGTTGAGCAGGGTGCGAGCGTAGCCGACATAATCGTGGTGCTGCAAGGCCAGATAGAGCGGATGACCGACGAACTCGGTCTGGATCAGCACTTCGCCGGGATGTTGGGCGCGTCCGGCGCGACCGCTGACTTGCATGAGCTGGGCGAACAGGCGTTCGCTGGCGCGAAAATCGGGGCTGTATAACGCGCTGTCTGCGCCGATGACGCCGACCAGCGTGAGATTGGGGAAATCGTGGCCTTTCGCCAGCAGCTGGGTACCGACCAGAATATCCGCTTCGCCGCGGCGTATCTGCTGCTGCATCGCCGGCCAGCTGTCTTTGCGCCGGGTGCTGTCGCGGTCGATGCGCAAAACGCGTGCAGCGGGAAATCGCTTTTGCAGGCCTTCTTCCAGGCGCTGCGTGCCGAGGCCGGCCGGGGAAATGTCGATATTGCCGCAATCCGGACAGGCGTGCGGTACACGCTCGGCATAGCCGCAATGATGGCAGCGTAATTGACGTTCGCGCAGATGCACTACCAGCCGCGTGGAGCAGCGCGGGCAGCCGGCGGCCCAGCCGCAGGCCCGACATATCAAGGTGGGCGCGTAGCCGCGCCGGTTGATGAAAATCAGGCTCTGCTGTCCGGCGTCCAGTCGTCGCTGAATCGCGGCGGCGAGCGCTGGCGAAATGCCGTCTTCGGGTTTTTGTGTGCGCAGGTCGACCAGCCGTATCTGCGGCAGCGTGGCCGCATCGATTGCGCGCTGCGTCAGGCTAAGACGCTGGTAACGGCCGCTTTGTGCGTTATGCCAGGTTTCCAGTGCGGGTGTCGCGGAACCCAGCACGATCGGGCAAGTGCGCTGATGCGCGCGCATGATGGCGACGTCGCGCGCTGCGTAACGCAGTCCGTCCTGCTGATAAAACGAGCTGTCGTGCTCTTCGTCGATGATGATGAGCGCCAATGCCGGCAACGGCGCGAATACGGCCAGTCGCGTGCCCAGCACGATGCGTGCGCGTCCGTCCACTGCCGCCAGCCAGTGCTGCAGGCGCTCGCTGTCGGCCATGCCGCTATTCAGTGTGGCGATTTCAATATCCGGAAAACGGGCGCGAAACACGCCGGTCAGCTGTGGCGTCAGGTTGATTTCCGGCACCAGTATCAGGACTTGGCCGCCTTGTGCCAACACCGTCTGCACCAGATGCAAATACACCTCGGTTTTGCCGCTGCCGGTGACGCCGTGCAACAGGAACGGCTGGAATCTTCCCAGCACGGCGCTGATCTGGCTGACGGCTTCGGCCTGTTCGGCATTGAGCGTGGGCGCGGTATCGGCGCTGACCGGACTGGGGTTGAGTGGCGCGGGTTGACTGAGTTGCGTGGCCCAGCCCAGCTTCAGCCAGTGTTTGAGCGTCGTGCGGTAGCTGGCGCTTGCGGCTGCCAGTGCAGTTGCGGAATATGCGGCGCCATCCTGCATGCTGGCGTACAGGGCACGCTGTGCATGTGCGCGCTGCGGCAGGGTTGCCGCAGCGGTCCGGCCCAGCGCGGTGAGCTGCCAGCTGTCGACGGTTCTGAGTGGAGGCGCTGGTGTGCGGCGCAATGCGGTGGGCAGCGCAGCAAGTACTGTGGCGCCGAGCGGGTAATGGTAGTAGTCGCTGCAAAAATGCAGCAGCTTGAGGATTTCTGCCGATAACAGCGGTGCGTCATCCAGCACGGCAGTGACAGCTTTGAGCTGTTCGCGCGGATGGGCGGATTCGCGGCTCAGCGCCAGTACCACGCCGACGAACTCCTTGCGTCCGAACGGCACGCACACGCGCCGCCCTACATCCGCCAGCGTGAGGGTGGGGGCTACATAGTCGAATAATCGCGGTATGGGCACATCCAGGGCGACCTGGGCTATCAAAGGCAACATGGGCGCAGTTTACCGCAAAAGCCGTTGCACTAACGTCACCAAACCTTCAAAAACGTTTCACGAAATTGACTTATGGCCGATGCATGATCATCATCATGAATGATGAACTCCTACTCCAGACTTTTATTCCGCGTCCACAGCCATTACGTATCGCTTTGGTGACGGAGACCTATCCACCCGAGATCAACGGCGTTGCGATGACGCTGGGGCGGCAAGTGATCGATTTGCAAAACCGTGGGCATCAGGTGCAATTGATCCGTCCGCGTCAGGGGAATACGGATAAAGCGATCAATAACGCGCAACTGGAAGAAGTGCTCAAGCTCGGCGTGCCGATCCCGCGCTATGCCGGCCTCAAGATGGGTTTGCCGGCCAAGGCGGCATTGGTGCGGCTGTGGCAATTGAAACGGCCGGATCTGGTGCATATCGCTACCGAAGGCCCGCTGGGATGGTCGGCGCTGGCTGCAGCACACAAGCTGCGCCTGCCAGTGAGTACTGACTTTCATACCAATTTCCACAGTTATAGCCAGCATTATGGCGTGGGCTGGCTGCGGCGCCCGATCCTGGCTTATTTGCGCAAATTTCATAACAAGGCCTGCGTCACGCTGGTGCCGACAGAGGGTATCCGCAGGGAGCTGCAAACGCACGGTTACCGCAATCTGGAAGTAGTGTCGCGCGGCGTGGATACGGCATTGTTTTCGCCGGCACGGCGCGATGAAGCGTTGCGCAAGAGCTGGGGTGCAGCACCGGATACACAAGTGGTCATTTATGTGGGGCGAGTGGCGCCGGAGAAAAACCTGCCGCTGGTGTTCAAGGCCTATACCGCGATGCATGCAGCCAATCCGGATAGCCGTCTGGTTATTGTGGGCGATGGCCCGGAACGCGATATCCTGCAGGCGCAATATCCCGATGCGGTTTTTTGCGGGATGCGCAGCGGCGACGATCTGGCCGCGCACTATGCGTCGGCTGATGTGTTTTTATTCCCCAGTCTGACCGAGACGTTCGGTAACGTTACCACGGAGGCGATGGCCAGCGGCCTTGCGGTCGTCGCTTATCAATATGCTGCTGCCGAGGCGCTGTTGCGTCATGGCGTAAATGGCATGCTTGCACCTTATGACGATGCGCAAAAATTCATCGCGGCCGCTACCGAGGTGGCGCTGGATCCGGCTCATGCCAGACAAATGGGCGAACGCGCGCGCCAAACCGCGCTATCCATTTCGTGGGATAGCATACATGACCGTTTCGAACGGGTGTTGCACGCCATAATCGACAAGGAAGATTGCCATGGAGAAATTGAGCTGGCAGTGGATGGGTGAATGCGAGGCGGGTTTAACCCAGCGCTTTAACCGCATCGAGCGTTATCCGGCCGTGGTGCAGGTTTTTCGCCTGGTCAGCCGTCTGGGCGACGGCGTATTCTGGTACACGTTGATGGTCGCGATGTATCTGCTTGCGGGCAAATCCGCATTGCCGGTCGTGCTGCAAATGATTGCAGCAGGGTTGACTGCGACTCTGATCTATAAATGGCTCAAGCATAAAACCTTGCGCCCGCGTCCGCATCAGCAGTTCGGCCATATTCATTGCCTCACTGCGCCTCTGGACCGCTTCAGCTTCCCGTCCGGGCATACCTTGCATGCCGTGACTTTCAGTCTGGTTGCGATTTATTACTACTCTGCCCTGGCCTGGCTGCTGGTTCCCTTCACGCTGGCTGTCGCCGCATCCCGCCTGATACTGGGGCTGCATTATCCGACCGATGTGCTGGCCGGATTCGTCCTCGGTGCGGCGGTCGCCAGCGCCTCGTTGTTCATCTTCTGAATTCGGCTGCCGGTCTCCGCAGGCGTGGCCCGGTCCGTGTCAAATGACGGGGTGTTAGATTTATCGGACATGAGGCTTTATAATCCCGTTTCTGTCCTTTCTGTCCTCAACCATGTCAGACGATCTCTTTTCCATTGCCCTGGTCTGCCTGCAGGACGCCAATATCGAGCGCAAGCTGGCGCGGGTGGCTGCGTTGCGGCGCGCCTGGCAACAGGGCGAGATCGACCGTTTCGATGAATTGAGTCCGGTCATCCCCATTCCCGTGCCCGGTCGCCCGGCCAAGCCGGAAATGGTCTCTGCATTGCAGGTGGGGAAACGACAGCCATCAACGCCGGAGGGCCGTGCGGCATTGCTGCACTCGCTGGCGCACATCGAATTCAACGCGATCAACCTGGCGCTGGATGCGGTTTACCGGTTCCGCGGACTGCCCAAGGATTTTTATACCGACTGGCTACAGGTGGCTGCAGAGGAGGCGCACCATTTCACTCTGCTGCGCGATCATCTGCATACGCTGGGTTTCGATTACGGCGATTTTACTGCGCATAATGGCTTATGGGACATGGCGGTGACGACCGCGCATGACCCGATGGTGCGCATGGCGTTGGTGCCCCGGGTACTGGAGGCGCGCGGTCTTGATGCGCTTCCGGCGATCATGCACAGGTTGGCATCCTGCGGTGCGCAAGCGGCAGTCGATATTCTGGGCGTTATCCTGCACGACGAGATCGGGCATGTGGCGATCGGTAATCGCTGGTATGCCTATTTCTGCGAATTGCGGAGACTGGAGCCGATAGCGACTTTCCGTTCACTGATGCGCGAATACAAGGCGCCCAGATTGCGCGGTCCGCTGCATGCCGAAGCGCGTCTGGCTGCGGGCTTCACTGCGGCAGAGATGCAGATGCTGGAGGATTGTATCGGCCAGGTCTGACGCAATGCGGGCAGGCTGCGCAACCGATGCCGATTCGGCAGGAGGCTGCCGGCTATGGATAAATGCTTGCTAAGCATCTGAATAGCCAATATAATGCACGGTTTCCCCTTGCCCTACCGCTTACGCACGGAGGGCTTTAACCAGAAGGAGTTTTGCATGCGTCATTATGAAATCGTGTTTATCGTACACCCTGATCAAAGCGAGCAAGTGCCCGCGATGATCGAGCGTTACCGCAACCAGATCACCAGCCACAACGGACAGATCCACCGTCTGGAAGACTGGGGTCGTCGCCAGATGGCTTATCCTATCCAGAAGGTTCATAAGGCGCATTATGTGCTGATGAACATTGAATGCGATCAGGAAACTCTCGATGAATTGGAGCATGGCTTCAAATTCAATGACGCCGTACTGCGCCACCTTACCGTGCGTATGGATGAAGCCGTGACCGCACCTTCACCGATGATGAAGGAAGAAAAATCGCGTTCATTGACCAGCTCTGAAGCTAAAGTCGAATCCGATACGGAAGAAGCAGCCTAAAGCGGTTGGAAGCGAATCAGCTCGTACTTGACGGCACGCTGTGTCAGCTCGAAACATTACGCTATACCCCGGCTGGAGTGCCCTTGATTGAATGCCGCGTTCGGCATGAATCGAAGCAGATCGAGGCCGACAGCGAGCGTGTAGTGAAAGTCGAGGTCGCCGCCATTGCCATTGGCGATCTGGCCCGCAAGTTGAGTCAGCTGAATTTGGACCAGCTCTTTCGTGTTACCGGCTTTCTCGCGCAGAAGAGCCAAAAAAGTCAACAGATAGTGCTGCATATTTGCAGCTTAGAAAACATTTAGATAGGAGTGCATCATGCCTCGTCCAACTAACAGCAAAAACACCAAGCGCCGGGAAGGTTCCCGTCAGTTGTTCAAACGTCGCAAGTTCTGCCGCTTTACCGTTGAAGGTATTGCCTGGGTGGATTACAAGGACGCTGAATTGTTAAAGGATTTCGTAGCTGAAAACGGCAAAATCATTCCGGCACGTATCACCGGTACCAAAACCCGTTTTCAACGCCAGTTGTCTACCGCTATCAAGCGTGCACGTTTCCTCGCGCTGATGCCTTACACCGACTTGCATTAAGGAGATCACTATGCAAATTATTCTGATGGAAAAAGTGGTCAACCTCGGCACATTAGGTGATGTGGTTAAAGTTAAAGACGGTTACGCACGTAATTTTCTGATCCCTCAAGGCAAGGCCAAGCGTGCAACCGCCGCCAACCTGAAGTTCTTTGAAGAAAAACGCGCTGAACTGGAAAAAGCCCAGGCTGCCACATTGGCTGCCGCGCAGGCACGTGCTGCCAAGCTGGCTGACTTGACGCTGGTCGTATCGCAAAAAGCCGGTATGGACGGCCGTTTGTTCGGTTCCGTTACCAACATCGACATCGCTGAGGCATTGAATGCTCAGGGTATTGAAGTTGCCAAGGCTGAAGTGCGCATGCCTAACGGCCCGCTGAAAGCTATCGGCGAGTTCCCGATCAGCATCGCGCTGCATACCGACGTGGTGGTTGATATTACCGTTAACGTCCAGGGCGAACGCTAGGCAAAACTACCGGCTCGCTGTTTGAGCCGGGTTGAAGACAGGATGTTTCAGGATCAGCGAAATGCGAATTTCGTCCTGAACATCCTGTTTTTTTATGCGCGGAATCTACGGCTTCAGGATTTCTTTCTGGCGCGTGGATGCGCCTGGTCGTAAGTCGCGGCCAGATGCTGGAAATCCAGTTGGGTGTATATCTGTGTGCTGCTGATACTGGCGTGTCCGAGCAGTTCCTGCACGGCGCGCAAGTCGCCGGATGATTGCAGCAAATGCGATGCAAATGCGTGGCGCAGTACATGCGGATGGACCTTGGTATCGAGGCCGATCTGTTCGGCACGGTGTTTAAGGCGCAGCTCGATTGCGCGTTGCGACAGGTGTTTGCCATTCCGGCCCGGGAAGACGTAATCGCCAGTATCGGTGCGTTGCGCAAACCAGCGGCGCAGTGCGGTGATAGCGTGACCGCCAAGCGGTATCAGCCGGCTTTTATTGCCCTTGCCGGTGACGTTCACTTCGCCCTGAATCAAATCCAGTTGCGTCAGTTTCAATGTGGCCAGCTCGGTTAATCGCAAGCCCGAGGAATAGAACAGCTCGAATATGGCATTGTCGCGCACCGCCAGTGCGGAGTCGTCCGGGCTGTCCAGCAAATGCGCGACTTGTTCCACCGACAGACTGCGCGGCAGAGTGCGGGCATGCTTGGGGGCGCGCAGGCCTTCGCAAGGGTTATGCGTATAACCGTGGCGCTTGTCCAGATAATGGTAGAATCCGCGCCAGGCGGACAGGGTACGCGCCAGGCTCCGGCCGGAGAGGCCGCGGGCATGCAGGGTGGCAATGATGCGCCGGATGTCGTGGGCACGCAGATCGGCAAGCGCGATGGCACCGCTATTGTCGAGCAGCAGGCGCACCTCTCTGGCATAGTTGCTGATCGTATGCGCTGACAGGCCGCGCTCGGCGGCAAGGTGGGTCAGATACGCATCAACCAGCGCGATGTTCACGGCAGCAAGCGTTGCAGTCCCGCCGCTATCAGCTCACCCAGCCGTTGCAAATAGAGCGTGCCCATTTGCGGGTAAAAACGCTGCGCGTCTTCCGATGCCAGCAGCAATACCCCGACCACCTGATCGTTTTTCAGCGGGATGGCTGCATAGGAGCGCAAGTGGCCGGTATCGCCGAACCAGGTCAAGGCTTCGGGATGCAGATAGGCGCCGCATTGCGGATGCGGCATGTTTTCGACCCAGGCCTTTACTTCGTCCGAGCAGGGTGTAAATTCGATCTCGTCCCCTGCCGATTGCCAGACTCTGAGCACGGCATGCGGGATGGCAAAATCTTCGCGCAGGTTCAGGTACAGCGCATGGATCAGTGTCGGCAAATCCCGTGCTGCCATCATGGCGACAGCAATATGCTGCATCTTCTGGGAGATGACGTCGTTCTCCTCACCAAACCTTATCAGTTCGGCTAGCTTGGTTTCCAGCAGGACGATCTTGTCACGCAGATTCAGGATCTGGCGTTCGGCAATCGGGATTGCCCGCCCTTCAAACGGATGGCTGACGCGTATGTCGGTCAGCAAGTGCGGATATTCATCAAAAAATTCGGGGTGCGTCGCAAGGTAGCGCGCGATTTCATCGGATTTCATAGTGCCGTTATCATTCCAGTATAAGTTCAGCTTCAAACACATTAACCGTCGGGCCGGTCAACCACACCGGGTTGTCGCCGCCGGCCCATTCTATGGTGAGCACGCCGCCGCGGGTAGTGACGTCGACGCGCGGCTGCAGCAGGCCGCGGGTGATTCCGGCGACTACCGCGGCACAGGCGCCGGTACCGCATGACAGGGTTTCCCCGGCACCGCGTTCATAGACGCGCAAACGGATATGCCCGCGATCGACGATTTGCACGAATCCTGCATTCACGCGTTTGGGGAAGCGCGGGTGACGTTCTATCAATGCGCCGGTCTGCGCAACCGGAGCCGTGTCGATATCGCCAACGATCTGCACCGCATGGGGGTTACCCATGGACAATACGCTGACTTCAACTGCGGTGCCATTCACATCAAGCATGTAGGTGAGCGCACGCTGTTCGGCCTTGAATGGTATATCGTCCGGCGCAAAACGCGGTGCGCCCATGTTGACGGTGACTCTGCCGTCGTTTTCGAGCCGGGGAAAGATCAGTCCGGAAGCGGTCTCGACCCGGATTTCACGTTGCCGGGACAGGCCGTGGTCGTGCACGAAGCGCACAAAGCAGCGCGCGCCGTTGCCGCATTGCTCCACTTCGCTGCCGTCAGCATTAAAGATGCGATAGCGAAAATCGGCATCCGCACGCGTGGGGCGTTCCACGAGCAATAGCTGGTCGCAGCCGACGCCGAAATGGCGATCTGCGATCCGGCGAATCTGCTCGGTGGAGAGATCGACCTGCTGGTTGATCGCGTCGATCACCACAAAGTCATTGCCGGCGCCGTGCATTTTGGTAAATTTCAGTTTCATGCTGTGTTTGTCAGGGGTAAAGTTTTGCCTCGCCCGGAGGGCGCGTTTTGAAACGTTTGTGCAGCCAGAAATACTGCTCCGGCATTTCGCGTACCCGGTCTTCGATAAAACGATTCATGCGGGTGACATCGGCCGTAATGTCATCGCTGGGGAAATTATCCCACGGCGGATAAAACTGTAACACATAGCCCTTTCCACCTGGTAACTGCCGGGTCACTGCAGGCATGATTTTGGCGCCGGCCAGATTGGCGATGCGCGGCAGCGCATTTACCGTTGCTGCCGGGATGCCGAAAAACGGCGCGAAAACCGCATCTTTGGCGCCGAAGTCCTGATCCGGCAAATAATACAAGGCCGCGCCCTGCTTCATTTCCTTTATCAGCGGCCGTACACCCTCATGCCGCGAAACCAGCCGGGATTGTCCGAATCGGGTGCGGGCATGCAGCATGAGCTGGTCGAACAGTGGATTCTTGAGATGGCTGTACATCGATACGAACGGCGAGAATTCCGTGCTGAGCCGGATGCCGCCCATGTCCAGGCCGATAAAATGCGGTGCCAGCAAGATCAGCGGCTGACCGAATGCCGCCTGGAAATGTGTCAGACCTTCGAACTTCACGATGCGATTAATGCGTTGGCGATCCGACCACCATAATTCGCCGTGCTCGATGGCGGCGCGGGTCATGGCCTGAAAATGTCGGCGCAGCACGGTATCGCGCTGGGCTTGCGACCATTCCGGGAAGCACAGCGCCAGATTGATCGCGCCGATTTTGCGCCGTTTTGACGCCACCTGATACAGCAAGGCGCCCAGGGCGTTGCCGATGCGCGCCTGTAACGCCAGCGGCAGCCAGTGGATGAGCCACAGCATGAAAATCCCCAGGCGCGATGCGATCATGATTGCTCCGCCGGCGGTTCCACACCGCCGGGACGCTTGTAGCGGTTGTAGCTCCATAGATACTGGGCCGGATATTGGCGGATGAGCTGTTCCAGTGCGGCGTTGAGCGCGCTGGCGGCCTGCTGTTTGTCGCCGCTGAGATCGGCCGGTAACGGTTCGATGTGTATGCGGTAACCCTGGCCTTTGGGGAGACGTTCGCCGAACATCAGCAACGGCACGGCACCGGTAGATTGATGCAGGCGGGCGACGAGGGTCGGGGTATAAGCTGCACGGCCGAAGAAATCCGCCCACACGCCTTCACCCTTGCTGGCGACCTGATCGGGTAGAATGCCGACGGCTTCGCCCTTTTTCAGTGCGGTCAGCAATGCACGGACTCCCTTTACATCGGTGGTGGCAAGGCTGATCTGGCCGCGCGCACGACCGGCGCGCATGATGCCTTCGATCCAATGCTGGCGCGGCGGACGGTACATCACAGTCATCGGACGACGGGCCGCATAATATAGGCTGACGATTTCGAAACAGCCCAAGTGCGGCGTCATCGCCAGTATGCCTTTGCCCTCGCGAGCGGCGGCCTCTACGTGCTCCCAGCCCTGGCATTCCTGCACCAGCTTGAGTACCTGCCGGTAGGGACGCAACCAGATCGGCAGTATCTCTGCCCCGCCTTTGCCGATTTCCTTCGCGGTTTGACGCAACAGCGCCTGATAGGCAGCGTCATCGGGCGCTATTTTGCTTTGCGTCAGATTGTGCTTGATCTTGGCGGCGTAGCGCTTGTCGCTGCGATACACCAGCCAGCCGCCGAATGCGCCCAGTGCATGCCAGAATCGTAGCGGCAAGCTGGCTAATAATCTGAGTAGGAACAGGCGCATTTATAGGGTAGTGAGCGATAGGTAATGGCGAAAGGGTCTGGGCATAAATGTTATTTTTCGGGATTTCTGCGCTAGCCGTGGCGATGCAATATTCATGTTATTTTAACCCAAGAGCGGAATATGCGATATTCGGTTGTTGCATGCAGCGATGAATTGCGAGTCTGTACACGCGCACGAGACTCCGCTAAAATGGCCCTCGGTTTGAGGAGCGTTGCGACGGGGGAACCCGCCAGGCTCAAACCTTACACATAGCAACGGCGCTCACGTCTTACTTTTTTGTCATTGATTACAGAAAGGCGTGCGTGCCATGCAAGATTATATTTTCACCTCGGAATCCGTCTCGGAAGGTCATCCGGACAAGGTCGCCGACCAGATTTCCGATGCCGTTCTGGATGCCATTCTAACCCAAGACCCTCACGCACGTGTAGCTTGTGAAACACTGGTCACTACCGGCCTGGTGGTCATCGCCGGCGAGATCACGACTCACGCCATGATCGATTACAACCAGATCGCGCGGCAGACCGTGAAGCGCATCGGTTACGACAGTTCCGATATCGGATTCGATTACAACACCTGCTCAGTACTGACCACTTTCGGCAAGCAATCGGCGGATATCGCCCAAGGCGTGAACGAAGGCCAGGGGTTGGATCTGGATCAGGGGGCAGGCGATCAGGGCCTGATGTTCGGCTACGCTTGCGACGAAACACCTTCCTTAATGCCGATGCCGATTTACCTGGCGCATCGTCTGGTCGAGCGTCAGGCTGAATTGCGCAAGGATGGCCGTCTGCCATGGCTGCGTCCCGATGCAAAATCGCAGGTTTCGATACGTTACGTCGACGGCAGGCCGCAGCATGTCGATACCGTGGTGCTGTCCACGCAACATCATCCCGATATATCCCACGCGCAGATACAGGAAGCCGTGATCGAAGAGATCATCAAGCCGGTCATACCTGCCGAGATGCTGAATCAGGACGTGCGTTATCTGGTGAACCCGACCGGCCGGTTTGTCATCGGCGGCCCAATGGGCGATGCCGGTTTGACCGGACGCAAGATCATTGTCGATACCTATGGTGGCGCAGCGCCTCACGGCGGCGGCGCTTTCTCCGGTAAGGATCCTACCAAGGTCGATCGTTCTGCCGCCTATGCCGGCCGTTATGTCGCCAAGAACATCGTGGCTGCCGGTCTGGCCAGCAAGTGCCTGGTGCAGGTGGCGTATGCGATTGGTGTTGCGCGCCCGGTGTCATTGATGGTGAATACTTTCGGTACCGGCAAGGTCAGTGACGAACGCATCGCGCAACTGGTCGAAGCCCATTTCGATTTGCGGCCGAAAGCGATCATCCAGACACTCAACCTGCTGCGTCCGATCTATACCCGCACAGCCAGTTACGGCCACTTCGGTCGTGACGAGCCGGAATTTACCTGGGAAGCGACCGACAAAGCCGAAGCATTGAAAACCGCTGCCGGAATCTGATGGCGCTGCTAACAAGGATGTGATCGCAGGCCGGAAGCACTGCAAACGTGCTGCATGGCCATCATCCTTTGTGTTGCGCATGGTTTCTTCGGCTTAGCGGAATTCCACCACTTCGGAAAATGGCAGTCTGTGTTTGGGCGGTTGCGGATGTTTGCGGTAGCCTAGAGGCAGCACCAGCGCCACCGCGTATTGTGCGTCGTCGATTTGCAGGAGGGCGCGCACCTGGTCGGGTGCAAAAGCGCCGATCGGACACGAGTCGATGCCGATCGCGGCAGCTGCGGTCATCATGTTGGCTGCGGCGATATGGCACTGGGCGATACTCCAGGCAATGAGATCGGTATCGGAAATCAGCTCCCGGTAGAATTGATGAAGTTGCGCAGTTTGCTCGGGCGTTAACTGCAGGCGTTCGAACTGCGCCTTGACGTAACTGCTGGCAGGCTGCAAATCCGCTTTTCTGGCCAGGATGGCGATGACATCGCTGCTGGAGCCAATCTGCGGCTGGTCAGCGCAAGCGAGCTGCAGTGCCTGTTTCAATTGCGGGGTTTGCACGACGATGAATTTCCAGTGCTCCAGCCCCATCGAAGAAGGCGACAGCCGGCCAGCTTCCAGAATGAAATCCAGATCAGTCTGGGGAATCTTCTTGTCAGCATCGAACAGCTTGCAGGCATGACGAAAATTGAATGCATCCAATATGGCGTTTTTCGTGATCATGGTGTCTCCTGAAGTGGCTGTCGAGGGTACAAGGCCGATCCCGGTATATTTGCACCTGTCCTGGGTGCGCAGTCTGATTCAGTATAGAAGCTTCTGCACGAATATGTGGTGCGCTATCTAATACGTCTGGCTGCAGCCTGTGTTGTACGGCCTTTACGGCGTAGCGGCCGCCAACAATTTGTGCGTTAATCTGTACACCATCCAGCGACTCCGTTAAAATGATGCCTGGTTTGAGGAGCGCTGCGACGGGGATAGCCCTGCCAGGCTCGAACCGGTCTTATTGCAACGGCGCTCACGTCTTACTTTTTTGTCATTACTTACAGAAAGGAGGGCGTGATGAACGCCGTCACCTCTAGCTCTACCCCTGATTACGTTATCGCCGACCTGTCGCTGGCCGACTGGGGCCGCAAAGAACTCAACATCGCTGAAATCGAAATGCCGGGTCTGATGTCCATACGCGAAGAGTTTTCCGTATCGCAGCCGTTGAAAGGCGCGCGCATCACCGGCAGCCTGCACATGACCATCCAGACCGGCGTGCTGATCGAAACGCTGCAGGCGCTGGGCGCCGAAGTGCGCTGGGCCTCGTGCAACATTTTCTCCACCCAGGATCACGCCGCTGCGGCCATCGCTGCCACCGGCACCCCGGTGTTCGCGGTCAAGGGCGAGTCGCTGACCGAATACTGGGATTACACCCACCGTATTTTCGAATGGGCGGACGGCGGCTATTCCAACATGATTCTGGATGATGGCGGCGATGCGACCCTGTTGCTGCATCTGGGCGCGCGCGCCGAAGCCGATATCAGTGTGCTGTCACATCCGACCAGCGAAGAAGAGCGCGTGCTGTACGCCGCGATCAAGGCCAAGCTGGCCGTTGCGCCGAACTGGTATTCCGTCCGTCTCGCGCACATCAAGGGCGTGACCGAGGAAACCACTACCGGCGTGCATCGTTTGTACCAGATGCATGAGCGTGGCGAATTGAAATTCCCTGCGATCAACGTCAACGACTCGGTGACCAAATCCAAATTCGACAACCTGTACGGCTGCCGCGAATCGCTGGTTGACGGCATCAAGCGCGCCACCGACGTGATGGTGGCAGGCAAGATCGCCGTGGTGGCCGGTTATGGCGACGTCGGCAAGGGATCGGCGCAGGCGTTGCGCGCATTGTCGGCGCAGGTGTGGATTACCGAGATCGATCCGATCTGTGCGTTGCAGGCAGCGATGGAAGGTTACCGCGTGGTCACCATGGATTACGCTGCGGACAAGGCCGATATTTTCGTCACCGCGACCGGCAACTATCACGTCATTACCCATGATCACATGGCGAAGATGAAAAACCAGGCCATCGTCTGCAACATTGGCCACTTCGACAACGAAATTGACGTAGCCGGGATTGAAGAATATCAGTGGGAAGAGATCAAGCCGCAAGTCGATCACGTCATTTTCCCCGACGGCAAACGCATCATCCTGCTGGCCAAAGGCCGTCTGGTGAATCTGGGTTGCGCGACCGGCCACCCTTCCTACGTGATGAGCTCATCGTTTGCCAACCAGACCATCGCGCAAATCGAGTTGTTCACCCATACTGCGGATTATCCTGTGGGCGTCTATACCTTGCCCAAGCACCTCGATGAAAAGGTCGCGCGCCTGCAGCTGAAAACGCTGAATGCGCAATTGACCGAGTTGTCGGATCAGCAGGCTGCCTACATCGGCGTGGACAAGAACGGCCCTTACAAATCCAGCCACTACCGTTACTAAGCTTGTAATTACCTGGGGAGTATTTCGATGACTGCACGTACTTACAGTTTTGAGTTTTTTCCGCCTAAAACGCCTGACGGCATGGACAAGCTGCGCATCGTGCGCAGCCAGCTCGCCGAACTGCACCCCAAGTTTTTCTCGGTGACCTTCGGTGCCGGCGGGTCGACGCGTGATCATTCGCTGGCCGCGGTGCTCGACATCCAGCATGCGGGGCTGGAAGCCGCGCCGCACCTGTCCTGCATCGGTTCGACCCGCGACAATATCCGCGCGATACTGGAAGAATACAAGAGCCACAACATCCGTCATATCGTTGCGTTACGCGGTGATCTGCCGTCGGGCATGGCGAGTGCCGGCGAATTCCGTTATGCCAATGAACTGGTTGAATTCATCCGCAGCGAAACCGGCGACTGGTTCAATATCGAGGTGGCGGCGTATCCGGAAGTGCATCCGCAAGCCAGAAGCGCAGCTGACGACCTGACAAACTTCAAGCGCAAAGTCGATGCCGGCGCCAATGCCGCGATCACCCAGTATTTCTTTAACGCCGACGCCTATTTTGCGTTTGTTGATGACTGTCACAAGGTGGGCATTGCGGTGCCGGTGGTGCCGGGGATCATGCCTATCGGCAATTTCTCCCAGCTGGCGCGTTTTTCCGATGCCTGCGGCGCGGAGATCCCGCGCTGGATGCGCAAAAAACTGGAAGGTTACAACGACGACATCGACTCCATCCGCGCCTTCGGTCTGGATGTGGTGACGGATCTATGTCAGCGCTTGCTCGACAACGACGCGCCGGGCCTGCATTTCTACACCATGAATCAATCGGCAGCGACGATGGAAATCTGGCGCCGGCTGGGGTTGTAAATCTAGGTTGGTGATTGATCCAGGTGGTCAATCCCGCCGTCGCTCGTACCTAATGTCGTGGCCACATCAACTCCCGCCGCCAGCATCGCCTGGCGGCTGTCCGGGGTTTCCAGACTGATGCGGCCCAATGCGCCGCTGCGATAGTCCTGCAGCAGCGTCAGCCCGGCCTTTTCAAAATCGGCTTCTCCGCCCTTGATACGGAAACCGCGGCGCAGCGCGATCGCCTCAATTACCGCTACAGCATCCTTATTCTCGACCGGGAAGCCATAGCGCTGCACCAGCAGCTGCGGGTAATTCGCCAGCAAGTTCTCCGCCAGAAAAGTCGCGACTTCCTCGTCGATCACCGCATTGCGGCCGATGGCGTGGCTGGCCGCCAGCATCAGGCCGTCGCTGGGGTGGGCAATGCGCGGCCACATCATGCCGGGGGTGTCGACCAGCGTCATGTGGTCGTTCAGATCAAGTTTCTGCTGGCTTTTGGTGACGGCAGGTTCATCGCCCACCGCCGCCACGCGGCGCTTCAGCAACGCATTCATCAGTGTGGATTTGCCGACGTTGGGGATACCCATGATCATCATGCGCAGCGGCTTCAGGGTCGTGCCGCGATGCGGGGCGAGCTTCAGACACATGGCAGGAATCCTGGCGACGTCGCTGGGTTTCTTGCACGACAGCGCCACCGCCTTGACGCCCTTCTGGCTGTTGTAATACGCCAGCCAGGCTTTGGTCACGGCCGGGTCGGCCAGATCGGCCTTGTTCAGGATTTTCAGACACGGGCGCTGACGGAACGTGCGCAATTCCTCGATCATCGGATTGCTGCTGGCCTCGGGCAGGCGCGCGTCCAGCACCTCGATGACGATGTCGGTTAATGCCATGGTTTCGGCGGCTTTTTTGCGCGCCGAGGTCATGTGTCCGGGGTACCACTGGATTGCCATGTTGTTATCTGCTTTTAATTCAAAGACGTATTTTACATTAAAGCGGTAAGCTACATGATGCTGAATCAAGATGGCAAATGTCAGGTATTAGCGGTTAAACTGTCAGCACGAGAAATTTATCTGATCTGGAAATTTGCATGGCAAAAGAATTGAAAGCAGAGCCGCTGGAAAAGCAGCTCTGGAAAGCCGCAGACAAACTGCGCAAGAACATCGACGCCGCCGAATACAAGCACGTGGTGTTGGGGCTGATCTTCCTCAAATATATTTCTGATTCCTTCGATGAAATGTTCGCCAAGCTGCAACAGGGCGCAGATGACTATGCCGGGGCCGACCCGGAAGACAAGGACGAATACAAGGCCGAAAACATCTTCTTCGTACCGCCCGAAGCGCGCTGGTCATTTCTGCTGGTCAGGGCAAAACAGCCGGACATTGGCAGTGTTGTCGATGCGGCCATGGATGCCATCGAAAAAGAAAACCCCATCCTCAAGGGCGTGCTGCCCAAGGTGTTCGCGCGGCAAAACCTCGACCCCGCCAGTCTCGGCGGGCTGATCGACCTGGTGGGCAACATCGCGCTGGGCGATGCCAAGGCGCGCAGTGCCGACGTGCTGGGCCATGTGTTCGAATACTTCCTCGGTGAATTCGCGCTGGCCGAAGGCAAGCAGGGCGGGCAGTTCTACACGCCGCGCAGTATCGTCGAATTGCTGGTCGCCATGCTGGAGCCGTACAAGGGCCGCGTGTTCGACCCCTGCTGCGGCTCGGGCGGCATGTTCGTGCAATCGGAAAAGTTTGTCGAAGAACACCAGGGCCGTGTCAACGACATCTCCATCTACGGGCAGGAAAGCAACCAGACCACTTGGCGGCTGGCCAAGATGAACCTCGCCATACGCGGCATCGACGCCTCGCAAGTGAAGTGGAACAACGAAGGCTCCTTCCTCAACGACGCGCATAAAGACCTCAAGGCCGATTACATCATCGCCAACCCGCCGTTCAACGTCAGCGACTGGAGCGGCGAACTGCTGCGCAAAGATGGCCGCTGGCAATACGGCGCACCGCCTGCGGGCAACGCCAACTTCGCCTGGTTGCAGCACTTCATCTACCACCTCGCCCCCGCAGGCCGCGCAGGCGTGGTGCTCGCCAAAGGCGCGCTTACCAGCAAAACCAGTGGCGAAGGCGAAATTCGCAAGGCGCTCGTCGCGGATGGCAACCTCATCGACTGCATCGTCAACCTGCCCGCCAAGCTGTTCCTGAATACGCAGATACCGGCCGCGCTCTGGTTCATGAATCGCGCCAGAGCCAACGGCCACCCGCGCAAGGGCGAAATCCTTTTCATCGACGTGCGCAACCTCGGCCACCTCATCAACCGCCGCACCAAAGAGCTTTCGCATGAGGACATCCAGCGGATTACTGCCACGTACCATGCATGGCGTACAGGCGAAGCCGAATATGCAGACGAAAAAGGCTACTGTGCATCCGTGCCGCTGGAGCGTGTGGCAGAACTGGACTACGTGCTTACGCCGGGTCGCTATGTCGGCCTGCCGGACGAAGAGGACGACTTTAACTTTGCCGAACGTTTTGCTGCACTGAAGGTCGAATTCGAAGCGCAGTTGCTGGAAGAGGCGAAGCTGAACAAGGCGATTGCCGAGAATCTGGCGAAGGTGAAGTTATGAGCGCTTGGCAGGAAACTGAGTTTGGAAAAATACCTAGTCATTGGGATTATTTGCGAATTGAAAACACAGACCTGCAAATAGGTGATGGAAACTATTCATCAAAATATCCACGAGCGAGCGAGTTGCTTGCAGAAGGCATCCCTTTTATTTCATCAACTGATTTAAGCAATGGGAAAATATCAGCCGATAACCTCAGATACATATCAACTGAGCACCACAGCAGGCTGTTAAAAGGGCATATAAAGCAGGGTGACGTTTTAATCGTTGTAAGAGGTAATGGTGTCGGGCAGGTAGGTTTAGTAAGCGAAGAATATGAAGATGCGAACCTTAACGCTCAAATGGCTTATCTCGGACGTTCAAATAAAATAGATGGTGCATTCTTATTCTATTTATTATCGAAATATTACTCAGATGGTGTGACGGAAACAGTTGTCTCAGGCTCAGCCCAACCACAAATCACTGTTAGTAGCCTCAAACAATTAAGTTTAATAGTTCCGCCTGTCGATGAACAAAAAGCCATCGCCGCCGTCCTCAGTAGCCTCGACGACAAAATCGACCTGTTGCACCGCCAGAACAAAACCCTCGAAGACATGGCCGAAGCCCTGTTCCGCCAGTGGTTCGTGGAAGAGGCGCAGGAAGATTGGGCGGAAGTTGCCGTAGGTGATTATGTTGAGTTAAACCGAACAAGTATCGACAAAAAATATCCACATCAAACAATCGAATACTTGGATACGGGTTCACTCACAGAAGGCAAAATTGAAAGCATTCAGCCGTTCACCCTAGATGAGGCTCCAAGCAGAGCAAAGCGTCTCGTACAGCATAACGATGTTCTTATTTCAACCGTGCGGCCAGACCAAAAACATTATGGGATTATTAAAAATCCAGTTGATAATTTGGTGGTGTCCACAGGATTCTGTGTTTTAACGTGCACGAAAATTGACCCGCACTTTATCTATTTGCTATTAACCAATGATGAAATGACGGCGTATTTGCATACGCTTGCTGAAGGATCTACATCAACTTATCCATCCTTGAAGCCATCAGATATTGGTGCCATTGTTTTCCAATTGCCGCCAGATGAAAGGCTGAAAGAGTTTTCAGCTATTGCACACAATTTTTTGGAAAAAATCGAAAAGAATCATATTCAAATTCGCACCCTCGAAAAACTCCGTGACACCCTGCTGCCCAAGCTAATGAGCGGCGAGGTGCGGGTTGAAATAAATGGATAAGCAAAATGGCTGACGACTACACCAAGGATATATTGCTTCACTTCACCACACTGAAGTCGGCTGCGTTGATTGTTCATGAGGGTATCTTGAAGCCTGGGACGTTTAGCCGCAGTAATGATTTATACGAGAATTTGCGGCGATTGCATGCCCAGCCTTTTATTATGGAGGGAGTGTCGAAGGAAAATTATTGCGGCCACTCGAAGGAGAAGTCGTCACTGATCGATGGGCTTGGGAATGTTCGCTTCTTATCTTTCTGCAAGGCACAAGCATTTTTTGGTAATAAGTGCGATGGGGGTACTCATTGGTATGTCAGTAACGAGAAGTTGGCATTTCAAAAAATGTGGGGGCAGTACGCAGACAAATTTGGCGGTGTCTGTTTGATCTTTGATAAAGAAAAACTCACACAAGCCGGCGAGAATGGGTGCGCTAATTTTGAACGAAATGCAGCGAATTTTGGTGCGTTTGATGTTGAGTATAAGCAGAAAACGCCTGAAATTAGAACACTCGATCAATTAAGGGCGCTCTCAAATTTTGAAGAATTGCAAAGGTATTTCTCAATCAAACACGCTGACTGGGAGGACGAGCAGGAGTTTCGATTCTTGTTTAGCTCTCCTTCCGATGAAAAATACGTTCCGCCGATTTCTCTTCATGAGAGCTTGATTGGTGTATTGCTGGGCGAAAAGAATGCCCCCAATTTAAGGGAAGATGCCTATGAGTCCGCTGAGCTTGGTTTTGTGAATCTGCTGATTGATAAAATTCAGGCAGATTTACAAAGAGATTTTGCCAATTTCTCTGGACTTGACGCGTATCATTTCCCGGATGGCAGCGCCTACCCTTTGCAATTTAAAGAGTTGAAAAGAGATGGCATGAAAGCCAAGTTGGCTGAGGTTGCACAAGAAGAGGAATAATTTTGACCAAGCTCACCAAATCCGCCATCGAAGACTTCGCCATCAAGCTGTTCAAGCGCCTGGGTTATGACTGCATCCATGTGCCTGACATTGCCCCCCGTTCCAAGTTCCAGGCAATGTCGGGTGACTCATGCGCCTGCTGCAAGCAAATCCGTCACCTCAGGTCCAGAAAAATGTCATGATGTTGCTGCATTTCTGAGCATGGCAAGGGGTGAGCATTCGGCCATGTGATGTTGTTGGCCATTTCCGTACCAGCGGCAGGAAATCGGCACTTTTTCAGAAAGGCTGGATAACTCAAGGTAACATATAAAAACCATTATTTTACTTTTGTCGATAAAAGTAATATAAATGTTTTTGTGTGTTACTTTCCATGTGCAAATAATATGTCGATACAACTTGAACAATATCAATCCGGTCGGTATGAAAAAGGTTATGAATACCGTTATTTTTTGCCATCCGATATCAATGACGAGTGGGTATGGCAAGCGCCGCAGGTAAATCTGTTACTGGAGAAAGCAGCTGTCAGGTTGGGTGAGCTTAACTCGTTTGCCCGGCTGGTTCCGAATATAGATTTGTTCATACAGTTGCATGTGACAAAAGAAGCAGTAGTTTCAAGTCGTATTGAAGGTACGCAAACCAATATGCAGGAGGCGGTGTTGTCTGAGGCTGAAATTCTGCCCGAGCATCGCAATGATTGGCGCGAGGTCCAAAATTATATTCGCGCTCTGAATTCGGCTATTGATGAGTTGAAGACACTGCCTTTGTCTTCCAGGCTTTTGAAACAAACGCACGCTATTTTGCTGCAAGGCGTACGCGGCGAGCATAAGTTGCCGGGTGAGTTTCGCTCCAGTCAGAATTGGATAGGCGGACACAGTCTGGCAGACGCGACCTTTATTCCGCCACATCATCAGCATGTTAATGATTTGATGAGTGATCTTGAGCATTTTTTGCACAATAGCGATATTCACGTTCCAACATTGGTTAGAATTGCGATTGCCCATTATCAATTTGAAACCATACACCCGTTTCTGGATGGTAATGGCCGTATCGGTCGCTTGCTGATCCCGCTGTTTTTGGTGAGTGAGGGGGTGCTGGATAAACCTCTGCTGTATCTTTCCAGTTATTTCGAGAAGAACAAGGGGCTGTATTACGACAATTTGATGGTGGTACGCGATAAAAGTGATATGTTGCAATGGCTTAAGTATTTTTTGGTCGGAATCGAGCAAACGGCTGCTTTGGCGGTGAACACCTTATCCAGCATCATTGCATTGAAAGCAAATCTTGAGAAGGATTTGCAGCTGAAATTCGGGCGCAGGGCTGCGAGTGCACAACGCTTGCTTACTGCGCTGTTCATGCACCCGGCAACCAGCGTTGAAGATGTCCAAAGAATATGCGGTACCAGCTATAAGGCGGCGAATGATCTTGTTGCCTTGATGTGTCAGCATGGGATTTTGCGTGAAATCACAGGGCAGTCCCGGAATCGGATGTTTATTTTTGCCGAGTATTTGACAATTTTTAACGACTGAAAATGTGAATAATGATCAGGCTGACCGAATCCGCTATCGAAGACTTCGCCATCAAGCTGTTCGAGCGTTTGGGCTATACGCGGGTCGTTACATACGATGTGAATAGTGTTTGCTGTAACGAAGAGCGAGTGGCTACATGAAAGGTCATTATATGGATGTTGCGGCGAAACTTGATGCGCTGCTTGGGTTGCCTGCCGAGAACGAGGTGGTGGAGTTCAAGGAGGCGAAGAATGGGTACGATTTCACAAAGCTGGGCAAATATTTTTCCGCATTGAGCAATGAGGCCAATTTGAAACGTCAGTCGGCGGCTTGGCTGGTGTTCGGCGTGAAGGACAACAGGCAGGTGGTTGGTTCAAATTTTCGCTTGTCGCGAAAGGATTTGGACAGTCTGAAAGAAGAAGTCGCCAACAAGACCACCAACCGAATCACCTTTATTGAGATTCACGAAGTGCAGTCCGCCGATGGGCGGGTAGTGCTGTTCGAGATACCCGCTGCGCCCAAGGGCTTGCCCATCGCTTTTGACGGGCATTATTACGGGCGCGATGGCGAGGCGCTGTCGCCTTTGAATCTGGAAGAGATCGAGCGGATTCGTGCGCAGGTGGGTACTGAGGACTGGAGTGCAGTGGTTGTGCCGGAGGCTGGGCTGGATGATCTGGATGAAGAGGCTTTGACCGTGGCACGGCGCAATTTCAAAAGCAAGTTCCCGGACAAGGCCGTCGAGGTGGATGGTTGGAATGATGCGACATTACTGAATAAGGTCAAGCTGACCATCAAGGGGAAAATCACCCGCGCGGCTTTGTTGTTGCTGGGCAAGGAAGAAGCCGAGCATTTTTTGCAACCTGCGGAGGCCAAGGTGCGTTGGTTGCTGAAAGACCATCAAGGCAACGACCGCGACTATGCGTTGTTCGGCATGCCGATGCTGCTTGCGGTGGACAAGGTGTACGCCAAGATTCGCAACCTGAAATACCGCTACATCCGCGAGGGCACGCTGTTCCCGGAAGAGATAGACCAATACGAGCCGTATGCTATCCGTGAGGCGCTGAACAACTGCATCGCGCATCAGGATTACACCATGGCCGGTCGCATCAACGTGATCGAACATGAAGAGAGCCTGACCTTCACTAACTTGGGCAGCTTCGTGCCCGGCGACGTGCGCCGGGTGGTGGATAGAGGATGCGCCGGAGGAGCATTACCGCAACCGTTTCCTGGCGACGGCCATGTTTAATCTGAAGATGGTAGATACGGCGGGCGGCGGCATACGCAAATTGTTCCTGTTCCAGCGCCAGCGCTTTTTCCCGATGCCGGATTACGATCTTTCGAACAACCGGGTGAAGGTGACGCTTACTGGCAAGGTGCTGGACATGGACTATGCCCGGATGTTGGCGCGCGATGGCGGATTGGTGCTGCAAGAGATCATGGCGCTGGATAAGGTGCAAAAGCACCGCCCGCTGGATGCCGATGAGGAAAGGTTGCTGAAAGAAAAGGGATTGATCGAGGGGAGAAAGCCAAATTTTTATATCGCACAGCTCATTGCAGAGAAGATGGGCCAGAAAGCTAGCTACAGTAAGAATCGGGCGTTCGATAAGCAGTATTATCTTGATTTCATCGTCAAGGCGGTTGGGGAGAATGGCTCAATGACGCGCTCCGATTTGGATGAGCTGTTGTGGAACAAGCTGCCTGAGTGGATGACGGACAAGCAGCGGAAGACCAAGGTCGGAAATTTGCTGGGCGAATTGAAGCGTGACGGAAAAATTGCAAATGCCAGTGCGAAAAAAACGTCGTTGTGGGTTCTTGTGAAGAAATAGTGCGCGTAAAAATTTACGAATAAAAACGATGAAATTTACGAACAAAATTTGCGGAAAAATTTTTAATGTATTGTTTTTCAGTGTTTTTTTATTCGTATGAATTTCGATAAAACGAAAACCCGAGAGAAGAATGATGAACTGTCCGACAAAACCGGACGGTTGAAAACGCAGGCTAAAAACTGGAGCCCTCCAAAGCAATGAGCAGACTCACTGAATCCGCCATCGAAGATTTCGCCATCAAGCTATTCGAGCGCTTGGGCTATGACTACATTCATGCGCCGGACATTGCGCCGGATGGCGATAGGCCGGAACGCGGCCGCTACGATGAGGTGTTGTTGACGGGGCGGCTGGAGGCGGCGCTGCAGCGCATTAACTCCAGGCTATCTCCAGCATTGTTGCAGGCGGGCTTGAAGGAAGTGCAGCGCATTCATTCGCCCGAGCTGCTGGCGAACAATGAGGCGTTCCATCGCTTGCTGACCGAGGGTGTGCCGGTATCCGCCCACCAGGATGGTGACGAGCGTGGCGAGCGGGTGTGGCTGATCGATTTTGCCAGGCCGGAAAATAACGAGTTTGTCGTTGCCAACCAGTTTACGGTGATCGAGAGCCACCAGAATAAGCGGCCCGATCTGGTGCTGTTTGTGAACGGCATGCCGCTGGTGGTGATCGAGCTGAAAAATGCTGCCGATGAAAACGCCACGATCAAGGCAGCGTATCAGCAGCTGGAAACCTACAAGCAGGCTATCCCCGGTCTGTTCACCTCCAACGTATTTGTCGTAATTTCCGACGGGCTGGAAGCCAAGGCGGGTTCGCTCTCTGCAGGCTATTCGCGCTTCATGAGCTGGAAGAGCGCAGACGGCAAGGCCGAAGCTTCGCATCTGGTGAGTCAGTTGGAAGTGCTGATCAACGGCATGCTGAACAAGGCGACGCTGCTGGATTTGCTGCGTCACTTCATCGTGTTCGAGAAAAGCAAGAAGGAAGATGCCAAAACCAAAGTGATTACGATCAGCACGGTGAAGAAGCTGGCGGCTTATCATCAATATTATGCGGTGAATGCGGCGGTGGCTTCGACTCTGCGCGCGGCGGGTATGGGGGCTGAACTGCGGATAGCAGAAAACCCGGCCAGTTATGGCCTGCCTGGCGTGGCGCAGCAGCCCGAGGGCGACAAAAAGGCCGGTGTGGTGTGGCATACGCAGGGATCGGGCAAGTCGCTGTCGATGGTGTTCTACACAGGCAAGATCGTGTTGGCGCTGGATAATCCGACAATGCTGGTGATTACTGACCGCAATGATCTGGATGATCAGTTGTTCGATACCTTCGCGGCATCCAAGCAATTGCTGCGGCAGGAGCCAGTGCAGACCGGGAGCCGCGAGCAGTTGAAGGATTTGCTCAAGGTCGCTTCGGGTGGGGTGATCTTTTCCACTATTCAGAAATTCCAGCCGGAAGAGGGCAATGTGTACGAGCTGTTGTCCGACCGGAAAAATATCGTTGTCATCGCCGACGAGGCGCACCGCACGCAATACGGTTTCAGCGCCAAGACGGTGGACGACAAGGATGCCAACGGTGAGGTAATCGGTAAAAAGGTGGTGTACGGCTTTGCCAAATACCTGCGCGATGCGCTGCCGAATGCGACCTATCTGGGCTTTACTGGTACGCCGATTGAAAAGACCGATGTGAACACCCGGCGGTGTTCGGCAACTATGTGGACATCTACGACATCGCGCAAGCGGTGGAGGATGGCGCGACGGTGCGCATTTATTACGAGAGTCGGCTAGCCAAGGTGGGCTTGAGCGACGAAGGCAAGAAGCTGGTCGCCGAGCTGGATGAAGATCTCGACCAGGATGAGCTGACCGAAACCCAAAAAGCCAAGGCAAGGTGGACCCGGATGGAGGCGCTGATCGGCAGCGAGCAGCGCATCAGGAACATCGCCAGCGACATCGTGGCGCACTTCGAGGCAAGGCAAGAGGTGTTTGCGGGCAAGGGTATGGTCGTGAGCATGTCGCGGCGCATTGCTGCCGAGCTGTATGCGGAGATTGTGAAGCTGAAGCCGGAGTGGCACAACGATGACCTGAGCAAGGGTGCGATTAAAGTGGTGATGACGGCCTCATCCAGTGACGGCCCGCTGCTGGCCAAACACCATACCACCAAGGAACAGCGCCGGGCATTGGCCGAGCGCATGAAGAATGACGACGACCCGCTCAAACTGGTGATTGTGCGCGATATGTGGCTGACCGGGTTTGATGCGCCGAGCATGCATACGCTCTACATCGACAAGCCGATGAAAGGGCATAATCTGATGCAGGCGATTGCGCGCGTGAACCGGGTATACAAGGATAAGCCCGGCGGCCTGGTGGTGGACTATCTGGGCATTGCTGCCGATTTGAAAGAAGCGTTGTCATTCTATTCCGATGCGGGCGGCAAGGGCGACCCGACGCTGGCACAGGAACAGGCAGTGAGCCTGATGCTGGAAAAGCTGGAAGTGGTTTCCGCGATGTACAGCGGTTTTGCCTATGAGGATTATTTTGCGGCGGATACCTCGAAGAAATTATCTTTGATCCTGGCGGCAGAGGAGCATATTCTCGGACTGGATGATGGGCGTAAACGTTACATCAACGAGGTGACAGCGCTGTCGCAGGCATTCGCTATTGCCATTCCGCACGATCAGGCGATGGATGCCAAGGATGAGGTCGGTTTCTTCCAAGCGGTGAAGGCGCGGTTGGTCAAGTTTGATGGCACGGGTGAGGGGCGCAGCAATGAAGAAATCGAAACCACTATCCGCCAGGTGATTGATCAGGCGCTGGTATCGGAACAGGTGATTGATGTGTTTGATGCGGCGGGCATCAAGAAGCCGGATATTTCGATTTTGTCGGACGAATTTCTGGCTGAACTGAAAGATTACCAGCACAAGAATGTGGCGCTGGAAGTGCTGAAAAAGCTGCTTAACGACGAGTTGCGTATGCGCGCCAAAAAGAACCTGGTGCAGAGCAAGAGCTTGATGGAGATGCTGGAAAACGCCATCAAGAAATACCACAACAAAGTGCTGACCGCTGCCGAAGTGATGGAAGAGCTGATCAGGATCAGCAAGGAGATCGTCGCTTCAGATGATGAGGCCAAGCACATGGGGCTCAGTGATTTTGAATACGCGTTCTATACAGCAGTAGCGAACAACGACAGCGCAAAACAATTAATGCAGCAGGACAAGCTGCGCGAGCTGGCTGTGGTGCTGACGCAGCGGGTGCGGGAGAATGCCTCAATTGACTGGACGATCAAGGAAAACGTGAAGGCAAAATTGAAGGTGATCGTGAAGCGTACTCTGCGTCAATTCGGTTATCCGCCCGATATGCAATTACTCGCTACGGAAACCGTGTTGAAGCAGGCGGAGCGAATTGCAGAAGAGCTGGTTGCGGGCTGACTGCCAAGAAAATCATTTGGTTACACCCACAAGCGGCGGTAAAATAGCACTTTGCTGTTACCTCCGCTTTTACTATGCTGCGTATTACCGAAATCAAGCTGCCGCTGGATCATCCTCCGGCCGATCTGCCTGCTGCCATTTATAAACGCCTGAATATCACGCCGGATGCGCTGGTCAGTTACAGCGTGTTCCGTCGCGGTCAGGATGCGCGCAAGCGTCCGCATATCCTGTTTGTGTATACCGTTGATGTGGAAGTGAAAAATGAAAAGGCGGTGCTGGCGAAAGTAAAGCACGACAAGCACATCAGCATGGCGCCGGATACGGCATATCACTTTGTTACCGCAGCACCCACTAATTTAAGCAAACGGCCGGTCGTGATCGGGCTGGGGCCTGCCGGCATCTTTGCCGGACTGGTGCTGGCGCAGATGGGCTTCCGCCCGATCATTCTGGAACGCGGCAAGGCGGTGCGCGAACGCACGCAGGACACCTGGGGGCTGTGGCGCAAGCGCAAGCTCGATCCGGAATCCAACGTGCAGTTCGGCGAGGGCGGTGCGGGCACCTTTTCCGATGGTAAGTTGTACAGTCAGATCAAGGACCCCAAGCACTACGGGCGCAAGGTCATAGACGAATTCATCAAGGCCGGTGCGCCGCCGGAAATCGCCTATGTCAGCAAACCGCATATTGGCACCTTCCGGCTGGTGGGCATGGTGGAGAAAATCCGCGCCACCATCGAGTCACTGGGTGGCGAGATCCGCTTTCAGAGCCGGGTGGTGGATATCACTCGCGAACACGATGCTATCACCGGGGTCACGCTGGCGAATGGCGAACATCTGGCCAGCAACCATGTGGTGCTGGCCGTCGGTCACAGCGCGCGCGATACTTTCGAGATGCTGTATGAACGCGGCGTGTATATCGAAGCCAAGCCGTTCTCGATCGGTTTTCGTATCGAGCATCCGCAGCATCTGATCGACCAGTGCCGTTTCGGCGAAACTGCCGGGCATCCCGAACTGGGTGCAGCGGATTACAAACTGGTGCACCATGCCAGCAACGGCCGCGCGGTGTACAGCTTTTGCATGTGTCCGGGCGGCACGGTGGTGGCGGCCACATCTGAAGTCGGCCGTGTCGTTACCAACGGTATGAGCCAGTATTCGCGTAACGAACGCAATGCCAACAGCGGCATGGTGGTGAATGTGAATCCGGAAGATTTCCCCGGCGGTCCGCTGGCCGGGATCGCATTCCAGCGCCAGTGGGAGTCGCGCGCATTTGAACTCGGCGGCGGCAATTACAATGCGCCGGCGCAGCTGGTGGGTGATTTCCTGGTGCAGCGGCCGTCAACGCAACTGGGTTCAGTGCTGCCGTCGTATACGCCGGGGGTGACGCTGGGCGATTTGTCCACGGCACTGCCGGAATACGTGATCACCGCAATGCGCGAGGCGTTGCCCGAGTTCGACAAGCAGATCAAGGGTTTTGCCATGCATGACGCGGTGCTGACCGGGGTGGAAACCCGTACCTCGTCGCCGATCCGCATCAAGCGTGGTGACGATTATCAGAGCCTGAATACCCGCGGCCTGTATCCCACCGGCGAAGGTGCCGGGTACGCTGGCGGTATCCTGTCAGCCGCCATCGACGGCATCAAGGTTGCAGAGGCACTGGCGCTGGATCTGGTGAAGTAAGCGTTTACTTGACCAGCTGGAAATCCAGCAGCTGCATGTTCATCACCAGTCCGGCATCCTGTATCGGCAACACGATCGCATCCTGCTCGGAGTGGTTGTGGTGCGAATGCCACCAGCCCGGCGGGGTGATGAAAGTGGAGCCGGGTGTCCACATGGCCTTGATCGGGTCGATGATGTTGCCGTCGGCGTCGATATCCTTGCCGATCAGGGTGTAGGTGTCGGGTCCGGCCGACACGCAATGGTCGATGGCGATGGAATTGTGCCGGTGCGGCTTCTGCATCACGCCTTTGGGCAGAATGTTGTACAGCGACCACAGGGTGTGGGTCAGCGTCATGGTGGTGGGAAAATGCGGGTTGGACAGCAACACGCCGACGCGGTTGCGATTCTCACCCATGGCGCGCACCTTGTTGAGTTCCTCGGTAATGCGCTGTTGCGTGTACAGCACCGGCTGAAAGCGTTGTTCACTCGGAGTGACGCCGAGATAGCGCAGCAGCGGCGCATCGTTTACCCAGAATAATACCGAGTCTGTCGTGGCCTCATGCAACGCGGATTTGATCGCGGGCAGCGTGAACAGATCGCCGGTGTTCCAGGCGATGATGCCGCTGTCCATGGTGGTGCTGCCGCTGCCGCTGATGACGAAGAACATCTGCGACGCCGCAACGAAATCAGTCTGCAACTGCTCCTGTGCCGAAATGCGCAAATACCCTGCATACAGATTCGGCGTGGTGGCGGCATAGCCGGTTTGCAGGCTTTCCGACAGGTCGAACGGCATCAAGCGCGTGGCGCCATCGGCATGCATGGTATTGGGGAACGCCACCACGTCGATTTTAGGCATCGCCGGATTCACGGCGGACATGTATTCCTTGAATTCCGCCTGGGCTTCCCATAACTGGGGCTGGTCGAATACGGTTTCGGCAACTGCAGACATAACTTCCTCGAACGGGTTGGCGCGGTGAATATGCTCGCGCGGAAAGCTCGCTATTTTACTCGATTATGTCATGCAGCAAAACTGTTCAATGAGCTATGGGTTGCGCGGGGTTATGGGACAGTTAAAGATTGAGGTGGGTCAGATACACGCGCAAGTCGAACTCCAGCTGAGGATAGTCCGGCTCCATGTGCACGCACAGCTGGTAAAAATTCTTGTCGTGGTTGCGTTCTTTCAGGTGCGCCAGCTCATGCACCACGATCATGCGCAAAAAATCCGCCGGTGCGGTTTTGAACAGCGCGGCGATGCGGATTTCCTTCTTGGCTTTGAGCTTACTGCCCTGCACCCGCGAGATCGCGGTATTCAAGCCGAGCGCATGATGCACCACGTCGAGCTTGCTGTCGTAGTGCGTCTTGTCCGGTGACGGCGCGTTGCGCAGATAGCGCTGCTTCAATTCCAGCGCATACTGGTACAGCGCCTTGTCGGTCTGCACTGCATGCTGTTCCGGATACTTCTGCGCCAGATACCCTGCCAGCTTGTCCTGCGCGATCAGCTGCCGTACCTGCTCCTGCAATGCAGCGGGATAATGCTGCAGGTACCTGAGTTCGGTAACGGTCGACACCAGCGATTAGCTGCCGAGGCTGGCGCGGCCGCGTACAATCGCGGCGCGTACTTGTGCGGGAGCGGTGCCGCCGATGTGGTTGCGGCTGTTCATCGAGCCTTCGAGCGACAGTACGTCGTAAATGTCGGCGGCAACCAGGCTGGAGAATTGCTGCAACTCGGCTAACGGCAGGTCGGCGAGATCGCAGCCTTTGCCTTCGGCATGGCGCACGGCGAGCGCAACGGCTTCGTGCGCGTCGCGGAACGGCAGGCCTTTTTTCACCAGATAATCGGCGAGGTCGGTGGCGGTGGCGTAGCCTTGCAATGCCGCACGGCGCATGGCTTCGGGCTTGACGCGGATGCCGGGAAGCATTTCGGCAACGATGGCGAGGGTGTCGATCAGGGTGTCCACGGTGTCGAACAGCGGTTCCTTGTCTTCCTGATTATCCTTGTTGTAGGCCAGCGGCTGGCCTTTCATCAAGGTGAGCAAGCCGACCAGATGACCGTTGATGCGCCCGGTCTTGCCGCGTATCAGTTCGGGCACGTCGGGGTTTTTCTTCTGTGGCATGATTGACGAGCCGGTGCAGAAACGGTCAGCCAGGTCAATGAAACCGAAACGCGGGCTCATCCACAGGATCAGCTCTTCGGACATGCGCGAGAAGTGAGTCATGATCAGGCTGGCGCAGGCGGTGAATTCGATGGCGAAGTCGCGGTCGGACACCGCATCCAGCGAGTTCTCGCAGACGCCGTCGAAGCCCAGTTCGCGCGCGACCATTTCCCGGTCGATCGGATAGCTGGTGCCAGCCAGAGCGGCTGCACCCAGCGGCAGGCGATTGACACGGCGGCGGCAGTCGCTGAGACGCTCGGCGTCGCGCTTGAGCATTTCGAAATAGGCCAGCAGGTGGTGGCCGAACGATACCGGCTGCGCGACTTGCAAATGGGTGAAGCCGGGCATGACCACATCGGCGTTGGCTTCGGCCAGATCGAGCAGCGCGGTTTGCGCAGCGCGGATCAGTTGCAGGATGCCGTCGATGTTGTGGCGCAGGTACAGGCGGATGTCGGTCGCTACCTGATCGTTGCGCGAGCGGCCGGTGTGCAAGCGCTTACCTGCATCACCGACTTTGGCGGTGAGGGCTTTTTCGATATTGAGGTGGACGTCTTCCAGATCGAGCAGCCACTCGAATTTGCCGGCGTGGATTTCGGCGAGAATCTCGCGCATGCCGCGTTCGATATCGGCCAGATCCTGCTGGCTGATGATGGCTTGCTGTGCCAGCATTTTGGCGTGCGCCAGCGAGCCTTGTATGTCGAATTCAGCTAGCCGATAATCGAAGCTGATGGAAGCGGTGTAGCGTTTGACGCGCTCGGACACCGGCTCGTTGAAGCGACCAGACCAGAGTTGCGGCGTAGTGGAATTAGACATGAATATAACCTGATGATATTGAGTTGAGATAGGTAGAATAGCCGAATTATGCCAAAGCCGAGCACCGCCGACTATCCCGATCGCTTACCGGATTTCTGTAATCTGGGCGTCATGCTGCGTATTTTACTCGGTGTCGAGGGTTTGGTGTGGACAACTGCATGGTTACAAAAGCCTTATCTGGCGGAAATGTGGCATTTGTTCGTGGGTTATTCGGTGGTGGTGCAGGCCAGTCTGTTGCTGACGCTGGTGTTGCTGTGTGTGCTGCGCCGGCCATTGCAGCGCCTGCCTTACCATTGGGGAGCAGTTGCCAGTATGGCGGTGGCGCTGATCACGACGGCGCTGGTGATGGACGGCCTCGGGCATTTGTTTGCCGATGCCCATCTGGCGATGACCTGGCGCGAGGCCGTTAACGTGATCGTCGTCAGTGCGCTGCTGCTCGGCTATTTCAACTTGCGCGGCCGTGCGCTGTCGCCCGCGCTGACCGAGGCGCGTCTGCAGGCATTGCAGGCGCGCATCCGGCCGCATTTCCTGTTCAACAGCCTGAATGCGGTGCTCAGTCTGGTGCGCAGTGAGCCGCGCCGAGCCGAGCGCGCACTGGAGAATCTGGCCGACTTGTTCCGCGTGGTGATGGCGGATAATCGCCAGCTCAGTCCGCTCCGGCGCGAGGTGGAGATCAGCCGTCAATATCTGGAGCTGGAGGGCTTGCGCCTGGGCGAGCGCCTGCGCGTGGTGTGGCATATCGACAAGGCGCCCGGCAATGCGCTGGTGCCGCCGTTGCTGTTGCAGCCGTTGCTGGAAAACGCGGTTTATCACGGTATCGAACCCGCTACCCAGCCCGGCGAGATCAGCGTTAATATTTACCGTAGCGATGGTCAATTGCATCTGATCATTCGCAATCCATACCAGCATGACGGTCAGCGCCACAGCGGCAACAAAATGGCGATGGACAATATCAAGAGCCGTCTGATGCTGCATTTCGACGTGGAGGCCAGCTTGCACACGCAGATACACGATGATTATTATCAGGTTCACATTACCTTGCCGTACCGGGCCGCACCATGATGAACGGGCCGCTGCGTATTTTCATTGTCGACGACGAGGCGCCTGCCCGCAACCGTTTGCACGACCTGTTGCAGGATTGCGCCGGGCATATCCCGCTGCAAGTCGTCGGCGAAGCGGAAAACGGCATCCAGGCGCTGCAATTACTGGCACAAATCGGGGCCGACGTGGTGCTGCTGGATATCCACATGCCCGGTTTGGATGGCATGGCAGTCGCGGAACAATTGGTGCAGCGCCAGCATCCGGCGGCAGTGATTTTTACGACGGCCTATGATACTCACGCCTTGCAGGCGTTTGATCTGAATGCCCGCGATTATTTATTGAAACCGGTGCGTGCCGAACGCTTGCTGGCCGCATTGCGCAAGGTGCAGGCCAACGTGCCGTCACGTGTGCCTGTCCGGCAGCATTTGAGCGCGAACGAGCGCGGGCGCGTGCTGCTGGTGCCGGTCGCTGACATTGTCTGCTTGCGTGCTGAGCAGAAATACGTGGCGGCACGCACTGCGACGCATACCTATCTGCTGGAAGACAGTCTGACCAGCCTGGAACAGGAATTTCCGCAACAGTTTATCCGTATCCATCGCAATACCCTCGTTGCGCGCAATGCCATTGCCGGCTTCGCTCTCAAGGATCAGGCTTCGGAAGATGGCGAACACAGCGGCTGGGTAGTGCTGCTCAGGGATTCGGATGAATGCTTGCCGGTAAGCCGCCGTCAATACGCCGTGGTAAAGCAGTTCAAGCAGGGTAATGTTTAAGGTTTTCCACGCGTGAGTACTGTACTGAATATGGCGTATTTCGCAATTCAGTCGAATCTGCTTCCGATATGAATCAACAGTGCTGGCTGATTGTTTTTATATATGTTAACTTTATGATAATTAAAATTTTTTCGATAGGGTGATGCTTTTTCAGAAGAGTGCACGCTCAGCCAGACGCAATTTGTTGCAAGGGGATGGTGGATGCGGAACGATAGCAAATTCAGGCTAATGTTCGAGGCAATGCCGGATGCCTTCCTGGCGCTTGATGCCGATGGCGGCTTTCTTGACGCTAACCGCCAGGCTTGCAGGCGTTTCGGATATGCACGCGAAGAATTCCTGAGCATGACGATCATGGATATCGATCCCGGATTCGATCTTGCTGCCTTCCGGCAGCAGTGGCTGCAGCTGGATCCCGGCGACACACTGGCGTATTCGGGCCAATATCATCATAAGGACGGTACTGTCTTCAATGCGGAAGCACGGTTTGGCGTGGATTTGATCGATGATCGGAAAACGGTACTGTGTCTGCTTCGAGACAACGGGAACGATAAACCGGCAGCGAGCCGGCAGGATAGACTGGGCAAACTTTACAAGGCGCTGAGCGAAGTGAATCAGGCTATCGTGCGCATGGACGACGAGTCTGCCCTGTTCCCGCTGGTATGCAGAATGGCGGTGGATTTCGGTGGCCTGAAAATGGCCTGGGTCGGCCGTCTGCAGCCGGACAGCAATACGATAGCGCTGGCGGCCAGTTATGGCATTGCTGCCGAGCACCTGCATGCCGCCGTTGATGCCATCAACGACACTCTGCCGGGAGGTGAAGGCCCGGAAGCCATTGTGTTGCGCGAATGCAGAAGCGTGATCGTCAATAATGTCGGAATGGGCGCCGGCATCGTACCCTGGTATGACCATGCTGCCATCTATGGACGGGCCACTGTCGGCGTGTTTCCGATTTACCGTATGGGCAAATTATTTGCGATCCTGGTGGTCTGCGATTCACAGCCCGATGCCTTCGATACGGAGATCATCAACCTGCTCAACGAGATGTCAGGCGACATCACTTTTGCGCTGGATAATTTCAATCGGGAAAGAGAACGCAAGCAGGCCGTGGAAGTGCTGCGCATCAGTGAAGAAAAATTCGCAAAGACGTTCCGCAATTCGCCTAATCCCATTTCGATTTCGACCCTTGCCGAAGGCAGGTTAATCGATGTCAACGAAGCCTGGATGCGGATCACCGGATATGGCTATGACGAGGCCATCGGCCATACCACCGAAGAACTGGATATCTGGAAACATCCTGCCGATCGCGAAATATTGGCGGTGGAACTGGTCAACAGGGGCAGGGCAGTCGATTTCGAGTTCGTTTTCAAAACCAGAACAGGCGAAGTGGTTTGCCTGGTTTCCGCGGAGATTGTCGAAATACAGAATGAGCGATGTCTGGTGTTGGTAGCACAGGATATTAGCGGGATTAAGCAGGCCATGACAACGATCAGCGAACAGAAAAATTTCCTGAATGCGATTTTCGAAAGCGAGCCGGAGTGCGTGAAAGTGGTTTCCTGCAACGGTGCCCTGATGCAGATGAATAGTGCAGGCCTTGTCATGCTCGAGGTGGACAGCGTGGAGGAGGCGCAAGCTTCCGGGTTGCTCGATTTCATTCTGCCCGACTACCGCAAGGCCTTTGCTGATCTGCATAAAAGCGTATGCAACGGCAGTAGCGGGGTGCTTGAGTTCCCTATCATCGGCAGGAAAGGTTCACAACGCTGGCTGGAAACCCATGCGACCCCGTTGCGCAACGCGAACGGGGAAATCATCGCCTTGCTGGGGGTGACGCGGGATATTACCGAGAAAAAGCAATCTGATCAGTTGATATGGAAACAGGCCAATTTTGATCTGCTGACCGAGTTGCCCAATCGTTTCATGTTCTATGACCGGCTGAGTCAGGAAATTAAAAAGGTGCAGCGGAAGAATCAAACGCTCGCGCTGCTCTTTATCGATCTCGACCGCTTCAAGGAGGTTAACGATACGCTCGGGCATCAGGTCGGGGATGCGCTACTCGTCGGAGCGGCAAGCCGCATCGTCGGCTGCGTTCGCCAGTCCGACACGGTGGCACGTCTGGGTGGTGACGAGTTTACGGTAGTCTTGTCGCAGTTACCCGACAGCAGCCATGTTGACGAGGTTGCCCGGGCGATCATTGCCAAACTGGCAGAGCCATTTTTATTGAACGGGGAACAGGGACAAATCTACATTTCGGCGAGTATCGGCATCACGCTTTATCCGGCGGATGGGGTAGACGTCGAGCAGCTGTTGCGGAATGCGGATCAGGCGATGTATGTCGCCAAAAACGGCGGGCGTAACCGGTTCAGCTATTTTACTCCTTCGATGCAGGAGCAGGCGCAATTACGTCTGGGTCTGCTCAATGATTTGCGCACAGCGCTGAGTGCCGGCCAGTTCCTGCTTTATTTCCAGCCCATAGTGGAGATGTCGACTGGACGGATCGTCAAGGTCGAAGCGTTGCTGCGCTGGCAGCACCCGAAGCGCGGCCTGGTTAGCCCGATGGACTTCATCCCCCTGGCCGAGGAGACCGGGCTGATCGTCGATATCGGGGACTGGGTGTTCAGGGAAGCGGCGCGCTGGACAAGCCGCTGGGCGCGGCTTTTCGCAAATGGCGTGCAGGTCGGCATCAACATGTCGCCTATTGAATTTCATAGTGAAATGATATGCATCACTTCCCGGCTGGCTTATCTGCAAGAACTCGATTTGGCGGGCTGTAGCATCGTGATAGAGATTACCGAAGGTTTGTTGCTGAACGCGGAACCCGATATTACCGCCAAGCTGATGCAATTCAGGGATGCGGGGGTTCAGGTGGCGATAGACGATTTCGGCACAGGCTATTCGGCGTTATCCTATCTGAATAAATTCGATATCGATTATCTGAAGCTTGACCAGAGTTTTGTCCGCGATCTTGCCACCGATGCCAGCGATATGGTGCTGTCCGAGGCGATTATCGCGATGGCGCATAAGCTCGGGCTCAAGGTGATCGCCGAAGGCGTGAAGACAGCCAGGCAGCGCGACCTGCTGATGAACGCCGATTGCGATTATGCGCAGGGCTATTTGTACTCCAGACCGGTAGTAGCAGAAGAGTTTGAAGCTCTGTTGAGATTTCAACACAAATTATAAACCGTTAATCAGTTGCTTAGTGCCGTTCGTCGACCAGTATGTTGCCATTTTGACACCTATGACGTCAGAATACATCCGGGTTGGTCAAGGTGCTGAAATTTTACCTTGGCTCATCTGTCTTTCTGGGTATTAGATTAATCTGTTAATTGAGGAACGAATTATGTTTAACATAAGCAAAACCCTTTTGGGAGCAAGCGCAATACTGTTGTTGACGAGTTCCGGTCTGGTACATGCAGCCAGTACTACCAGTTCCCCCGCTCTTAATGCAACCCCATCCGGCACCGCCTCAACGACCTCAGGTGGTTCGCTGGGTCAGGCGCTCAACAGTGTTAACAAGAATCTGGATCGGCAAAGCAGTAATGCTGGCCTGAATAACGCCAAGGAGCGCCTGGAAAGAAATCAGGTGAGGCATGAAACGAAGGAGATTGAGCGCGTCGAGAAGGCCGAACGTGTCGAGAAGGCTGAACGTCCAGAAACAGTCGAGCGTCCTGAACGGGTAGAGCGTCCAGAAACGATAGAGCGGCCAGAACGGGTAGAGCGTCCAGAAACGATAGAGCGGCCAGAACGGGTAGAGCGTCCAGAAACGATAGAGCGACCTGAGCACTCATAATCGCAAACTAATACTTGGGAAACTTCATGAACAAAAAAATAGTAAAATCCGTTGTTTCTGCGACCATAGGCATTTTTGTCGCATGTGCTTATCAAATGGCGACGGCTGCGGATAGCAAACCGTTTAGTTTGTCTACGGGGTTCGATTACAGTTCAGGCAAGTATGGTGGTTCGACAAGCACTGACATCCTGTATATTCCTGTGGTCGCGAAGTACGATACCGGTGCGTGGTCGCTCAAACTTACCGTGCCCTATATTAGCATCACCGGGCCTGGAAACGTGGTTAAAGATATCGGAGCGATCAGAACAGTAGGCGGAACTACTCGTACTACTGAATCAGGTCTGGGAGATGTGGTGGCAGCGGCTACTTTTAATGTGCTATCTGGAGGACCTTCAGATTCGATTGTAGATATTACTGGCAAGGTGAAGTTTGGCACAGCCGATTCAAACAAGGGGCTGGGAACCGGTAAGAACGATTATGCTGCCCAAGTGGACATCTACAAGGGCATTGGCCGATTCACTGTATTTGGGTCAGCTGGATATAAGGTGCTCGGTTCCCCGACTGGTATTACCTTGAATAACGTGTTCTATGGCTCACTGGGAGGCGGTTACAAGCTCAACGAGCTGACTAGTGCCGGGCTCATTATGGATCTCCGTGAGAAGGCATCCGCCACTGGTTCCGAGCAAAGGGAGCTCACGGCCTACCTTACCCATAAGTACAGTAATACGTGGAAAGCCCAGGGGTATGTAGTGAAGGGCTTTGCCAATGGTAGTCCGGATTGGGAAATGGGTGGGCTCGCGACATACAGTTTCTAGCAATTTGTATCCCGTCTGTGTCTCATCAGCGCTGGCCAGGGTAGCGGCCAGCGCATTTATTGCTAGCGCCCTGCATTGCCGACAGTCATATATGGAGCGTTTCCACTCAGTGAAAGAATGAGTTGTCTGTGCGACGTAGCGCGCGAGTATGCGGTTATTTGTCGGTGCTGGATGAGGATGCCGATGATTTGTCTATTTTGTTGGTGACGTGGCCGACTGCACGTTTGGTGGCTTCTACGCCGCGATTGATTCCGCGGCCTGCCGCATCGCCACCGCGCTTAAGCCCTTTTCCACTGCGCTCAAGCCCTCTGCCGGCGGCCTGCACGCCGTGTTCGACTCCTGTGGCTGCGGCTTTTGCACCGTGCTCGACGGCTCTCTCCACTTTGGCAACGACGCCAGGTTCGCTATGCGCAGTTGACCCAGTGGCCGGAGTTTCGTCAGCCTGGGCGTGGCTCATCAGCATGAATGCCGAGGAGATCGCTATTGCGGTCTTAAGAAATATATTCATGGTAGCTCCTGTGTCTTGGTTATCGGATTTCATACAGTATAGCCTTTCACTGAGGACAGCTTGTTTTTACTGGAAACGGCGTATCTCACTGCTATTACTATCATCAGGCTGGATAGCCAGCCCGCTAACACGTCGGCCGGGAAATGCGCGCCCAGGCTGACACGCGACATTCCGACCCACACTACGAACAAGGCACCGGCCACCTTTGACCAGCGCCCCAATACAGGCCACATGCTGGCCACGACCAGCATCGCAAAAGAGGAGTGCCCGCTGGGCAGGCTATGATGATATTCCGGCTGGCCGATGATGTGTAAGGTGCCAACCGGTAATGCCAGCGGCGGCCGCGGGAAATCCAGCAACGGTTTAAGCACGCCGAGCAGCCAGCCATCCAGCAGATACGCGATACTGAATACGGCGATCGCGCTTATCCATAGATTGGTGAGTGAACGGTACTGAATGGGATTGGCTACCGGAATTCTGTTGGTGGCAACCACTGCGATCAGGCTTAATGCCGCCAGGTAAATCGGAAACATCTGGTGGTTGCCTAATGCGGTACCCAGCAGCATCATGCTGTCCAGATGCTCAAAACGTACATTGTTAATGAGATGGAACAACCAGACGTTGCCCCATCCCAATCATAAAGCACCGCTTTCATAGCAATGCTGTGATCCACAAACTGACACCGCCTGCCGCGGCTACTGCCGCCAGGGAAAACAGCCATTTCCTGCGCGTGAGCACGGTGATCGAAGCGAGTGAGATGGCGATCTGGATCAGCGTCATGGATTGTGCCAGGCGATGATGCGGATGCATCACCCGCTCGCTGTCGGCATTCGCCTTGGCCGATTCGGCCTCCAGGGCTTCAGCCTTCTGTTTGATGACGGCCTTGTCCTGTTCGTATTTCGCTATCTGTTTTTTATAAAACGCCTGCTTGCTTTCAGGCACCATGTCGGCGGCAAGCTCCATTAAATGGCCTTTGTTGCTCTTTGCCTGATAGAAATTCCACTGGTCTGACGCTTGCGTTTTTTTAAGCACGGCTTCGTTCTTGTACATCATCGCTTCGTTCTGCGTAGCGCCCCCCTGATAACTCACAACCGCGCCTATGGATGCCAGAATCGCTGTGAATATGGCAACGTATTGACCTAATCCACTCCCGCTTTCCGCTTCATGTTCTACTGCATGATCATGTGCACCATGCACATGGAAACCGTGTTCTGACATGTATTTCCCTTAACTGTTTATTATGTAATCAAAAATCAGCAGGCATTCTCGTGCGCCATGCCTGTATCCGATATTACCAGCCATCGCTGCCCGAATCGTCGGAACTGCCGTCGTCCCAGGATGAGCTGTCGGTCAGACCAAAATCAGACCCGCCCATGTCGTATTGCGGCTGGGTGTTATCGTCCTCAACGGGTGGATTATTAATGATCCCGTTATTGTTCGTCGAATTTGAACCATTCGTAAAGTGGTGCATCAACGCTTCGCCCGCCACGATGCCAGCACCGACTGCGGCGCCGGTTGCCAGCCCGGATACAATGTTGCCGCCAATGCCGCTGCCTGTCTGTGCCGGATAAGGCGCACCACCATATCCTGCCGGATTGGCAGGGATGCCGCCATTAGGATAATTCTGGACGGGGCCCGCGCCATACATGCCGGATGATGAAGCATTGCCGGCATTGCGTGAAAAGATTGATTTTAATATCCATACGATGGATATCGCCGCGCCGATACCGATGAGCAACATCATCCACGGGAAGGTCTGCCCGACAGATTGCCCGGATTGCAGAGTGCCGTTATTTGCCGCCTGAACCGGAGAACTGGCTGCAATACGCTGTTTAAGACTTGCTACCGATTGCGGTTTTGCAAAAGGCAAGCCGGGAGCAAGCCGTTCGGCAGTATCCAGCTCATTTTTCGCATTCGCCAATGCGCCTTGTTTCGCCAGTATCTCGGCATTGATGAAATGCGCTTTGGCGCTTTCGGGATGAGCCTGCAACACTTGTTCTATCATGCGATGCGCATCATCCAGTTTGCCGGATTCCGCTGTCTGGTAGATTTGATGAACTGTCGGCAAGTTATCCGCATAGGCAAGGTTGCCGGCCAGAAGTAAAGCAATGAATAACCTGAATGCTGTGTACATGAGTATTACCTTTCCGAGGTAGATGCCCCTGAGACAAGCGGGATCGATTATGGTTCTGCAATGCCCTAATCGCAGTCAGGCAGGTTGTCTTGGATAGCGAACATACCGTCATCCAACGCTTTTGTATATAATTGGCTCTGTTTGGGGCGTAGCCGATTGGGCAAGTGTTGACTCTGCCTTCAATAGTATCCCGTTGGATCCGGCAGGATTTTCCGGCGAATGCCTGTTGCGAGTGTGCCTCCGCATCCATTCAGGACGCGGGCGCGCATAGCTGTAAACGGCCATCAATAAGTCTTGTATGGCAGGAATTTGCCGTTCAATACGATCTTGACGCGATCGCCTTTAGGGTCGGCCACGCGTGAAATATCCATGCTGAAATCGATTGCGCTCATGATGCCGTCGCCGAATTCTTCATGGATCAGTTCCTTGATCGAAGTGCCGTACACGCTGATGAGTTCGTAGAAGCGATAAATCAGCGGGTCGGTCGGCACGGTGGTTGGCAACGAGCCTTTGTAAGGCACGATTTGCAGGGCCGCAATCGCTTCTGCCGGCAAATCCAGCAGCTTGCCTATGGTAGTTGCCTGTGCTGCATCCAGCGTCATTTGCCCGAGCAGGGCGGCGGTCGTCCACTCCTTGCTTAAGTTGATAGCCTGAGCCAGATCGGCCCATTTCATGCCTTTGGCCAGTTTGGCAACAAGTATCAGATCGGTTACATCGGTACGCTTCATGGTACTTCCTTTGTTAGTTAGGGTGAATCAATTAAACCAGATGAATTGCTGCCTGTTTGAGCATGCGCGGCGCTGCATCGTCTTCAGCCTCGCCGGGTCTGACTTCCGGCGGATGGCGCGGGTCATAGCTTGCATCCTGTACTGCCGCCAGTTCGCGCGAACGGCTGACCAGGAAATCCACCAGATGATTGCGGATACGGTAATACTGCGGATCCTTGTGAATGTCGTTGCGAGTGCGGTCGCGCGGCAGCGTGTTGACGACGATTTCGGCTATGCGTGCTCGCGGGCCGTTGGTCATCAGGATGATCTTGTCGGAGAGCAGGATGGCTTCGTCTACGTCATGGGTAATCATGAATACGGTCTGCTGGGTAGCGCCGCAGATTTTCAGCAGTTCGTCCTGGATCACGCCGCGGGTCAGTGCATCCAGTGCGCCGAACGGCTCGTCCAGCAGCAGCATCTTGGGCTGGATCGAGAACGCGCGGGCGATGCCGACACGCTGTTTCATGCCCCCGGACAGCTCCGACGGTTTCTTGTGCTCGGCACCGGTCAACCCCACCAGATCGATGAACTGCTGGCAGTGGCGGCTGATTTTTTCTTTGGACCAGTCTGTCCAGCGCGACTTGACGGCAAATTCGATATTTTTCATTACTGTCAGCCACGGCATCAGCGCGTGACCCTGGAACACTACGCCGCGATCCAGGCTGGGGCCGGATACTTCGCGACCATCCATGATCACCACGCCGGAGCTGGGTTCGTCCAGCCCCGCCAGCACGTTGAGGATGGTGGATTTGCCGCAGCCGGAATGGCCGATGATGCAGACAAATTCGCCTTTGGCGATGCTGAAATGGACGTTTTCAAATACCGGGACTGCCGTCTGTCCACGGTTGGCCGGATAAATCCGGCTAAGTGCTTCTACTTTCAAAAAGTCAGTTTGCATATCCAGCCCCTTAATCGTTATATGCCACCAGGCGTGACAACCAGCCGAATATCATATCCAGCATCATGCCCACTACGCCTATCATGAGCACGGCGAAGATGACATTGGTGAGGCTCAGGTTATTCCATTCATTCCACACGAAGTAGCCGATACCGGTGCCGCCGACCAGCATTTCCGCTGCCACGATCACCAGCCAGGCGATGCCCATGGAAATGCGCATACCGGTCAGAATGGTGGGGGCTGCGGCAGGCAATACCACCAGAAAGGCCTTGCGCAAGGGGCTCACTTCCAGCGTCTTGGCGACGTTCAGCCAGTCGTGCTTGACTGCGGCCACCCCGTAAGCGGTATTAATCAGCATCGGCCACAATGAGCAAATGAAGATGACAAAGATCGCCGAAGCCGAAGAGTCCTTGATGGTGTACAGCGCCAGCGGCATCCACGCTAACGGCGAGATAGGTTTGAGCAACTGGATGTACGGGTCGAGCGCCCGGTGCATAATGGGCGACATCCCTACCAGAAACCCCAGCGGTATCGCCACCAGTGCGGCCAGGCTGAATCCGGCCAGTACCCGCGCCAGTGAATAACCGAGCTGGATGCCGATACCCTTGTCGTTAGGGCCGTGATCGTAGAATGGGTCGGCAAGCTTTTCCCGTAACGTGTGCCCCACTTCAGCCGGTGTCGGCATTCCTGATTTTTTGACGGCGCCGCCGCCCATCAGTGCCGCATATTCGGCATCGGCCTGTGTTGTTACCGCGGTTTGCTGCGGCAACGTCGCCAGATACCAGCCCAGCAACACCATGCCGAAAATCAGCATGGATAGCAGATAAGCACGGAAAGTCAGGGATTTGCTCATGATCATGCCCTGCTGATCTTGAAGGATTTGAGATATTGCTCGGGCTTGGCCGGGTCAAACTCTTTGCCCATGATGGTGTGCTTGCTGTAGTTGCTGGCGGGAGCCGGCAAGCCCATTTCCTTCAGGCGTTTACGCGCATCGGTCGCGAGGAAGACTTCTTCTGCGATTTGCTTGTAATTGATCTCGCCTTTCAGGTAGCCCCAGCGTTTCAGTTGGGTCAGCATCCATACAGCCATCGATTGCCACGGGAACGGATCGAAATCGACGCGATCGGGCACGTTGCGCACTTTGCCCAGGCCGTCGGCAAAGTGTCCGGTCATCACTTGCTCCAGCACCGGGATCGGCTGGTTGAGATAGTTGGCAGGGGCGATGGCCTTGATAATGTCGTTGCGGTTCTCCGGTTTGTGTGCGTATTCGGTAGCGCTGGCAATGGCGCGGAACAGCGCGGCAAAGGTGTTTGGATAATTCTTGGCGAAACCTTCCGATACGCCGAACGCGCAGCAGGGGTGGCCGTCCCAGATATCACGCGACAGGGTGTGGATATAACCGACTTCTTCATATACAGCACGCTGGTTGAACGGCTCGGGTCCGAGGAAGCCGTCGATGTTGCCGGCGCGCAGGTTGGCAACCATATCGGGTGGCGCCATGATGCGCAGTTCCACATCCTTGTCCGGGTCGATGCCGTGTTCGGCGAGGAAGTAGCGCAACAGGAAGTTGTGTATGGAGTAGTCGAACGGGATGCCGAATTTCAAGCCTTTCCACTGTTTCGGATCCAGCTTGTCCTTGTGCTTGACGTGCATGGTAATGGCTTGGCCGTTGATGTTCTCGATGGCGGCCACGTCTACCGGTTGCGCCTGTGAGCCCAATCCCAGGCTGATAGCGAGCGGCATCGGCGAGAGCATGTGCGAAGCATCGTATTCCTTGTTCATCACCTTGTCGCGCACGATGGCCCAACCTGCGGTTTTCAGCAACGACACGTTGAGGCCTTCGCGCGAATAGAATCCCATGGGGCCAGCCATGATGATAGGCGTGGCGCAGGTGATGGGAACGAAGCCGATTTTCAGGTCGGGTTTCTCCAGCGGCGCGCGGTCGGCGGCCAGTGCTTTGGCTGCCGACATCGGGAACAGGGTGGAAATGGCGGCGAAGGCGGTGCTGGCGCCGACGGCGCGGATAAAATTGCGGCGGGTTTCATCATGCGGAAACAGCGCGCGCATCACCGTGGTCTCGACTACCCGGCCGATGCGGGCGTCTTCATCCAGCTGATGTTCGGCCTGGCTGCTGTGGCGGCCGCAACTGCAGCCCTGGCTGGCAAGCTTGACCTTGGGGTCAAATGGATCATCAAAAGCGGACATCGTGTACTCCCTGAGTTAATTAATGTTGCGTATATCTGGTTAACGCCGGTAGTGGCGTCAGCCCAGCGGAAAGCCTTCTTCAATAGGCAAGGCCGGATCGCGCGACCACTCGTTCCATGAACCGAAGTAGATTTTCACGTCGTGGATGCCAGCATCTTTTAATGCCAGGAAGGTATTGGAAGCGCGCGCACCCTTGAAGCAGTAGATATAAACCCGGGAATGCGGCTGGATGCCGACGGTCTGGCATTCCGCAAGCACTTCATCGCGTGCCTTGAATACGCTGCCATCTGCCGCCGGTTTCATCAGCCGGTACCACTCCAGCCATTTGGCGCCGGGGATACGGCCTTTGCGCGGGCAAAAATCCGGTCCGTAAGGCGAAGAACTGGTTGCTATCCACTCATCCACATCGCGCACATCCAGCTTGATGATGGCGGGGTCGTTGACCGCAGCCAGCATCTGGTCTTTGTTGACCATGACCGTGCCTGGTTCGCTGGACAGCGGAAATTGGGCGGGTGTGGGCATGGTGGGCTCGGTAGTGGTGGACAGTCCTGCACCTATCCAGGCCTGGTAGCCGCCGTGCAGCACTTTGGCTTTGGGGTAGCCCAGATACTGGAGCAGGAAATAGCCGCGACAGGATTGGCCGAAGCCGGTATTCATGGTGTCTTCATATACGACAGCGGTCTCGTTGCCGGACAAACCTGCCGCACCAAACGCCTCGGCAAATTTGTGCTGCATGGTTTCCAGGCCTTCATGATCGCTGGTGGAGAGGTAGGTAAATATCTCGCGCAGATTAATTGCACCAGGTATATGCCCCTGGGCATATACGGCTGGATCGCGGGTATCAATCACCACAACAGGCTCGGTCGCCATATCGCGTTGCAGTTGTGCGGGCTCTATCAGTACATGGCTGTTCACAATTTTTCCTTCGATCAAGTTGGTATTGTTTAATTAGCAGCAATCGTGCCAAGCTGACTGATTGCTGATTTCATACGGCTTGCAAAGGTATTGATTATTTTTCACTGATTGGCTCGCCCGATTTTTGCTTACATTGTGTAAACAATTTGTTCAGGAGAAATGTCTGATGGATGCTGTTATCAACCGTACCGAGCCGGAAATTCTGGTGGATGAAGAGTTGCTGGTAATCCGCGAGGCTTCGGCGCTGATGGGCAAAAGCCCGGACCAGCACTATGTCATCCGCGAGATTCTGCATTTGCTGTCCGAGCTGCTCGGGTTGAATCGCGGGCGCGTGGTGTTGCCGGATGCCGAGGGCGGCATGTTGCGCATCGCGCATGCGTACGGTCTGTCGCAGGCGGAGATCAAGCGCGGTCATTTTTTGCCGGGAGAGGGTATTACCGGGCGGGCGATGCAAAGCGGACAGATGGTGATAATCCAGGACATCGACAGCGAGTCCGTATTCCTGTTTCGCACCGTAGCGCGCGAGCAGTTGCCGCATGAAACCGTGTCTTATATTGCAATGCCCATCGAGCAGGGCGGCAAGGTGCTGGGGGTGCTTGGCGTGCACCGTTTGCGTGACCGGCCACGGCCGCTGGCGCGGGATCTGCAAATGCTCAAGATTGCCGCCACGCTGATTGCGCAGGTCATCATGCTCAACCGTTATATCCAGGAGCGCACTGCCCGGCTGGAATCGGAAAATCGCGAGCTGAAATGGGCGCTGAACAAGAACCCGTCCAACCTGGGTTCATTTGGCATCGTCGGCGAATCGATGCCGTTGCGGCGTGCGCTCAAGCAGATCGAGCAGGTTGCGCAAACGGATGCGACCGTGTTGTTATTGGGCGAATCCGGCACCGGAAAGGAGCTGTTTGCGCGTGCTCTGCACCTTTCCAGTGCGCGCCGCGACTTTCCATTCATCAAGGTCAATTGCGGCGCGATTCCGGAAAATCTGTTCGAGTCCGAGCTGTTCGGTTACGAAAAGGGCGCTTTTACCGGTGCCACCACCAGCCGTCCCGGTTACTTCGAGCAGGCGAATAACGGCACTCTGTTCCTGGATGAAATCGGCGACATGCCGCTGGCGATGCAGGTCAAATTGTTGCGGGTATTGCAGGAAAATACCATACAGCGCGTTGGTGCGCGCCGCGAGACCGCGATCAATGTGCGCATCGTCACTGCCACCAATCAGGATTTGCAGCAGTTGGTCAGTCGCGGCAAATTCCGTCTCGACCTGTTCTATCGCATCAACGTGATACCGGTGCGGCTGCCTACCTTGCAGGAACGGCCCGAGGATGTGCGCCATCTGGTGCGCTACTATCTGAACCAGATCAATCAGAGTTATCAGCGCAATGTCAATATCGCACCCGATGCGCTGGAGCAGCTGGCGGCCTACAGCTGGCCTGGCAATGTGCGGCAGTTGCGCAATGTGCTGGAGCGTCTGGCCTTGCTGTCGGAGAACAGATTAATCAGTGCGGCCGAGGCGGCAACGGTGATTGCCAGCGAAAGCGTGAATGGCTCTGCCGGCTATCCGGTTGCCGAACTTGAGGTGCCGTTACCCGGCGGCTTGCGCGCTTACCAGCCGGTACAAAGCAGCGATCGCGCCGGCATTATCCAGACCCTGGCGATATGCAACGGCAATAAATCGCGTGCTGCCCAGCAATTGGGCATGACCTTGCGTCAGCTGAATTACCGTATCCAGCGGTTAGGGATAGTTTGAGTGCGAGTTATGGCTTGTTATACAAATTGTTAACAATCTGTTTGTTTGCAAGCTATGAATAAAACTAGGGTTAATCTAATTTATACATATCAATCATATTGATATATGATTATTATGGTCTTGGCATAGTGCTTGCAATAGTGTCAACGTGTCCAATTGGTCACTTACATTTATTGTCATTGCACAAGGAGCAAATCATGCCGGAAGCCGCCGTACTTAAAATGAATACCGTATTAGCTCCGATCGACAAAGTGGGCCTGGAAGCGCTTGCCGAAAAAGGCAAAGCCAACCCGCAAAATGTCGTCACCCTGAAAACCAAAACCGTATGCGAAGGCAAATTCCGCAATCTGAGCTACGTCCGCAATCTGCCTGCACACGTCATCGATGAACCGCCGCACCTGCTGGGCGACGATACCGCGCCCAACCCTTCCGAAGCCGTATTGGCAACACTTGGCTCCTGCCTGTCGGTTGGCCTGCATGCCAACGCCGTAGCGCGCGGCATCACCCTGAGCAAAATCGAGCTGGAACTGGAAGGCGACATCAACGTGACCGCGGTATGGGGCGTCGGCGATCTGTCCGCCAGCAAAGTGCTCGGCTTTACCGACATCCGCGTCAAGATTCACCTGGAAGGCAATGCCAGCCGCAGCGAACTGGAAGATCTGGTCGCGCACGCCAACCATTGGTCGCCTGTCGCCAATACCATGCGTAATCCGGTCGGTGTCACGGTCGTTTTGGCTTGATTGAGGACGGCTGTCCGCTTGCGGCGGCCTGGCACTGAACAAGGAGTTATCATGCAAGTCGAAATGTTAAAACCAGAGCCGGAAGCCGAAAGTGCAGAATCGCTGCCCGGCATCAACGAGCTGATCCGTACCCATTTGTGTCCGCATGTGGTCAACATCGATCTCAAGGGCGAATACCCCGGCGAGTTCCTGCACCGGCTGGGCGCGATCGGCGGTTTTGGCGCGATGGTTGCGCCGCAATCCGGCGGTACCGGTTATGGCCTCAAGAACGCGATCCGGGTGATCGAGGATGTGTCGCGCGAATGCGTATCCACCGGCTTTCTGGTGTGGGCGCAACAAGCCTGCGCCTGGTATCTGCAGAACAGCAGCAATCTGTCCATCCGCCGCGACGTGCTGCCGCTGATCGCCAAAGGCACTGCGCTCGGCGGCACCGGGCAGTCCAATGCGATGAAATCCTGCGTTGCCATCGAAGACAACCGGCTCACTGCCCAGCGGGTTGAAGGCGGGTATCAGGTGAACGGCACGCTGCCCTGGGTATCCAATATCGGCATCGATCATTATTTCCATGTCGGCATCGACGTCGCAAATGAACCCGGCTTGATGATTGCCTTGGTCAAGGGCAGTCATCCCGGATTGACTCTCAACCAGAACGCGCACTTTATTGCGATGGAAGGCACCAATACCTTCGCCTGCCATTTCAAGGATGTGTTTATCGCCAATGATGCCGTGGTATCACACCCCAGCGAATTCGTGCAGTTCCGTTCACGTACCAAAGCGGCGTTTATCCTGATGCAGATGGGCATGGGGCTGGGCCTGGTCGATGCCTGCGTGAACATGATGAAGCGTTCCAATAAAACGCACGGTCACGTGAACCGGTTTCTCGACGATCAGGCCGAGGATGTTGAAACCGCATTGTTTGAGGCGCGTACGGCGTGCTACCGCCTGGCTGATAAGATCGATGCCATGCCCGAAGCCAATCACGAACGCGAAACGCTCGCCATTCGTCTGGCCGGTAGTGAACTGGCGCTGAAGGCCGCCAACTCCGCCATGCTGCATCTCGGTGCCAAAGGTTATCTGGTCGGCAATGCCGCCCAGCGCCGGGTACGCGAAGCCTATTTTATTGCGATTGTGACGCCGGCGATCAAACACCTGCGCAAGGAATTGCACGATATCGATACCGGCAGCTGCACCTGCAGTGCCTGAACAGGAAGGGAAAGTAATGCTCACGTTTATTGTTAATCTGGATGTAGATACCACAGTCGCCAAACTCAGCGAGGCTATACAGGCCGTACCGATGGGGCTGGTCGCGCATATCAACGGCCAGGCCAATGCCGCCAGGCGTGGCCTGATCGTTCCTGCCGACCAGATCCTGGAGGTATTCCGCCCCGATTTCGCGATCCGCGTGTGGCAGGCCGACAAGCGCGCGGGAATTGACATCCCGTTGCGCATCCACGTGTATGAAGCGGAAGGCAAGACCCGTGTCGCCATGCGCAGCCCGGCCGAGGTGTTTGCGCCGTACGGCAACGCCGGGCTGGACAAACTGGCAGGCGAACTGGCGCCTATTTTCGACACCATTCTAGCCAGTCTCACGCCTTACAAGGAGGCATCATGAATATCTGTACTGAAGTATTAACGCGCAAATGGATCTGCATGATCTGCGATTTTGTTTACGACGAAGCGCTCGGCATCCCCGACGAAGGCATCGCGCCGGGTACGCGCTTTGAAGATATCCCGGAGAGCTGGGTATGCACCGATTGCGGCGTCACCAAAAGTGACTTCGAGCTGATTGGGGAGTGATCGCTCCCGGCTCCTTGCGGCCTGTGGCGGGTGATGCTGTGGGCTGCAAGTAATATGCAAAACCGAATGAAAAGATAGGGTTACCGATAATTTTATTACTTGCTGGCGCATTGCTTGAGTGCATTGCGGGCAGCAGCAATTGTTTTATAGTTGTTAGGATTGCCTAGGCAGCTGTCGTCTTGTTCGATTTGCAACTTGCCGTTTTGGTCGCTAAAACGAAGCAGGAATGTGGTAATAAATTCCGGTGGGGCGTAGCGCGGGTCGGCAGGTTCATTGCTGTCGCTGTAGCCTAATGTGATTAACATGGCATCAGGGATTACTTTGGCAACGGACATGGCTTTGACATTTTGACAAAACGGTTTGCCAATGAGCTGTTCTTTGCGCCGGTTGATATTGAGGGGGGTAACTGTTACCAGCGACAGGTCGGAATTGAACATGAAAAGATGACATACCCAATTACGTTCGCGTATCCAGTCACAGTGGTGATCAAGCGGATTAAGAGGATCCGGTTTGCAATCTTCAAGCGGTGTAGCGTCGGGAACAAAAGATGCGATATTGGATAGATAATTGAGGCTATTAAACGTCCAATTAAAATTGGAACCCTCATAATAGGTAAAGGTTCCCTTTGGGGCGTGGTTGGGAAAAGCTGCTGAATGACTGTTCCCATAAGGCCTAACAATCTTTTCGAATAAGGGTTCCAGTGCGGCATGAGCTGCTTTTGGAGTAACTAATGTATTCAGTGTAAGTTCGGCATGAGCACTCAGCGGCATGAGTATAAACAAGGTGCTGATGTATGAGGCAAAGAGCCATAGTTTTTTCATGATGATATTTCAGTCTCAGGTAAATGCAGCATAAGCCAGCTTTGTATTATTGCGACGGTTAATAACCGGGCTTTTCGCGGATGGGTTTTTCTTGTACTTGGCCAGTTCGCCAGCATTCACGATGTGCGTCACGGCATCAACAGCGCTGTCATTAATGCCGCCATCGGCGGCTTGCCAACATTGATTGACAAGCTAGAACACTACCGCTGAGCGCACGGCATAAGGCATTTCGCTGACTTTGTCAGGGCTGGCGACGAAGTCAACAGACATCCCCCATAATTCCTTGTGGTTGGTTCTGAAGGCATCATAGTTATCTCGACCAGTTATTTGCTTCATCCCACGGCCTCGAAATCTCCATCCATCTCCGGGTTCTGTATTACCTAGATGTTTTGAATCAGGTGGCCCGTAAACTTTGTTGGCAATTGCTTCCTGATTCGCTTTGCGTGTGGGCGACCTTCCATCTTGCAATGCTTCGTTGGGATGATTTTTGTAATAACTGCCGAAGGTCGCTTTTAATCCCTTTGCGTCATAATTCAAGCTCTCAGCTGCACCAGATAATAATGCTCCCGCCTCCTGCTTCACCTGTCCAAAGAAATGTGCTTGACGAACGGGGGTATCCAGCTTGTATTTTGGCAGATCTGTGTTTAGTTCATCAACGACCTCTTGCAAGTGCTGGTCGGTCGAGTTGCCCTTATGGTTTTTAGGGAAGATTTTTCTTAATTTCCCAACTGTAATCTCCTCTGGCACAGGCCGTTTTGGCTTAGCCTGTGGTTGTCCATTTTCATTATTTGTTTGATCTGGCTTAATACCCTGTGGGTCAGTTGGTGATGGCCCGTGGGGCAGTGCAGGCGCGGGTTTATCTGGGCGCCTGTTAGGTTGCGTATTAGGCAACTTGTCCGTCCTGCCGGGTACCTTAAATGTTTTGAGCATCTTGCGTACTAGCTTCTTGCGTCTCGGTTCGGCTACAACGTCGTCTAGTTTTTTATAGGCTTTTGCCTGGCGTGACCAGACGAAGGTCTGAATGGGGTTGAAACTGGTTGGTATCAGTTCAATGCAGTAGTTTTCTGCAGAGGTGACTCCGCTTTTTTCGTGGCTGTCATATTTGATCTTGTACTTGATACCATCCATGCCTTCCAGATACCGGTTCACGAAGCAGATCATGACTGTGCCCGGCTTGTTCGGATGACCGAACACGTCATCCAGAAAATCCTCCCATAAACTCATGCTGCGCCCTCGGGGGTGATCTGGTTGGTAGTTAACGGGGATATATGCTGGAATAGGTCACTGCAGCAATAAACAATTAGTCCGGCTAGCTTACGGCTGCGGATGAAGGAGAAATTAGTCATGGAAATCAATTTGGTATGGTTGTGGGTTAATTGAAACTGTTTTATTGTTATGAATGGATAGTAACGTTGTAGGAATAAAGCTGTCAATTTGCTTGTGCCGCTGCAGCTTGGCTGACTCGGTATAATTAATCGTCCAGGCCAAGGTCTTTCTTTACTTGCTTGGTAGAGTAGACCTTTTCTTCCCCTTTACGGATACGTTCCATCTTTGCATTGGCTAAATAGTAGTCTTCCAGATCAGCAAGAGCATTTGCGATCAGCTCTCGCAGAAAATAGGCTTTGGTGCGGCCGGTTTGTGCGGCCAGATAGTCCAGTCGTTGCTCGGTCGCCGGATCAAGTCTGATTGAAGTGGCCATCTCATGGTCTCCTTGTGAATACTTGTATTCATTGCATCATGCGAAACCGAAATCCGCGTTCGCAATTCATAAAAAAAGCGCCCCGATCCTGTGATCAAGGCGCTCTTTTATTGAACCATGTCGAAATCGTCAATGCGCAGCAGGACGCATCTTCGTCAGTCCGGCATCAATCGCGGCATCCAGATAGCCCCCGTAGTAGTCTTCCGGACCTAGCCCGACCAGCGGGTCGCCGGCGGGCATCCCGTCAGGGGTGAATACGATGATGGTAGGTGTGAGTTTTATTTTCATCAGTGCGGCGTACTGCTGGCTGGTAATCTGTTTGCCGTCAAAACCGATCAGCGGCTTGTCGCTGCTGATTTCAACTCGCCGGATCAGTACTTTCTTGGCGGAATCCGGGTTGTGCTGCATGGGGATGAGGTAATCCTTCATGACGCGTTCGCAATAGCCGCAATCCAGGCTGGTGAAAATAATCAGTACCGGCACGCCTTTTTGTCGCGCAAGTTGCGCGTCGGCATGCAGATTCTTTGCGAAACTGACGATATTCGGGTTCGCCACGGCCAGGCCGGACAACATCCAGATACATAACGCGAATAGACCTGATCGAATATATTTCATCATTACTCCAGAGCGTTGAATGCTTAGCGGTGAAATACGTATTTTAGGTTAAAATACTATCTAAGTACTGATTCTACCGACAGGTTATATTTTGCTAAATAGTCCAAATCTCCCCCTTCCGTCCAAATTGGTCATTGCGTCGCGCGAAAGTGCGCTGGCGATGTGGCAGGCCGAATACATATCTGCTCGTTTGCGCGAGCTTTATCCACAAATGACCGTGCAGATACTGGGCATGACCACGCAGGGCGACCAGATCCTGGACGTGTCGCTGAGCAAGATCGGTGGCAAGGGCCTGTTCGTCAAGGAGCTGGAAACCGCCATGCTGGAAGGGCGCGCCGATATCGCAGTGCATTCGATGAAAGACGTGCCGATGAATCTGCCGCAAGGCTTTACGCTGGCGGCAATCGGCGAGCGCGAGGATCCGCGCGATGCGCTGGTGTCCAATCATTACGACAACCTGGAGGCGTTGCCGCACGGTGCGCGCGTCGGCACTTCCAGCCTGCGCCGCGAAAGCCAGTTGCGCGCGCGTTTCCCGCATCTGGTCATCGAAGCTTTGCGCGGTAATGTGCAGACGCGTTTGCGCAAGCTTGACGAAGGCCAGTACGACGCGATCATTCTGGCTGCAGCCGGCCTGAAACGTCTGGGTCTGGCAGCGCGCATCCGTACCGAGCTGCCGCCGGAACAGAGTCTGCCTGCAGTGGGTCAGGGTGCGTTGGGCATCGAATGCCTGACAACGCGTACCGATCTCATTGCGCTGCTCTCTCCGCTGAACGATGCGGACACTGCCGACTGCGTGCGTGCCGAGCGCGGCATGAGTCGGGCATTGGGTGGCAGCTGCCAGGTGCCGCTGGGCGGTTACGCCGAAATCGTGAATGATGTAATCAGCCTGCGCGGTTTTGTCGCCGAGATCGACGGTAGCCGCATCATCAGCGGCAGCGTCAGCGGTGCGCGCGAACAGGCCGAAGCGCTGGGTACGACGCTGGCCGAGCAGCTTGTTGCGCAAGGTGCAGGCAGGATACTGGCGGAGCTGGCATTATGAGCGGCGGATTAGACGGCAAAGGCATTCTGGTCACGCGTCCGGCGCATCAGGCGGTCGAACTGGCGGAACGCATCATTGCCGCGAATGGCAAGCCGGTGATGTTCCCGGTACTGGAGATTCTGGATACGGCCGATCTGGCGCCGTTGTACGACCTGATCGACCGGCTGGACGAAGTGGACATGGCGATCTTCATCAGCCCCAATGCCGTCAACAAGGCGATGAACCTGATCAAGTCGCGGCGCGAACTGCCTGCGCATCTGCAGATTGCCGCTATCGGCCGCGGCAGCAGCCGCGAACTCAAGCATTTCGGTATCGAGAAGATCGTCGCGCCGACTGCGCGTTTCGATAGCGAGAATCTGCTGGAAATGCCTGAATTGCAGGATGTGGCCGGCAAGCATATCGTGATCTTCCGCGGCGACGGCGGCCGCGAGATACTGGGCGACACGCTCACTGCGCGCGGCGCAAAGATCGAATACGCCGAATGTTACCGGCGCAGCCGCCCCGACGTGAACGCAGGCAATCTGCTGCGCCAATGGTCGCGTAACGAAATCAATGCGGTGACCATCACCAGCTCCGAAGGCTTGCGCAATCTGTATGACATGCTGGGCAAGCTCGGGCGGCAATGGCTCAAATCCACGCCGGTGTTCGTGCCGCATGAGCGCATACTCGGAGTTGCGCAGGAACTGGGGCTGGAACACGGTATTCTGACCGAACCCGGCGATGAAGGCCTGATTGCCGGTATGACTGAGTGGTTTGCGGAACAGCATGAATGAACTCGACGACAAGCCGGATCTGCTCGACAGACTCGGCGATTATCTGAATCCGGCGCTGATTTTCGCGCTGCTGGCATTCGGCTTTGCCGGCTGGCAGTGGTGGCAGACGCGTAATGAGTTCAATGCGATGCGCCAGGAGCTTAGTCAGCGCCTGACTCGCGCCAGCGATGTCGCGCAGGAAAGCCGCGTGCTCAGCCGGCAGACCGCCGACAATAGTCGGGATATGGCGTTACGGCTGGGTGAGATACAGGCCAGGCTTGCCGATTCGCAAAATCAGCAGATGGCGCTGGAAGCGCTCTATCGCGATATGTCCAAAAGCCGGGACGACTGGACTCTGGCCGATATCGAGCAGGTGATATTGACGGCCAACCAGCAGCTGCAGCTTGCCGGTAACGTCAAGGCCGCGATTATCGCCTTGCAAAATGCGGACGCGCGCCTGCAGTCGCTTAACAAGCCGCAGTTCACCGGTTTGCGCCGTGCGCTGAATAATGACATCCAGCGCCTGCAAAGTCTGCCGCAGGTGGATACGGTCGGTATCACGCTGAATCTGGACAACCTGATCGCTCAGGTCGACCAGTTGCCGTTATCCAGCGATCATGAGATTCCGGTCAAAGCGCCGGGCCTGCCCAAGCTGGCGCCAGTCGATGCGGCCGGTCGTTTCAGTCAGGAAATGTGGCAAGATCTCAAAGGGCTGGTGCAAGTCCGTCGCCTTGATACCCCGGATGCGGCATTGCTTGCGCCGGAGCAAAGTTATTTCCTGCGGCAGAATCTGAAATTGCGTTTGCTGACCGCCAGAATCGCATTGCTGGCGCACGATGAGACCAGTTACAAGATGGATCTGGAAGCTGCCAAAACCTGGCTGACCCGTTATTTCAATGTGCGCGATAGCCGTACCGCAAATGCCGTCAAGCAAACCAACAGGCTGATCAATAGTTCGATCAGCATCCAGTTACCGACGCTGACAGAGAGCATCACGGCATTGCAAAAAAGCAGTCGTCTGGGACGGGTGCATTAATGCGCGTGCTGATCTGGATATTGCTGATCTTCACGCTGGCGGTGGGCTTCACGCTAGCTGGCAAATTCGACCCCGGCTATGCCGTGCTGGTTTATCCGCCGTATCGCATCGAATTATCGCTGACCTTGCTGCTGGTGATATTGCTGGGCTTGCTCGTCATCGCCGATATCTTTGTCCGTGTGGCCAATGCTACGCTCAGTTTGCCCCAGCAGGTGCGCGAATTTCGTTTGCAGCAGCGCCAGCAGCATGAACAGGCCGTGTTGATGAAGGCGATTACCGAATATCTGGAACAGCGTTATCCGCAAGCCGAAGCCGCTGCCCAGCAGGCGATCGATTTGAATGCCTCGGTGCATCTGGCGGCACTCATTGCTGCCCGCGCGGCTGAGGCGCAGCACGCCCTCGAGCGCCGCGACAAATATCTGGTCGTGGCAGGTCAGCATAAGACTGCCCTGGTCAAGGTCAAGGCGCTTCCGTAATTCCCCAGCCGGATTATTTTTGCGTCAGCATCGCCTTGATGTTGGCCAGTCGGGCATTGCCCTGCTGGCGCTGTTCTGCCGGGTCGGCATCCTGCCCGGACAGGCGGATATCCTCATTGGAAATTTCGGCAATAAAGCGCGAGGGTTCGCAGCTTTGCAGTTCGCCGGCGCGTTTGCGGCGTTTGCAGTAGCTGATGGTGAGCGAGCGCTGTGCGCGAGTGATGGCGACGTACATCAGGCGGCGTTCTTCTTCCAGCGTGCCGTTCTCTACTGATTCGCGGTGCGGTAAAATATCCTCTTCTGCGCCCACCAGAAATACATGGCCGAATTCCAGCCCTTTCGCGGCATGGATGGTGGACAGGCGCACGGCGTCTATTTCGTCCTCGCTGCGATTTTCCAGCAGCGTGATCAGCGCGATGGTTTGCGTCAGCTCGATCAGGTTCTTGTCGTCAGCCTCGCCTTTCTTGCTCAGCCAGCCGACAAATTCCTGCACGTTGGTCCATTTGGTCTGTGCCGCACGGGTTTCGTCATTGTCGAAGATATACACCTCGTAATCGATGGCTTTGAGCAGATCCGCCATGATTTCGCTGACCGGGGTGTTGCGTACCCTGGCTTCCAGTGCGTTGATGTATTGGCAGAACGTCAGCAGCGGTTCGAGTTGGCGTTCGCTGACGCGGGTCTGGAAGCCGGCTTCGAAGGCGGCCTCGAACAGACTGATCTTGCGCTGGCCGGCGTATTCGCCGAGCTTTTCCAGCGTGGTCGGGCCGATGCCGCGTTTGGGCGTGGTGGCGGCGCGGATGAAAGCCGGGTCGTCGTCGCTGTTGGTGAGCAGGCGCATGTAGGCGATCAGGTCCTTGATCTCGGCCTTGTCGAAGAACGATTGCCCGCCCGACATTACGTATGGCGCTTTTTCGTTGCGCAGCATCTGCTCGAATACACGCGCCTGATGATTGCCGCGATAAAGAATGGCGTAGTCGCCGTAGCGCGTGCGGTGCTCGAATTTGTGCGCGAGCAGGCGCATTACCACGTTCTGCGCTTCCTCGTTTTCGTCTTTCGCCGCGAGCACCTGTAGCGGGTCGCCGTTGCCGTGCTCGCTCCATAATTGCTTGTCGTAGAGGCGGGTGTTGTTGGCGATGACGCTGTTGGCCGCGCGCAGTATGCGTACGGTGGAGCGATAATTCTGTGTCAGCTGGATGACTTTGAGACGCGGATAATCGTCATGTAACTGGTGTAGATTCTTGACATCGGCACCGCGCCAGCCGTAAATGGCCTGATCATCGTCACCTACCGCAGTAAACGCGCCGGACACGCCGCACAGTTGTTTAACGATCTGGTACTGGCAGGCATTGGTATCCTGATATTCGTCGATGAGCAGGTAGCGCAGCTTCTTGCGCCATTTTTCCAGCATCTCGGCGTCAGAGGCGAACAGCTCGGCGGGCAGGCGGATGAGGTCGTCGAAGTCCAGCGCCTGATAGGCTTTGAGCGTGTCCTGATAGCGCTGGTAGATCTTGGCATAAGTGGCGTCGATATCGGTTTCGGCCGTACTGATGGCGGCATCGGGCGACACCAGTGCGTTTTTCCATGCCGAGATGCGCCACTGTACGCGGCGGATCTCCTGTTTGTCAGTGGATTTCAATATCTCGTTGACAATCTGCATGGCATCGGCAGAATCGAGGATGGAAAATTGCGGTTTGTAAGCTAAACGATGCGCTTCCTGGCGCATAATCTGTACGCCGAGCGCGTGAAATGTACAGACAGTCAGGCCCTTGGCCGGTTTGTCCTGCATCAGCTTGCTGACCCGCTCCTGCATTTCGCGTGCGGCCTTGTTGGTAAAGGTGATCGCGGCGATATGGTTGGGCGCGTAGCCGCATTCCTCGATGAGGTAGGTGATCTTTTGGGTAATGACGCGCGTTTTGCCCGAACCTGCACCCGCCAGAACCAGAAGAGGGCCATCGAGATATTTGACAGCTTCGCGTTGCGGGGCGTTAAGATGAGACAGCATAAATAGACGACAGCTAATTTGGATGGATATTTTAACATGAGCACTTACGCCATCGGAGATTTACAGGGATGTTTCGACGCATTGCAAAAACTGCTGGCGCATATTGCGTATGATCCGGCGGTGGACCGGATCTATCTGCTGGGCGATCTGGTGAATCGCGGTGCGGATTCGTTGGCGGTGTTGCGTTGGGCGCGCACGCATGACATTAATGCGATTCTGGGCAATCACGACCTGCATTTGCTGGCGGTGTCGGAAGGTTACGCGACGCCGCATATAGGCGACACGCTGCAAGGCATACTCACCGCACCGGATCGGGAAGAGCTGCTGAGCTGGCTGCGCCACCTGCCTCTGGCGACCAGCGCTGCGGGTTATTTGCTGGTGCATGCAGGCCTATTGCCGCAATGGTCGCCGGCCAAGGCGCTGGCATTGGCGGCCGAGGTGGAAGCCGTCTTGCGTGGCCCGGATTACCGGGATTTCCTGCGCGAGATGTATGGCAACAAGCCCGCCAGCTGGCATGACGATCTGCAAGGTGTCGAGCGGCTGCGGGTGGTTACCAATGCGATGACCCGGCTGCGTTTTTGTACCCCGGAAGGCGAGATGGAATTCAAAGCCAAGGGTGATCCGGCGCATCCGCCAGCGGGATGCTTGCCCTGGTTCCATGTGCCGAATCGGCAAAGCGCTGGCTCACCTATCGTATTCGGGCACTGGTCGGCGCTGGGTTTGCATGTCGAAAGCGACAGTATCGCGCTGGATACCGGCTGTCTGTGGGGTGGGCAGCTTACTGCGCTGCGTCTTGAAGATCGCCAGGTAATTCAGGTGGAATGCGCGGGGCTGGCAGGCACAATGCATTGGCAATAGCGGCTTCGCTGGCGATGGCAAGGTCGCGGCGATGCTGGCCCTGATAGGGAATAGCCGGGCAGAAGTTGACGCTGGCGGTGATGCGTGGCTGTATCATCACATGCCAGATCGAAGACAGAAAACCCATGTCGTCTACCCAGATCGCGGCGCGATGGTCGTAACTCAGGGCAACCGGATAGCAATCAGCCGCCGTGCTTACGGCCACCTGGAACAGGCCAGGTTTGAACGGCAATAATCTTGTGCCGTCGCTGGTGGTCGATTCCGGAAACATGCCCACCGCACTGCCGTCAGTAAGATGCGACACGAATGCCTGAGCGACGTCAGCCAGATCGCGCTGGCGCTCGCGCTTGATGAAGATCGTCCCGGCCTGTGCAGCCAGCCAGCCGAATACCGGCCAGCGCCGGATCTCGGCCTTGGCGACAAAATGCACCGGATAGCACGCGATCAGCAAAAACGGATCCGCCCACGACACATGATTGGCCACTATCAAGGCCGCACCGGTCGGCGGTGTACCAGTGACATGCAGGCGTATGCCCAAAGTGCGCAACATCAGCTTCGACCAGCGTTGAGTGATGCTGCCGCGCTGCCTTTGTCCCAGCCAGGGGAACACGAATGCCAGTGTGGCGAGTCCGCCGATTACGATTGTGAGAAAAGCCAGCGCACGCAACGGGCGCACGCAACAGGCGGTAAAATAACGGGTAAATAGCATGTACCGGATTTTACCGGATTGCGGTGCGGATGCGGCAATATCGTGCATGAGGTTGGTGGTTGGTGAGCGTTATTCTTGGTCCACGAAAAGCACGAAAAACACGAAAATAGCCAGAACCAAAATTAAATGCATTTTTTCGATAATGGAAGTGATTTTTTCGTGCCTTTCGCGTGTTTCGTGAACCTGTCATTTATGCCTTGTTCATGAAATGGCGCGCATAGTGTTCATTCATCTGCTTGACCGACAGCAGCATCATGAAATCGGCGCAGTTGAATTCCGCATCCCAGGCCGGCTCGCCGCAGATGTAAGCGCCTACTCGCAAATAGCCCTTGATCAGCGACGGGGTCATTACTTTCAGGTCGTGTTGCAGACGCTCCAGCGGTAACGGCGTACGCGGGAACACGCGCCATTCGACCGGACTCAATACTTCGCCTGCCAGTTTCCTGTACAGGCTGGCAGCCGTATGGCCGCCATCGCTCATGCTGACGCTGGCGCAGCCGATCAGATAATCGTAATCGCGCTGGCGCAAGTAATCCGCCAGCCCCGACCACAGCAAGGTGATTACCGCGCCGCCGCGATAATCGGGGTGCACGCAGGAGCGGCCGATCTCTACCATGCCCGGGCGCAGATGGGTAAGGCGGGTGAGGTCGAATTCCTGTTCGGAATAATAGCCTCCGATTTGCGCGGCGCGCTCCGGCGGCAGGATGCGGTAAGTACCCACTACCTCGCCAGTGCCAGTATCGCGTACGATGAGGTGATCGCACACCGCGTCAAATTCGTCCTGATCCAGGCCGCTGGCGGCGGATATCAGTTGCGCGCCCATTTCCTCGGCGAATACTTTATAGCGCAAGCGCTGCGCTTCCCGCACTTCGCTATTATCGTGAGCCAGCGTGACTGCCAGGGTATTGCGTGCACGCGGCTGGGCTAAGGCGTGTTGTTCAAGCATGTCGTGCTCCATTGATTTGATGTCTGAAACGTTACAGTAATCAATCAAGGTGACGCGACGATGAAAACTGCGTTACAAATTGGCGACAATGGGTGAGATGCGGGGGCGGTATACAGGAAATAAATCGGGTAAATTGGGGGGCTCAGATTTCAGCAAATTATTTGTATGCTATATAGTGCCGCTGAGTTTGTAACTCAGTAAATCCAACTATTCAATATCTGCCGCGCCGCATCAATTACCTCCGAGGCAGTCAGTCCGATCGGCCCTATCCCTCGCTGCACCAGGTCATCAGCGGCTGCGCCATGCAGATAGACCGCCAGTAGCGTGGCCTGTTGCGGACTTAGTTGCTGGGCGATAAACGCGGCTATCGTGCCTGACAGGACATCCCCCGTCCCGGCGCTGCTTAAGCCGGAGTTGCCGGTGGGGTTGATGAACCAGCGCCTGTCCGGTAACGCACAGACGGTGCCGGCGCCTTTGAGCACGATAATGCTGCGGAAACGCTCGGCCATCATTTGCGCCGCGTCCATCCTGTCATGCTGTATCGCATCGACGCCGTATCCCATGAGCCTGGCAGCTTCGCCCGGATGCGGCGTGAGGATGCTGGGTGCGGGGCGATGGCGTAATTGCTGGCGCAGTTCGTGGTGAATGGCGAGCAGGTTCAGCGCATCGGCATCGAGTATCAGCGGCAGGTCGCTTGCCAGCGCGTGCTGCAGCCAGCGCATGGCGTCATTGGCATGTCCCAGGCCCGGGCCGACGACCACTGCGGACAGATTGGCCAGTTCGAACATTTGCGCCGGCGTGCGCAGCATGAGTTCGGGTTGCTGCAGGTCGACGCTGGGTGCATCGTCCGCCAGCAGCGCGACATAAACCCGGCCTGCGCCGCATTTCAGTGCCGCGCGTCCGGCGAGCAGCGCCGCGCCGATCATACTGGCAGCGCCGCCGAGGATGCCGATGCTGCCGAACATGCCTTTGTGGCAGTCGGGCGGCCGCGGTTTCAGCGGCGCAGTGACGAACTGCTGATTCAGTATGTGGTCTTGCAGAACGGCGGCTTCTATGACGGCACTCCTTGCGTTGGCCAGGCTATGGGTAGGCTAAGCGCCAGGCTATGGCTTCATGCGCCCTGAGCGGAATCAGCTGCTCGTTGCCGATGCTGATATGTGCCGGTGCAATCCAGCTTTCCTTTGCCAGGGTAATGCTTCCGGTATTGCGTGACAGACCGTAGAAATCAGCGCCGAAATGGCTGGCAAAACCTTCCAGTTTGTCGAGCGCGCCGGCGGCTTCAAATGCCTCGGCGTAAAGTTCGATGGCGGCATGTGCGGTATAGATGCCGGCACAGCCGCAGGTGGCTTCCTTGGCGCTGCGGGCATGAGGTGCGCTGTCCGTGCCGAGGAAGAATTTGGGGTTGCCGCTGGTGGCGGCCTGTACCAGCGCCAGCCTGTGCTGTTCGCGTTTGAGGATGGGCAGGCAGTAATAATGCGGGCGGATGCCGCCCTGGAACATGGCGTTGCGGTTGTACAGCAGGTGATGCGCGGTGATGGTGGCGGCGATGTTGGCCGGTGCTGCGCTGACAAAGGCCGCGCCCTGTGCGGTGGTGATGTGTTCGAGCACGATTTTCAGCGCGGGAAAGGCGCGGGTGAGCGGGATCAGATGGCGCTCGATGAAAACCGCTTCGCGGTCGAAGATATCGACGCCGGGGTCGGTGACTTCACCGTGGATCAGCAGCGGCATGCCATGTTTTTCCATCTCGGCGATGACGGCGTAGCCGTTGGTGAGCGCGGTCAGGCCCATGTCGGAATTGGTGGTGGCGCCGGCCGGATAGTATTTCACCGCATGCACGATGCCGCTGGCCTTGGCGCGGGCGATTTCTGCCGGGTCGGTGTTATTGGTCAGATACAGCGTCATCAATGGCTCGAACTGCATGCCTGCAGGCAGCGCGGCGAGGATACGTTCGTAGTAGGCGCGGGCATCGCCGGTCGTGCGTATCGGCGGTCTGAGGTTGGGCATGACGATGGCGCGAGCGAAACGCTGAGCGGTGTCAGGCAGGATGGCTTGCAGAATTTCGCCGTCGCGCAAGTGCAAATGCCAGTCGTCCGGGCGGCTGAGGGTGAGTTGGGTCATGAGACGTCCTTTGCAGCGGTGTCGTCGCGCATGTCCAGCGCGAGCTTGTAGCAGGTGTTTTTCTTGATGCCGGTGAGCCGGGCGGCGATATGCGCGGCCTGTTTCAGCGGCAGTTCTTCCAGCAGTATCGTCAGGGTGTCGCGCAGCTGGCGCTGGTCTTCATCACTTGCCGCGACGCTGGCGCCTTCGACGATGAGCACGAATTCGCCTTTTTGCCGGTTGGGGTCGGCCGCCAGCCAGGCGCCGGCCTTGGCCAGCGGCAGGTTGTGAATGGCCTCGAATAGCTTGGTGAGTTCGCGGGCGAAGGTGATGCGGCGCTCGCCGCCGAGGACCGCAGCCAGGTCTTCGACGCATTCGGTAATGCGGTGCGGCGCTTCATAGAAAATCAGCGCGTAGGGCAGCGCCGCCAGGGTTTGCAGTGCGGTGCGGCGATGGCTGGCCTTGGCCGGAAGAAAACCGTAAAACAGCCAGTGCGGTGCGACGATACCTGCCGCCGATAACGCGCAGATCACCGCGCTGGCGCCGGGTACGGGCACGACACGGATGCCGGCTTCGTGCGCCGCAGCGACCAGCAAGGTGCCGGGGTCGCTGATCGCCGGCGTGCCGGCGTCGGTGATGATGGCGACATTTTTGCCGGATTGCAGGTCGGCGATGAGGCGGGGCGAGGCTTGCAGTTCGTTGTGTTCGTGCAGCGCGACGAATTTGGCGGCGATGCCGAGGCGGGAAAGCAGTTGTCCACTGTGCCGGGTGTCTTCCGCAGCCACCAGATCCACCGATTTCAACACCTCCAGCGCGCGCTGGGTGATATCGCCTAAATTCCCGATGGGCGTGGCGACGACATATAATGAACCGGGTGGCGTATGCATGGTTTCATTTTAGCATAGGAATATAGGATGGTTTCTCGTGGTGCGGCAGCAGAACAGATGGCGGCGGATTATCTTGCAAGGCAGGGCCTGACGCTGGTCGAGCGCAATTTTCGCTGCCGTCTGGGCGAGATCGATCTGATCATGCGCGACGGGCAGACGCTGGTATTCGTCGAAGTGCGCCAGCGCGCGAGCCGGCAGTTTGGCGGCGCTGCTGCCAGCATCGATAGCCGCAAGCAGCAAAAACTGGTGGCGACGGCGCAGCTCTATCTGGCGAAATTAGGCAAAATGCCGCCCTGCCGTTTCGATGCGGTGCTGATGCAAGGCCAGAGCGTACAATGGATACGGGATGCTTTCGGCGCCTAGAGCTATTGCCTTATGGCATAATTGACGTCTTGTCTAATCAAGGATCGGCGGCTATGGATTTAACCCCTCACATTACCGAACTATTCAATGACAGTGCGCGTCTAAAATTGGATGCAGCAACCAGACTGGCGCCGGCAATCGCTGCTGCAGTGGAATTAATGAGTCAGAGCCTGCTGGCCGACGGCAAGATACTTACTTGCGGCAACGGCGGTTCAGCTGCTGATGCGCAGCATTTCGCGTCGGAACTCATCAACCGTTTCGAGATGGAGCGCCCGGGGTTGGCGGCGATCGCACTGACTACGGACAGCTCGATTTTGACTTCGATTGCCAACGACTACGACTACAGTGTGGTTTTTTCCAAGCAAGTCACCGCATTGGGACACGCCGGGGACGTATTGCTGGCGATTTCTACCAGCGGCAATTCGCGTAATGTTGTCGAAGCGGTAGCGGCAGCGCATGGCCGCGATATGCGGGTAGTGGCGTTGACAGGTGACGGCGGCGGTCTGATCGGCGAATTGCTCAACGACGAAGATGTGCATATCTGCGTGCCGTCGATGAGTACGGCGCGGATACAGGAAGTGCATTTACTCACCATACATTGTTTATGTGATGGTATAGACAGAATAATTTTAGGAGTTGAATGATGATGCGTAAAACAGTAGTGATAGCCGCTTTGGGTATGGCGTTGTTGCAGTTGCAGGGTTGCGTGCCGCTGGTGGCGACAGGTGCCGGTGCCGGGGCGTTGATGGCAAATGACCGGCGTACTTCCGGCGCCTATATCGAGGATCAGGAAATCGAATTGCGTACCGCCAACCGGATAGGCGGTGCGTTCCCGTCCGATTACGTGCACGTCAATGTCACCAGTTACAACCGCGCCGTGCTGCTGACCGGTGAAGTGCCGGATGATGTGACCAAGCAGAAGATCACCGACATCGCCAAAACCGTCGGCAATGTCAAAGGCGTGACCAATGAACTGATGGTTGCGCCGCCGGCGCTGCTGTCGGCACGTACCAACGATGCCTATATCACGACGAAAGTGAAAACCCGGTTCATCGATGCCAAGCGTTTCCCGATTACCGCGGTCAAAGTGGTGACGGAGAATGGCGTGGTGTATTTACTGGGGCTGGTCACCCGGCAGGAAGGCAATGACGCTGCCGAGATCGCCAGCACTACTGCCGGTGTAAAGAAGGTCGTGAAGATGTTCGAATACGTCGAGCTGGTGCCTAACGCTAACTAACTGAAGGCCCTGATGTCTGAATATACTCCGCCGGAGTTCGAGGCCAAAGTGGTCATGCCAGCCACGCTGCATGCGCGGCTGGTCGAGTTGTCGCGGCCGCTGGTATTCACCAACGGCTGTTTCGACATCCTGCATCGCGGCCATGCGACTTACCTTGCGCAAGCGCGGGCGCTGGGCGCGGCGCTGGTGGTCGGCGTGAATTCCGATGCTTCGGTGCGGCGCCAGGGCAAAGGCGGGGACAGGCCGATCAACCCGTTGGAAAATCGCATGGCGGTGCTGGCCGCGCTGGCGGCTGTGGACATGGTAGTGGCATTCGACGAGGATACGCCGCTGAATCTGATCCGCTCGATACACCCGGATATTCTGGTCAAGGGCGGCGATTGGGCGGTTAGCGCGATGGTCGGCAGCGACGACGTGCTGGGCTGGGGCGGCAAGGTATATTCCATCCCGTTCCAGCATGCGACCTCGACGACCGCAATGCTGACAAAAATAAGGAAAACGGATTGAAGTATAAGGACCTGCGCGATTTTATCGAGCAACTGGAAAAAATCGGTGAACTGAAACGCATCAAGACTCCGGTCGATCCGGTGCTGGAAATGACGGAAATCTGCGACCGGGTATTGAAGGCCGGAGGCCCCGCGCTGCTGTTCGAGAATCCGGTCGGCCACACCATGCCGGTACTGGCTAACCTGTTCGGCACGCCGCGTCGCGTGGCGCTGGGGATGGGCGAGGACAACGTCGAAGCGCTGCGTGAAGTCGGCAGGCTGCTGGCGTTCCTGAAAGAGCCGGAGCCGCCCAAAGGCCTGAAAGACGCCTGGGACAAGCTGCCGGTGTTCAAGCAGGTGTTGAACATGGCACCGAAAGAAGTCAGTCATGCGCCATGCCAGGATATCGTATGGGAAGGCAAGGACGTCAATCTGGGACGTCTGCCAATCCAGACTTGCTGGCCGGGTGATGCCGGGCCGCTGATCACCTGGGGTCTGGTGGTGACACGCGGGCCGCACAAGAAACGCCAGAATCTGGGCATTTACCGCCAGCAGGTCATCGCGCCGAACAAGGTCATCATGCGCTGGCTCGCACATCGCGGCGGCGCGCTGGATTTCCGCGAATTCCAGCAGCAGAACCCCGGTCAACCTTATCCGGTGGCTGTTGCGCTGGGCGCCGATCCGGCGACGATACTGGGTGCGGTGACGCCGATACCCGATTCGCTGTCTGAATACCAGTTCGCCGGGCTGTTGCGCGGTGCCAAGACCGAAGTGGTGAAATGTCTGGGCAGCGATCTGCAAGTGCCGGCCAGTGCCGAAATCGTGCTCGAGGGCGTGATCCACCCCGGCGAAATGGCGCCGGAAGGGCCGTTTGGTGACCATACCGGTTACTACAACGAAGTTGACAGTTTTCCGGTGTTCACCATCGAGCGCATCACCATGCGCCGCGATCCGATCTATCACAGCACCTATACCGGCAAGCCGCCGGATGAGCCGGCTGTACTTGGCGTAGCGCTGAACGAGGTGTTCGTGCCGCTGCTGCAAAAGCAGTTCACCGAAATCGTCGATTTCTATCTGCCGCCGGAAGGCTGCTCGTACCGGCTGGCAGTGGTCAGTATCAAGAAATCCTACCCCGGCCACGCCAAGCGCGTGATGTTCGGTATCTGGAGTTTCCTGCGCCAGTTCATGTACACCAAATTCATCGTGGTGGTGGACGACGACGTCAACATTCGCGACTGGAAGGAAGTGATCTGGGCGATCACCACGCGCATGGACCCGGTGCGCGACACCTTGCTGGTGGAAAATATGCCGATCGACTACCTTGATTTCGCCAGTCCGGTATCCGGCCTGGGTGGCAAGATGGGCATGGACGCGACTAATAAATGGCCGGGCGAGACCACCCGTGAATGGGGCACGCCTATCGTCATGAGCGATGCAGTGAAACAGCGCATCGATGCGATGTGGCAGGAATTGGGGCTGTAATTGCCGCAGGCCGGTAATCAAGTAATGCCATGAAGCAGGAATCCAGCCGCGTAGCCTCGCCTTGTGTGCGCAATTGCTGTCTCAACGAGGACGATGTCTGTTTGGGATGCTTCCGTTCCCTTGCGGAAATTCTGCAATGGAGCGAAGCCGATGATGAACTGCGGCAGCGGTTTTTACGCAACGCAGCGCAACGGCGCGAGGCTCATGCGGTCACCTGGAAGAGATAATGTGTCGCGGTGCGAGCGCTGAATCACGTACAGGCAACATTACTTCCCGCCTCCTAGTTGTCTCAAATATTCCCATGGAAAAATCCCCCGGTCATGTCCATCGTTAAAGCTAATCTGTATGGCGTAAGATCCTACAGGCACAATCGAGAGGATGCTGATGGCTTCAGGACAGGGGATAGGGAGCATCTTGTCAGTCAGCTGCCGGCAAGTCGTGCAGCGACAGGCACGCCGCAGTTCCGCATCTTTCAAGTGGCTAACCAGCCCGTCGTTCCATTTGATCTCCAATGCGCCGGAAGCCGGGAGTTGCCGTATTTCTGCAGGAGCAAAATCATTTGGCACAGCTGTTCTCCTTGTCCAGTGCCCGCACGATGGTGTGTGCAGTAAGCATGTCGCAAGATTTCCTGCTTGAATCGAGTGCCTGGTCTTCCAGCAGATAAGTTAACCACAGATTGCTCACTTTTTCCTGCACGCTGTTTTGACCCTGGCGGGCCTTGAGATTGTTGAAATCTACCGCAAATAGCGGCTGGTGCTGATTGAAACACGAAAACACCACGCCTGTCGGTAATTTTGTCTCAGGGTCCCGATGCTGACACAGGCACTGCGCGCAGACTTCTTTCATCATGCACTGCATCGGGCTATTCACTGCCACCAGCGCCTTGAGCTGCGGTTTCAGCAGATGGCGGAAGACAGTACGCAAAGCGCTGGAAATGCGTTCCATCGCAGCAGGATGGTCGGATATCAGCAGCGTATCGGTGAGTGGAAGCCAGTCAGAGTGAGCTCCTTGAATTTCCAGACAGGCGCTGATAAAGGCATCTACACCCAGCATAAAGCAGCTGTCCTGGGCGCGCTGACAATGCAGCGGGGTGCCTTCATCGAGTATCCATATGGCCTGATCGGATAGTATCTCCATGGCTGCTTGCACCGCCTGGGCTTGTTGTGCATTGCGAAAATGCCCGATAAAGATGATGCGGTTTCCTGCTGCGCGCCAGGCGGTACTGCCGTCTATCGTGCTGGTTACTGCCGAATGGCCGCCTATCACAGTGATCGTCTGATTGTCTGGCATGGGCAGGCCGGTTCCGGTTGGGCCCATCAGTATCACAGGCTGTCCCGGTGCCAGCTGACTGGCGATACGACTTGAGGCGCCGACTTTGTTAACCAGCAGTTTGATCTCCCCGGTGTGTTTATTTACGTCGATGCCGTCTATGGCCATGCCTTCCATTTGCAGCACTGTCCCGTGCAGCCGATCGGCGTCGGCATGGAAATTTTGCAGCCGGTAGATCTGTCCAGGCTGCCAATTCTGTGCGGCCTGAGGAGCCCGCACGGTGATGCTGGTTACGTTGCCGCTCAGGTGTTCTACGTGGCTTACCACCGGGCGTAGCCATAAATCCAGATTGGCCGCGAAATCTTGCCAGGCAGCATTTGCTGCTCCTGTTGCATTGGCTGATGCGCCTAAGCGTTCCTGGAACAGCGTTACAATTTCACGCGCGCCACGTTTCCCGGAAGCCATGGCCTTGACTACGCTGCCCTGAAACTGCGGGTGATTGTCGCCGTAGATGCTGATGCGCAGATGATCCTTCTGATAGGAAGTCAGGAACCCGATATCCTCGCTTTTGCAGTTGCCCTGGGCGGCCGTTCTGCGCAAGCTCGTTGCGTTAGCGTCCTGTTGGTATGTCGCAAAATATTTGTCGTCCATCTCGAACACGCCAGGGTGTTCCCGATTGTAAACTGTGTTGGGGCTGCTGCCAGCGGCGATGAACACCGAGCGTGCGGGAAGGGTGATTTGTTCTTCACTGTGGGACCAGCTGCCTGTGGCGTCCTTGACCATGTGCTGAAACAGCATGCCGGTAACGTGGTCTGTGGCATCCAGTATGGCTTCCACAGGATCCAGTCCTTCCGCGTAAAAGATGCCTTCCTGCAAGGCTTTCTCGATTTCCTCGTGATTGCGCAGGTAAGCAGGCGATTCGTTCATCGCCCGGCGGTAAACGACGGTCACACCTCCCCACGCCTGCAGCAACGGTGCAAAATCCGGCACTTCACCAGCCAATGTTGCACGTGCACGCTCCGCTCGTACCAGGTTGCCGTGCGCCAGATATTCGGTGAGGATATCCTGTTCGACAGTGCTGAGGCTGAGTTCCCATTTTCCGGCTGCGGCCAGTAGTTCATAACGTTCCAGCAGTTTTTCAACTTGCATGATGTAGTACGCCTGCACTTCGGTTGCGGTATCGATTGCGCTGAGTCCGCCGCCTATGACCAGCGCCGGCAGCCGTACCTGAAGGTTGGCCAGACTGTCTTTCTTCGAGGCCCCGGTAAGTTGCAGACCCATCAGAAAATCGCTGGCCTGACGGATGCCGTGCGCCAGATTGTTCCTGATCGGAATCACGGTAGGTTTGCCAGCCCCTGTAGCTAGCGCAATGTGCTCGAATCCCAGTGCCCAGGCATCGTCTATGGTCATGGTGCCGCCGAAACGCACGCCGCCGTAAACGCGGAAATATTGATTGCGGGCCAGGGTCAGGTAAACCAGTTTGAGGAAATTCTTGTCCCAGCGTACGGTGATGCCATATTCGGCCACTCCGCCGAATCCGCTCATGACGCGCTCATCCAGCGCCTCATTCAATTCGCCGACATGTTCGATAGGGGTGGGGATTCTATCGCGCGATCCTGTCCAGGCCTCGTCCAGCGGTTCGATTTTCAGGCCGTCGATGGCGACGACGCCAAACCCGGCCTGTAACAGGTGGTATGACAGATTGAACCCTGCCGGCCCGGCACCGACGCACAGAATCCGGGTGCCGTGGTGCGGCAGCGCATATGGGCGGCTCCGGTTGAGCGGATTCCAGCGAGTCAGCAGATAGTATATTTCGAAACCCCAGCTCCAGTTCAGCACATCGGTGAGTATCCGCGTCTCGATTTGCGGGATATCGACCGCATCCTGCTTCTGGTAAATGCAGCCTTTCATGCAGTCGTTGCAGATGCGGTTGCCGGTAGCCGGTACCAGGGGGTTGTCTATCATGATGACTGCCAGTGCACCCAGCGTATAGGCGTCGAGTTTCAGCGTGTGCGCTTCCGAGATGCGTTCTTCCAGCGGACAACCGGTTAGCTCCACGCCCAGCGAATTGGTGCGGAATCCGCCATTTTCCTTGTCCGGGAAACCCTTGGAACAGAAATCGCCTTCGTGGCTATGACAGTAGACGCAGTAATGTACGTGATCCATCGCTTCGCGTAAATTGTAGCGCGGGTCGGTCAGGCCAAAGCCGTCGCGGCGCCTTTGCCGCTCCGGCAGACCGGCCACCCGCCCTGCCGTATCGTCAGCCATGGGCACGGTCGGCACCAGCTGCATATATTCGATTTTGTGCGGCAGCTTGAAACTGACCCAACCGGCGACATGTTGCCTGCCTTCCGCAGTGTTGTATGCGGCATAGGCCCATTCTTCCAGCAGCGCCAGTGTGTCGTCCGCGCCTGATTCAACCGCCAGTACCCAGAGCCGGGCGACGCCCAGCTCGCGGTCGAGTGGATGCTGTGCGCCCAACTTTTGTTCCAGCAGTTCGTTCAGCAGCGCGAAAGGGCGTGTGGGGGCGCGTTTGCGGCGAACACGCGATTTGATGAATTTTTCCTTGAATGCGTGAATCGGCTCATCGAGCAATTGCTGGTGTCTTAATTGATTGCGTGCTGTTTCGACATCGAAGGCGCTGACCAGAAAATCTTCCAGCTGGCGCGCCACTGCGATCAGCAAGTCGGATTCGGCGACGGCATGCAGTTCCGCGCCGTTTCGATAGTCCTGAAATTGTGTGGCCAACGCGGCATCATGGTTGTCCAGGAAACGCATGAACAGCGCATCCAGCACCGGCAAGCGTTCTGCTGCGTATATATCCCCATATTTGAATCCGGGTAATTTCAATTCGAATGCTGTCATCGCTGTCCTCACTTAAATCGATAGCTGTTTACTCGGCATGTCGGCTTATCATTGATTGGCAATCATGACAGGACATGTCATAACAAGTTGCGTATGGCTAAAGCCAGGCATGATGGCCTGGCTTTATATCGGCTCGGTTAGATCAGTTCCGCCACACCTTGCGGGCCTACTTCCATGCCAAATCCACCCATGCCTTCTTTCAGGTCGCCGCCCATGGCCTTGAAACTTTCTTCGCGGATAAGCGCATGCAGCTCTCGTTTCAGCAGAAGAAACTCGTGTGAAGTCATCATTTCCGGGACGCGTGGCCGCGGCAGCGGCACTTCTATCTCGGCCTTGATACGACCGGGTCTGGCCGTCATCACATAGACCTTGTCGGAGAGGAAGATGGATTCGTCGATATCGTGGGTGATGAACAGCACCGAGAGGCGGAAGCGTTGCCACATGTTGGTGAGGATTTGTTGCATGACGACGCGGGTCTGCGCATCCAGTGCGCCGAAAGGCTCGTCCATCAGCAGTACCTGCGGGCTGGTTGCCAGCGCACGCACAATGCCGACGCGCTGCTTCATGCCGCCGGACAGCTGCTCCGGATAGTGGTTTTCGAATGCGAGCAGTCCGGCCAGTCCGAGCAGAGTGCGTGCCGCCGTTTCGCGCTCGCTGCTGCTGCGGCCCTGCATCTTCAGGCCGAACTCCACGTTCTTGCGCACGGTCATCCAGGGAAACAGCGAGTACTGCTGAAAGACCATGCCGCGTTCGGCACCGGGCCCGGATACTTCCTTGCCATCGACCTGTACGCTGCCGCCGGAGCGTTTGACAAATCCGGCCAAGACATTCAGCAGCGTGGATTTGCCGCAGCCGGACGGGCCAAGTATGGAGACGAATTCGCCAGGTTTCACATCTATGCTGACGTCATTGACGGCATCGACCAGATTTGCGCCTTTGCCGAAACGGACGTCGAGATTGCGGATTTCTATGTTGCCCTTGTCTGCTTTCATGCCCTGTTGCTCCCGTTTTGGTTGGCCCATGGCATGATCAGGCGGCCCGCCCAGCGTATTGCCGTGCTGCAAGCCAGCCCGAGGAAACCGATGACGATCATGCCGATGACGATATCCGCATACTGAATCAGCGAATATGCTTCCCAGGTAAAATAGCCAATGCCGAATTGACCGGAAATCATTTCGGCGGCGATTAAGGAAACCCACGCTACGCCCATACCCACCGACAAGCCGTTGAAGATTTGCGGCAGCGTGGCAGGCAGTATTATTTGCCGTAACAGAGCCGGTTCTTTCGCCCCCAGACAGCGTGCGGCGCGTATCAGCACAGGATCGATGCTGGTGACGCCATGCACGGTGCTGAGCAGAATCGGGAAAAACGACCCGAGAAACGTGATGAAGACGATGCTGCCCTCGTTGGTTGGCCATAGCATGATCGCGATGGGTACCCACGCAATGGCCGGAATAGGCCGGAGGATTTCAAGCACGGGAAACATGAGCTGCCGGGCCAGACGATAGCGGCCGATAATCAGTCCTAATGCGATCCCCATTGCCATCGCGACGCTGAAGCCCAGCAGTATCCTGCGCAGACTGATCAGCATGTTGGAGTAGAAGCTGTCGCTTTTGCCTAATCTCAGCAGCTCGCTGAATACGTCCTGAGGGGCGGGAATATTGGTAAAGCGAATATAGAAATCCAGCCGGTATTTCACTGCCAGATACCAGGCTGCAATGAACAGGGCGATGGAAGCCAGCGCCAGCACCGCAGAGCCGAGATTGCGCCGGATAGTACCTGCCGTCTGTCGCCAGACGGCCTGGCCTGGTCCGGTCTGGGGGATTGGCATATCCGGCTGTGTGGCGATGACGCTACCCTGATCATTTGCCGGCATTAGTGCCGGCTCCAGCGTGTTGGCGGCATCATGCGGTGCTTTGCCGTAGTTGCTCAACTCTGCGGTTTGCATCATTATCTCCCTGCGTTAGCTGCCGCGAGTACTTCGGCGTAATCCGCTACCTTGCCGCCATGCGCGGCGGCATAGGCAGTGGCATCCTTTTTCAGCAGGAACGGTACGATGGAGGGATGCTTGGGCTGCTTGGCATCCAGCGCGTAGAACGCCTTGTCGGCAAACAGTTTGATGCCGTATGTTTTGTCGAACAGGTAGGCCACATCAATCTTCTTGCCTTCGGATGCCGCTTTCTTCACCGCAGCCAATGTGCAGTTCGGGGAGCTGTAAGCCGTAATCGCGCCGTTTTCTATCCACACCTCACCGCCTGCTCTGGGATCCTTGATCTGTGTCTTGCACAAGGGATCCATGCCGCCGATTTCATAGCCGGCAAAGCTCGCCTTCTGTTTGTCGTAATCCAGCCCCATCTCCTTGTAAGCTTCGCGGATATAAGTCTCGTTAACCCAGGCGTCAGCGTCAAATTGCTTGACCTTGCCCAGACGTTGCAGCACACCGGTGTCGTATTTGATGGTCTGTATCCATTTCGGCTTGATAGTGGGATCCAGCGTATGGATGCCGCTTGGTCCAAGAAAGATGTAGGCCACTTCTTTTTCTATCTTGGTCCAGTCCTGAATCTTCTCGGCGGCCAGTTTCGGATTGCTGCGTACCCAGTTGTTAGCTTCCAGCAAGGCTTTCAGATAAGCAACGACGACTTCAGGGTATTTGTCCGCAAAATCCTTGCGCACCACGATGCCGTGCATGGTGGGTACCCTGGTCTCGACGCCGTCGAAAATCTTGCGAGCGAAACCCCGATAGGGCAGCAGTTCGGCGAAAGGCACGAAATCCGCGTGTGCATCGATCTTGCCTTCCTGCAGGTTGGTCGTGCCGACTTCAGGACTCTGGCTGGACAGTTGCCAGAAGTCATCTTTCCAGCCGCGGTCTTCCATCGCTTTCAACAACATGCCATGTGCTGCGGAACCGAACGGCACCGATATGTTCTTGCCTTTCAGGTCCGAGAGCTGATAGTAAGGGGAATCCTTGCGCACGACGACGCCATTGCCGGCACCATCCTTGTTGTACGCAATAATGGCAATCAACTCGCTCTTGGTGTCGTTGCTGTTCTGGAAGGTGGCGCCATTCACCAGAAGCGGATAGTCGCCCATCATGCCGATCTGCAGCTTGTTGGCGATCATGCCGTTAGTGACGGGTGGGCCGGAGGTGAAATTCTGCCAATCGACCTGGAACTGTATATCCTTGTATTTACCGGTTTTCGGCAGGTATTTATCCAGCAGTTTCAGTTCCTTGATGACAATGCCGGCGGTGACCGTATTGGTCGTGGTGTTCTGGATGCCAATGCCGAGGTTTACCACTTCAGCATGAGCCTGCAAGCTCAGGAATGCAGATGACACCAATGCCGCAGATGCGAGCAGGGTTCTAAGAAGTGATACCGAAGTTTTGCTTGTTGATAGCCGCGTAGTCACAATTGGTACTCCTTTTAAAAGCATTAAGTGAGTTACAAGTTTTAAATAGTAATTTCCATCCCTGACGGGTATTGTTAATAACAACCTTCTTATTTAATCTTTATCCTCTTGTAACCGTCCATCTGCGTGACCGGTCGCTTCATCTTGCTGCTTATCAGGCTGTCTGCAAATACTGGAATTTTTCCTTCACACTCATCCATTCGTCGGCATCTGCAGGCGCGTCCGATCTGGCGTTGATAATTGGCCATGACTGGCATAGTTCCTGATTCAGGCTGATGTATTTCCCATACTCCGGCGGCAAATTTTCCACTGCGTAAATTGCACCGGCAGGACATTCGTCAACACACAGCGAACAGTCGATGCAGACGTCCGGGTCGATCACCAGGAAATTGGGCCCTTCATGAAAACAATCTACCGGGCACACTTCCACACAGTCGGTGTATTTGCAGCGTATGCAGGATTCAGTAACGATATAAGTCATGGCATTTTCCTTCTTGATAATCCGGGCCGGCGGCCTATTGTGTAATCTGGCTGATGGCCAGTTTGGTCAACTTGCGCACATCGGGATCGGGGTCTTCCAGTGCTTTTTCCAGCGCAGGCAGCGCACTCGGATCGCCGATTTCACCAAGCGCAACAGCGGCTTCCTTGCGCAGGTTGCTGACGCTGTGAAACAGCGCGTCAGCCAGTACCGGCACTGCTGTGCTGCTCTTGAGTTTGCCGAGGCTGCGTGCGGCCTTGATCCTGACCTGCCAGTAGTCGTCGCGCATGGCGTCGATCAGCTGGGGTATGGTCTCGGTTGCCCGCAGTTTGCCTAGCGTCATTACCGCTTCTTCCCTAACTTGCCAGGATGGATCGTTCAAGACTTTGATCAATGCCGGAAAGACTGCTGCAGGCTGCGGCGCAAATCCAAGCGCGCCTACGGCGATACGCCTGACTTCGGCATCGTGATCTTCTGTGGCAACCTGGGTCAGCGGCTCCAGCGCTTGCGGATCGCGCAAGTAGCCAAGCACGCCAACGGCGGCCTGACGCACTTCGGCGTGTGTGTCGGTGATGGCGGCCAGAGCCGGGGCGAGACTGCCTTGCACCCTGAGTTCCCGCAGTGCCCGGAAAATCGCCGCTTTGGCGTGACCGCTGGCGGCTGCAAGCGCGCCAAGCAAGGTTTGCCCAAGGTCGCGGTCTTTCAATTCGCCTAGCGATAATGCTGCAGCAGCGCAAACTTTGGGGTCGCTGTCGGCCAGAATACCGAGCAAAGCTGTCACCACTTCCTCGCTTTCGTATCCTTCCAGCGCGGCTGCAGCTTCGGCGCGTACATTGCCGTCGACATCCTTCAGCGCATCGATGAGCAACGGGACAGCCAGTGCTTCGTCTTCGCTGTCGACGAGATCCATCAGCGCTATGCGTCTGATTTCAGGATCGGTGTCGGTCAATCGCGCATTCAATTGCACGGCTATAGTGTCCTGAGCGGTTATGGTGGTCATGTCTGATTTCCCCGTTTAACGTAACAAATATGGAATGTCCACATGCACCGCGCCGGTCGGGCAGTCCTTTTCGCAGGGCATGCAATACCAGCATTCATCAAATTTCATGTATGCGCTGCCTTTGGCAAGATCAATTGCCAGCACATCGAGCGGACATACGTCCACGCATACCGTGCAGCCCTTATCGGCAATACATTTTTCTTCATCCACTGTGACGGGCACAGTCATACGATTCAGTGCATAGGTCATGACATCTCTCCTTGGATTAAGCAGCCACCGGTTCTTTTGCGATCCGCAGCTTCTGGTAAGCGGTTTTTTCCTCGTCATCCAGAGGCACGATGTAGGGGTCGATAGGCCGGGTGAAGCAGGACATGTTGCCGTTCGCATCCTTTTTGACCTGAACGTGGACGAACCAGTCGGCGTCGTTTTTCTCCGGGTAGTCGACGCGATAGTGGTACAGCCCCCATCGGCTTTCCTTGCGGAACAGCGAGGCTTGCGCAGCCATTTCGGCGCAATCCAGAATGGCGTGTATCTCCATGGCGCGCATTAGCTCGTGCGGATTGCTGGCGCTCAGTCTGGCCAGATCTTCGCGAATCTCTGCGAAACGCCGCAGGCCGAGTTCCATCTTGCGCGTGACTTTGGGTGGCTGCAGATAGTCGTTCACCATCCGCCGCAGCTTGTATTCGACCTGATTGGGCGGGAGTCCATCGGTAACATGCAAAGGCGCCCAGACCCGGTTCCGCTCCTGCTCGACTTGTGCGTTGTCAACTGGCGGCAATGCATGGCTGGCGCAGTATTCCGCCGCGCTTTCGCCAGCCAGTTTGCCATAGACGAATGCGCCCAACATGTAGTTATGCGGCACGCACGCCAGATCGCCGGCAGCGTATAACCCGGGCACGGTGGTTTCTGCGTGCTCATTGACCCAGACGCCGGATGCGCTGTGGCCGCTGCACAATCCGATTTCGGAAATGTGCATTTCCACCATGCCATCCCGATAGTTGAGTCCGCGGCCTTCGTGAAAGCGTCCGCGGCTTGGCCGTTCGTTGGTATGCAGAATTTCTTCGATAGTGGAAATGGTTTCTTCGGCCAGGTGATTCATTTTCAGGAATACCGGGCCATTGCCGCCCTCAAGCTCCTTGTAGAATTCCATCATCATCTGTCCGCTCCAGTAATCGCATTCGATGAAGCGATCGCCGTGCGCATTGGCGGTGTAGCCGCCAAACGGGCCGGTGACATAAGCACAGGATGGGCCGTTATAGTCCTTGATCAGCGGATTGATCTGATAGCACTCGATACCGGAGAGTTCGGCACCGGCGTGATATGCCAGACTGTAACCGTCACCGGCATTGGTGGGATTTTCATACGTGCCGAACAGATAACCGGAAGTTGGCATGCCCAGCCGTCCTGCTGCGCCGGTTGCCAGAATCACGGTCTTGGTGCGGATCACGTAGAAATCGGCAGTGCGGCTGTCCACGGCCATGGCCCCGGCGATGGCGCCGTTTTCATCGAGCAGGAGCCGGGTGGCCATCAGCCGGTTGGATATGTCGACCCGGCGTTTCTTCAGTTGCCGGTACAACACTTTCTTCATGTTGTGTCCTTCCGGCATCGGCAATACATAGGTGCCGATGTGATGGACTTTTTTGACGGCGTAGTCGCCCGTTTCGTCCTTCTCGAACTTCACTCCCCAGCTGTCCAGTTCCTGGATCATCGAAAAGCTGCTGGTGGCATATTGCATCACGGTTTTCTGGTTGACGATGCCATCGTTCGCGACTGTGATTTCCTTGACGTACTGCTCGGGCGTGGCGTGTCCGGGAATGACGGCATTGTTGAGGCCGTCCATGCCCATGGAAATTGCGCCGCTGCGTTTCACGTTGGCCTTTTCCAATACCAGTACACGCAGTGCAGGATTCTTTTCCTTGGCCTTGGCTGCGGCCATCGGCCCGGCGGTACCGCCGCCGATAACCAGTACATCTACTTCCATTTCGATGGTGTTCATCAAGTTTTCTCCTTGTCTCAAATGAATCGAGGTTAAATGCGGCCGCGCTCAACGCGAAGCCGATACTGGAAAGCATCCCCACGGTAGTACAGGTATTCGAAGTCGAGAGGCTGGTTGTCCGTGGTAAAGGTCAGGCGCTCAATGCGCAGAACGGGTGCTCCTTCTTCCAGCTGGATCAGCCTGCCCAGAGACTCGTCTGCTAGCATGGCTTCGATCTGCAGTTCGGCCTGTCCCAGTGAATAGCCGTAGTCATTTTCCAGAATCAGGAAAATGTCGCGATGTGCAAGATCTTCCTTGATCAGGCGTTCGCCTATGGTGCGCGGCAGATAACTGACATCCAGCGAAATTGGTGCGCGATTCAGGTAACGTACCCGGCGGATTTCGGACACCATATCGTTTTCTGCCAAATGCAGCTTCTTGGCCACTATTTTGTCGGCGGGCACGATCTTGAAGCTGACGACCTGAGAGAAGGTTTCGTAGCCCATGGACGCCATGGCCTCGCCAAATCCCTGCAACTTTCCTAGGTTCTGAAATGCCTTGGGTTGCGACACGTAAGTGCCTTTGCCATGAATTTTGAAGATCAGGCCTTCTTTCTGCAGATGTCCCAGCGCTTGCCTGACCGTAATCCGGCTGACGTCAAAGGAGCGTATCAGATCGCTTTCCGAAGGCATTTGCTCATGCGCCTTGTACGTGCCATCGAGAATGCGGGTTCTCAATATCTCCTTGATCTGCGTGTACAGCGGTACAGGTGAAAGAGGCAGTACGGTTTTCTTTTTGGATTCCATTTGGCGTAACTCCAATGCATATGCTTACTTGTTATGACAAGATGCAATAAGCAAGTCGTATGCCAGCAAATAAATCCCCCGGTGTTAATTTTTAACTAATTGATATTTAATAATATATTTAAATTTTTCGGGTATTTGAAAGGGGCGTTTTCAGGCACTGGAATTGTGCATGTCAGACCTGCGGTGCACAAAACAGGAGCTGCAAAACAAATCCGGCAGCAGTCTGAAACGTTACGAATGGATGCACTTCTACCGGTTCTGCAAGTGCATGGTTTTTTGCGGTTTTTTATCTTTGGCAGCCTCATGTCCTATGGCTTCGCTGCATCCAGGCTTGCAATGCTGTCAGGGTATTGTCATAAAAACTGCATTGACAGTAATTGCCTAGGCACCTATATTGTAAATAGTCATTTTATACAGCAAAGCGAATCCCATGAATGACGAACAACATGTGTTTTATTGCGAAGAAAGCTATACCCCCGGCGAGTCGGTAGGCTATTTGCTGCGCGGTGCATGGCAATCGCTGCTCAAGAATATCGATACCGAGATGCAGTTGCTGGATCTGACCGGAATGCAGTGGGGGCCGCTGTTGCTGATAGGCAAGGGCTGTTGCGACACGGTGGCGACGTGTGCACGGGCGAGTTACAGCGATAGCGGAGCGATGACGCGGATGCTGGATCGGCTGGAGGCCAAAGGTCTGCTGTGCCGGGTACGCAGCGTGGCCGACCGGCGCGTAGTGAATCTGGCGCTGACCGATGCCGGACGGGAAGTTACCCGGCAGATACCGGCGCATCTGATCAAGGTTCTCAATCAGCATCTGCAAGGTTTTAGCGAGGATGAATTTGAGCTGTTCAAGAACATGTTGCGGCGTTTTACCGAGAACGGAAATGCCCCTGCGAGTACATCATGAATTTATTGGCCAAGGTGCATAAGCTGTCTGTGATCGGCGTGCTGCTGACAGTGGCGGGCTGCGCGAATTTTTCCGGCATCGAATCGCAATCGACCATGCTGGTGCCGCAGTCGTTGCATGCGAATAACAGTCAGGCTGATGCTGCTGCATTCCCGCAACAGCAATGGTGGCAGACGTTCGGCGACCCGCAACTGAATGCGCTGATCGAACAGGCCATTGCACAGAATCCGAATCTGAAAATCGCGCAAAGCCGTATGCGCGAAGCGCAGGCTGCCATCGCCAGCGCGGACAGCGCGCGTTATCCGCAAGTGAATGCGTCAGCGCAATCGACGCGTGAGCGCTTGAGCGCGAACAGCATTTATCCGCCGCCGCTGGGCGGCAGCACGGTGTCGATGAATTCGGCTACCGTCTCGGCATCATGGCAATTCGACTGGTTCGGCAAGCAGCGCGCTGCATTGGACGCCGCAATCGGCCAGTCGCGCGCTGCACAGGCGGACAGGCAGGCGGCGCAGGTCATGCTGGCGGCCAACGTGGCACAGCAGTATTTCGGTTTGGCGCGTCTGCAGGCGCAGCAGGGTGTCAAGCTGAAATTATTGCAAAACGCTGAACAAAATGCGCAATTGGTTAATCAACGTGTATTGGCCGGACTGGATAGCGCATTGTCGTTGCATCAGGCGCAGGCCGAGGTGCCGCAGTTGCGTCGCGATCTGGCTGCGCTGGACGAGCAGATTGCGCTTGTGCGTTATGCGCTGGCGGTGCTGGTCGGCGCCGAACCGGACGCTGCCGCGCAAGTAACGGCGCATTTGCCGGCAGATATTCAGGTGCAGCCGCCTGAACGCATCCCTGCCGAATTGCTCGGACACCGCGCCGATGTGGTTGCGGCGCGCTGGCGGGTGGAGAGCGAGTTGCAGGGCGTACGCGAGGCGCGGGCGGATTTTTATCCCAATATCAATTTGAGCGCGTTCGCGGGCTTTGAAGCGATCGGTCTCGCGCAATGGTTGCAAGCGGATAGCCGCACGGTCGGTGCCGGACCAGCCATCAGTCTGCCGATATTCGATGCAGGGCGTTTGCGCGGGCAATTGCAGGGGCGCACCGCGCGGGCAGATGCGGCGATAGAAAGCTATAACGCGACGGTGTTGAGCGCGTTGCGCGAGACAGCGGATCAACTGTCGTCATGGAAAATGCTGCAAACCCAGCTGCAGGAACAGAGGGCGGCAATGGCGCAGGTGGATGCGGCCTATGAGCTCGCGCTGGCGCGGTATCGGGACGGATTGACCAATTATCTGACTGTGCTGATCGCGGCAAATGCCGTCATGCAGCAACACAGTACGCTGGTCGATCTGCAAACCCGGCTCTGTGACGTGGATGCAGGGCTGATGCTGGCGCTGGGCGGAGGTTATGTCCCATCGCCAGAGGATATGAAAATTTCGAAAACTGCGATTGAAAATGCAGCCAAGGTAGCGAAATGAGCGAACAAAAATCTCCCCAGTCAGGCGCATCTGCGCCTGCCACTAATTCCGTTGCACGCAAGAAATGGATGCTGGTGCTGACGATGCTGATTTTGGCAGCGGCAGTGGCTTATGCCATCCACTGGTACGTGCATGATCGTAATTTCGAATACAGCGACGATGCCTATGTCGCTGCCGATATCGTGCAGCTTACCCCTCAGGTGGCGGGCACCGTGGTGGCCATCGCAGTCAATGAGACCGACTCTGTGCGGGCCGGAGAAGTGCTGGTGCGGCTGGATGACACCAACGCGCAGGTGGCATTGCGTGAGGCGGAAGCGCAACTCGCGCAGACCGTACGCGAAGTGCGCACGACCTATGCGGCCAACAACAGCCTGACTGCAACGATCGCGCAACATCGGGCCGAGCTGGAACAGGCGCGCGCGGATATGGCGAATGCGCAGGCCGATCTGGCGCGCAGACAGCGTCTGGCCGGAACCGGCGCAGTGTCGCAGGAAGAGCTGCAGCACGCGCAAACCGCTGTCGAAGCCGCGCATAGCCGGGTCGCTGCCGATACTGCCGCAATGACTAACGCCAGGGAGCAGTTGCAGACCAATCAGGCACTGACCGGCGGCACTTCAGTGCGCAATCATCCCAAGGTGCTGGCAGCTGCGGTAAAGGTGCAGCAGGCCTATCTTGATCTGCAGCGCGTGTCGATCCTGGCGCCGGTGGATGGCTATATCGGCAAGCGCAGTGTGCAGCTTGGGCAGCGCGTGGCTATCGGTGCGCCGCTGATGACGATCGTGCCGCTGAATCAGGTCTGGGTCGATGCCAATTACAAGGAAGCGCAGTTGCGGCGTATCCGCATCGGCCAGCCGGTAGCGCTGACGGCGGACGTGTATGGCGACAAGGTCGAATATCATGGCCGTGTCGCAGGCATCGGTTCGGGTACGGGTGCGGCATTCGCATTGTTGCCGGCACAGAATGCGACCGGCAACTGGATCAAGGTGGTGCAGCGTGTGCCGGTGCGGATCGCGCTCGATGCCAAAGAAGTCGTGGTGCACCCGTTGCGTGTGGGCATGTCGATGGAAGCGAGCGTGGATTTATCCCGGCAGGGCGGCCCCGTACTGGCAAATCCTGCATCGCGCGGTATCGCATCGCAAACCGGCGTCTATGCAGGCAATAACCGCGCTGTGGATGTGCTGATTGACAAGATTATCAGCGCGAATCTGGGCGAGCATCCGCAAAAAGTGGTCAAACTCTAGCAGGAACGCGTATGGCTATTCCTCCCCAGTCCATGCCGGCTTCACCGCCGCCGTTGCACGGCTTCATGCTGGTGCTGGCCAGCATGGCGCTGGCACTGGCGACGTTCATGAACGTGCTGGACGTATCGATCGCCAATGTGTCGATACAGGCACTGTCCGGCGACCTCGGCGTGAGCACCAGTCAGGGCACCTGGGTGATTACTTCGTTTGCCGTAGCGAATGCGATCGCGGTACCGCTGACCGGATTTCTCACGCAGCGTTTTGGTGCAGTGCGGCTGTTCGTGTCCAGCATCATATTGTTTGTGATCGCATCCTGGCTGTGCGGCATGTCCACCAGCCTGGGCATGCTCATCGTGTTCCGGGTAATCCAGGGCGCAGTGGCGGGGCCGATGATCCCGTTGTCGCAGTCGTTGCTGCTGTCCAGTTATCCCAAGGAAAAAACCGGTCTGGCATTGACCATCTGGTCGATGACTACGCTGGTGGCGCCGGTAGCCGGGCCGCTGCTGGGCGGATGGATCACCGATAACATTTCCTGGCCGTGGATTTTCTATATCAACATCCCTATCGGTCTGCTCGCGGCAGGCGTTACTTGGGCGTTGTATCGCCATCGGGAGACGCCGCGACGCAAGGTGCCGATCGATTATGTCGGGCTGGGCTTGCTCATTGTCTGGGTAGGCGCGCTGCAAATCCTGCTGGATAAAGGTAATGAGCTGGACTGGTTTAACTCCAGCCAGATCATCGCGCTGGCTATCGTGTCAGCAGTCAGCTTCTGTTTCTTTCTGGTGTGGGAGTTGACTGATGCGCATCCGGTGGTGGATCTGAGTCTGTTCCGCCGGCGTAATTTCTGGTCGGGAACGCTGGCGCTGGCAATCGCTTACGGCGTATTTTTCGGTAATGTGGTGATGTTGCCGCTGTGGTTGCAGCAGGATATGGGCTATACCGCCACACTGGCGGGTGCGGTGCTGGCACCGGTTGGCCTGCTGGCGATCATGCTGTCGCCACTGGTGGGAAAGAATATCGGCAAGTACGATCCGCGCTGGTTCGCGACGCTGGCATTTGTGGTGTTTGCGCTGGTGGTGTGGATGCGTTCGCAGTTTACGGTGCAGACCGATCTCGCCACCATCATGATACCGTCGCTGATCCAGGGTATCGCCATGGCAACGTTCTTCGTGCCGCTGGTGACGCTGATTTTTTCCGGGCTAACGCCGGATAAAATCCCGGCTGCATCGGGTCTGTCGAATTTTGCACGCATCATGGCGGGCGGTTTTGGTGCTTCCATTTTTACCAGTGTCTGGGGTAACCGGACAGCCGCGCATCATGCCGTGCTGGCGGAGCATATCAATTACGCCAGCCCGGCGACCCAGGCCGCGATCAAAACGCTGACGGACACGGGTATGAGCGAACAACAGGCGTTAGCGCGGATTAACGGTCTGATCGAGCAGCAGGCGTCAACTATGGCGGCGGATGATCTGGCGTGGATCTCGGCAATATTGTTCATCGTGCTGATCGTGCTGATCTGGCTGGCACGTCCCATTAAAGCGGCACCCAAAGCGGCAGAATCTGCCGGTGCACATTGATTAAACGGAATATCAAACTAAACTGATCCAACCGGCCTTGTCGGCAATGCCCGGACGCAAATGCGGACGAAATTGCGGCATATTCAGCCAAAATTCATATGCTGTTCATTTATCTGTTTTATCGGATAGTAGAATACATTTTTTGAATTTACCGGAGTGAACTGATGAAAACTAAAGCCGCAATTGCATGGAAAGCCGGTGCGCCGCTGACGATAGAAGAAGTTGATCTCGAAGGACCGAAAGCCGGTGAAGTGCTGGTGGAAATCAAGGCTACCGGCATCTGTCACACTGATTATTACACCTTGTCCGGCGCTGATCCGGAAGGCCTGTTTCCGGCTATCCTCGGCCACGAAGGTGCGGGTGTCGTGGTCGAAGTCGGTCCGGGGGTAAAGTCGCTGAAAAAAGACGACCATGTTATTCCGCTGTATACCCCGGAATGCCGCGAGTGCAAATTCTGCCTGTCGCGCAAGACCAATCTGTGCCAGGCTATCCGCTCTACTCAGGGCCGCGGCCTGATGCCGGACGGCACTTCGCGCTTCTCTATCGACGGCAAGCCGATTTTCCATTACATGGGCACCTCGACCTTCTCCAATTACATCGTGGTACCGGAAATCGCGCTGGCCAAAATCCGCGAAGATGCGCCGTTTGACAAGGCCTGCTACATTGGTTGCGGCGTTACTACCGGTGTCGGCGCAGTGGTGTTCTCTGCCAAAGTGGAAGCCGGTGCTAATGTGGTGGTGTTCGGCCTGGGCGGCATTGGTCTCAACGTGATCCAGGCGGCGAAGATGGTCGGTGCCAACAAGATCATCGGTGTGGATATTAATCCGCGCCGCATCGAAATGGCACGCAAGTTCGGCATGACCGATTTCGTCAATCCGAATGAAATCGCCAATGTCGTTGATCATATCGTGCAGCTGACCGATGGCGGTGCCGATTATTCATTCGAGTGCATCGGCAATATCACTACCATGCGTCAGGCACTGGAATGCTGTCACAAGGGCTGGGGTCAATCGTTCATTATCGGCGTTGCCGCCGCCGGCGAAGAAATCAGCACCCGTCCATTCCAGCTGGTAACCGGTCGCGAATGGAAAGGCTCGGCCTTCGGCGGTGCACGCGGCCGTACCGATGTGCCCAAGATCGTCGACTGGTACATGGACGGCAAACTGAATATCGACGACCTGATCACGCATACCCTGCCGCTGGAGCGTATCAACGAGGGGTTCGACTTGATGAAGAGCGGTGAATCCATCCGTTCCGTGGTGCTGTATTGAGCGGGGGCGTCATGCTGGAACTGATCAGCGAGCATGCGTGTTTCGGCGGCGTACAACGCTTCTATCGCCACGATTCCGTAGCTGTCGGCTTGACGATGCGGTTTTCGGTATTCCTGCCGCCGCAGGCGCAGCAAGGCAAAGTGCCGGCGCTGTTTTATCTGGCGGGGCTGACCTGTAGCGAAGAAACCTTCATGATCAAGGCCGGCGCGCAGCGCGTTGCCGCGCAGCTGGGCATGATGCTGATCGCGCCGGATACCAGCCCGCGCGGTGCCAATGTGGCAGGCGAGACCGACAACTGGGATCTGGGTGTCGGCGCGGGTTTCTATGTCGATGCGACAGCAGCGCCGTGGAACCGGCATTACCGCATGTACAGTTACATACTGGAATTGCATGAGCTGATGGTGCGTGAATTTCCGGTACAGGCTGGCAGCATTGGCATTGCCGGGCATTCGATGGGCGGGCATGGTGCGCTGGTGCTGGCGTTGCGTAATCCGGCACTGTTCAAAACAGTATCGGCATTTGCGCCGGTGTGTGCGCCGAGCCGGTGCCCGTGGGGAGTAAAGGCTTTTTCCGCCTATCTGGGCAGTGAGCAGGCGGACTGGCTGCAGTATGATGCCAGTGCGCTGATGGCAAACAGCAAGACGCCATTTCCTGGTGGTATTCTGATCGATCAGGGTTTAAGCGACAAATTCCTGCTTGATCAGCTGTTCCCTGAAGCATTCGAAGCCGCCTGTCAGCAAGCACAACAACCGCTGGAACTGCGCAGGCACGCTGGTTACGATCACGGCTATTACTTCATTTCCACCTTTGTCGAAACGCATCTGCTGTTTCACTATCGAAAACTGAATGGTGAGGCGCGCTAACAGCCTGATTCTGTAGTTTATGTCGTTGTGGAGAAACGCTCACGGTATACCTTGGGCGTTACCCCTATCTTTTTCTGAAATACCCGCCGCATTTTTTCTTCGGTGCTAAAACCGGTCTGCACCGCGATCACTTTCAGCGGCGAGGTATTTTCCTCCAGCAACCGTCGGGCTGCTTCAAAACGTGCGCCTTCAATAAACTCTGCCGGGCTTTCGCCGGTTTCGCGATGAAACACGCGGGCAAAATTGCGTTCGCTCATCGCCAGGCGGGCTGCCAGTCTGGAGATACCCAGGTCCTCGGCCAGATGTGACATGATCCAGTTTTGCAATTCGCGGATGGTGGGATGGGTGGTCATCTGGCTGGCAAGATGGACGCTGAACTGGGATTGGCCACCCGGCCGTTTCAGATAGATCACCAGGTCGCGCGCCACTTCGAGCGCGATTTCGCGGCCAAAATCCTCTTCCACGATCGCCAGCGCCAGATCCATGCCGGCAGTGACGCCGGCGGAAGTCCAGATATTGCCTTCATGGATGAAGATGGCGTCAGCATCGACTTGTATCCTGGGGTATTTTTTGCGCAGGCGTTCCGCAAAACTCCAGTGGGTGGTGGCGCGGCGTCCATCGAGCGCGCCGCCTTCAGCCAGAAAGAAACTGCCGGTACATAAAGCCGCCAGCTGCTGCATTCTGGATGCTGCCTGTACGACCCAGGCGATGATTTCGGGCGAGTCCTGTAATGCCTGTTCAATATCAGGCGAACCGACGATCAGCGCGAGATCCGGTAATGCGTGCATGCTGATCGTTTTGGTTGCCTGTAACGACATCAGCGTATCGGACGGGATCATGCCGATGCGGGTCGAAGCGATGGTGACTGCATAACCGCCGTTCAGCTTGCGCTGCTGCAAACAGCTGTTGGCGTAGTCGAAAACCTTCAGCGGCCCTATGGCTTCCAGCGCTTTGAAGCCGGGATAGACGATGATGTCGACGGTGCGTAGTCGGCTGGACGGCATGGCGTTGCTCATAGGGCGATGACCGGCGTTGGCAGGGGTTAATCACAGGCAAGGAGTGGGTCGATGTTAGCATCGACAGCGATTTGCTGCCAGACATGCTGCAGCTCATTCGTTGCGACGGTCTCAATAATGAGTACATAAGATTTTTTAATTTGGTGCTTGCATTTAGTTCTTGTTAGAACTATATTTGTACTAACAAGAACTAAATAGGTGATATATGCCATGCCCAACACTCCGGTTTTATCCTTGATTCGCGAACTGGCCAGCTGCTATCAGGCGTTCGAAGCGTATTCATTGCAGCAGATTCGTGGCTTCGGCTTGACTGCATGTCAATTCGACATCATTGCCACACTGGGAAATACGTCTGGTCTGAGTTTCAGTGACCTTGGCAGCAGGACGCTGATTACCAAAGGCACGCTGACTGGCGTGGTGGACAGGCTGACAGAAAAGGATCTGGTGCGACGTATCGCCGACCCTGACGATGGTCGCCGGCAGATTGTGATGCTGACGGAAAAGGGGGAAGCCCTGTTTGCCGATATCTTTCCGCGGCACGTGCAATATCTGAAGGAGGCGCTTGCAACACTGAGCGCAGAAGAAATCAGGCAGACGCAGTTGATGCTGCAACGCCTGGGGGGTGTGTTTACTGATAAAAAGGAGACAGCATGAATACGCGTTATACACATACCGCAATCCTATTGCACTGGCTGATGGCGGCACTGATCGTGGTGAACTTTCCGTTGGGGGTGTACATGAGTGATTTGCCGCTGTCGCCGCATAAATTGCAGCTGTATGCCTATCACAAATGGACCGGAATCGTGGTCTTGACGTTGCTGCTGCTGCGCGTGTTGTGGCGCGTGACGCATCGGCCTCCGGCAATGGTAGCGGGTATGCCGCGCTGGCAGGAATTGAGTGCGCACTGGGTGCATCTGGGATTGTACGGTCTGCTGCTGGCAGTACCGCTGTCAGGCTGGCTGATGAGTTCGGCACTGGGTTTTCAGGTCATGCTGTTCGGCGTGTTGCCGCTGCCGGATCTGATTGCGGCGAACAAGGCGCTCGGCCAGCAGCTGAAAGAAGTGCATGAGATACTTAATTACACTTTGCTGGGATTTGTCATCCTGCATGCGGGTGCTGCGCTGCAACACCATTTTATTCTGCGCGACAGTACGTTGGGTCGCATGTTGCCCTGGATAGGAGAACGCAAATGAAAATAATCGCTGCATTGTTGCTTGCTGCGGCAGCCGGTCAAGTCTCGGCGGCTACTTTCAACACCCCGGTCGCCAATAAAAGCGCCGTGACGTTCGTTTCCAAACAGATGGGGGTCGCGGTCAATGGCGGTTTCGGCAAATTCACCAGCCAGATCAGTTTTGATCCGGCCCGGCCGGAAACAGGCAAGGCGCAGATTGATGTGGTGCTCGCCAGCATCGATACCGGCAGCGGCGAGGCTAATGACGAGATCAAGAGCAAATCCTGGTTCGACGTCAAGGATTATCCAGTAGCGACTTTCGTTTCCAGCAGCCTGAAGATAGTGGGTGGAAACCGTTATCAGGCGACCGGCAAGCTCACCATCAAGGGGCGGACGCGTGATGTGGTCGTGCCGTTCACCGCCACCCCGGCAGGCTTCAATCTGGTGCTGGATGGCGCTATCCCCATCTCGCGCGCGCAATACGGCATAGGCGAAGGTGCCTGGGCCGATCCGTCGGTGGTGGCCGATGAAGTGCAAGTCCGTTTCCATTTCACCCTCGGTGCAGGGAAGTAGCAAGCACTGCCAACTGTTCATTTTTTAATTCAAGGAGCATGACATGAAACACAGTCTCATCGTTTTATCTTTATCCGCAGTGATGGTGAGCAGCGCGTATGCCGCTGCTGACAGTTACACCATAGACCCGCATCATGCGTTTCCGATTTTTGAAGTGAGCCACCTGGGATTCACTACCCAGCGCGGGCGTTTTGACGAGACCAGCGGAAAAGTGACGCTGGATATGGCCGCCAAGACCGGCAGCGTGGATCTGACCATCAATACCAAATCGCTGGATATGGGCTTTCCGCAATGGAACGAGCATGTTTCCGAAGGTTTCTTCCATCCTGAAAAATTCCCTACCATGACCTACAAGTCCACCAAGCTGATCTTCAGCGGTGACAAGGTCGTGGGCGCAGATGGCGAATTTACCTTGCTGGGCGTGACCAAGCCGCTGCATGTCACGGTGAGCGGATTCCGCTGCGCGGTTAACCCGATGAACAAGAAACCGCTGTGCGCGGGCGATGTCAGCGCGATATTCAAGCGTTCCGACTACGGCATGATGACGTACCTGCCGGCTATCGGCGACGACATCAGGATCAATGTGCCGATTGAAGCCTACAAGGATTAATTGCGTCCGGCCTGATCCTTTTGCGCCAGGGGGCCTCATGCACTCTGGCGCAACTCCATGTTAGGATAGCTCATCCTGGTCTTGGGGTGTTCCTATGCGACATAAAAAGCACGCACATAAATCGGGCATGCCGCCTGGCACACTGATATATGCGGCGGATAAACCTGCGCTGCAGGATGCGAAAATCACGCTGTTCGATTTCGATGAGCAGCATGTGACCGAAAGCGTTGTCGACGATATTGCAGCATGCGTATCGTTTGCCAATGCGCAAACGGTGACCTGGATCAATGTCGATGATGTACAGGTACAAGGCGTGCTGGAAGCTTTCGGCAAGGCATTGGGCTTTCATCCGCTGATGCTGGAAGATATTCTGCATACCGATCAACGTCCCAAGTATGAGGATTACGGCGAATACATTTTCCTTGTGCTCAAAATGCTGGATTTTGACGCCGGTAAAAGCGAAATCGTCATCGAACAATTAAGTCTGGTACTGGGCGAAAATTACATCATCTCGTTTCAGGAACGGCCAGGCGACATGTTCGATTCCTTGCGCGAGCGCATACGCAAAAACGCGAGCCGCATCCGCAAATCAAAGGCGGATTACACCGCCTATGCGTTGATGGATTCCGTGGTGGACCGCTATTTCGATGTGCTGGACAAGATCGGCGACCGGATAGAATCGCTGGAATCGCTGCTGGCTAAAAACCCCAGGCCCGACACCTTGCGCAATATTCACAAATTGCGTCAGGAGCTGATCTTTCTGCGCAAATCCGTATGGCCGCTGCGCGACGTGGTCGCCTCCATGCAGCGCGCCGAATCGCCATTGATACATGAAAGCACCGAGCTGTATCTGCGCGACCTGCATGACCATGTGATCCGTGTGACGGACAGCATCGACACTTACCGGGATATGCTGTCGAGCATGCAGGATGTGTACCTGTCCAGTATCAGCAATCGCACCAATGAGATCATGAAAGTGCTCACGCTGTTTTCCAGTATCTTTTTACCGCTCACCTTCATTGTTGGCGTGTTCGGAATGAACTTTCGCAACTTTCCCGAGCTGGACTGGCCGTACGGTTTGCAAGGCACGATGCTGCTGATGGCGGTGATCGGAGTGGGTATGTATCTGTTCTTTAAATCCAGGAAATGGATATAGAAACAGAGAGTATTCGGGTTTATGAATTGGGATTCAAGCTCGAAAAACTGATTTCTATCCAAATATTGACAGTAAATACTGGTTCTTAATATTTTTCTGTTACAAATTGGCAAAAGATTGCTGTAGAATTCATGCCGATGTGTTGAACATCACATAATAAAGGCAAACCTGTGCGAAAGCCAGGGACGCAAAGTTTTCGGTCTAACGGGTATGACCCCAGGATAGCGAGACTGCTGAAGGTGTACCAAGGTACGCCACTTCCGCATTCCCCAATACCTGTTGCTCCCCCCAAAGACCTGATTCAAAGATGTATTGCCTCTGGCTCGCGAGGCGGACGTGCAGTTATTGCACGCTGTATTTTTTAAGAAAAATAATCATGGATGATTTCGCCCTGAATTTTGGGACTGGCATAGGAATCTTTAATAAGCAGAATAAATCGAACATTTAAAAATCGGTTTATTCAATCGATTGTGAAACATGATTTGCTGGATGTAAGGGGGTGACAATGCAAAACAATATATACGCCGATGGCGACTCACAGAATACCGCGGGCTACGAGTTTCTGGCATTTACGCTGAGCAACGAAGAATACGGTATCGATATCCTGAAAGTGCAGGAAATCCGCGGTTATGAAAACCCGACGAGAATTGCCAATGCGCCGGATTTTATCAAAGGTGTCATTAATCTGCGCGGCCTGATCGTCCCGATAGTGGATATGCGCATTAAATTTAATCTGGGTGAGGCCGAATATAATAATTTGACCGTCGTGATCATTTTGAATATCGGCGGCCGTGTTGTCGGGATGGTGGTAGACAGCGTGTCTGACGTCATTACACTCAGCCCCGAACAAATCAAGCCGGCGCCAGCGATGACCAGTGTCCTGGACACCGCCTACTTGACCGGTTTGGGGACGGTGGATGATCGCATGCTGATACTCGTCGACATCGATAAATTGATGTCTGGCAGTGAAATGGGATTGTTGGCCGAGATGGCCGCCGGATAGAAATCAGGTTCGAGCAATTCTGGCAGCTCGATGGTTCAGTGCGACGTGTATGCAAATGCAGCTAATGGTTAGCAAACAGGACGCCATCCTGTTGTATAACAGGTTTAAACAAGGAAGAAAATGTTAAAGAACATCAGAATTAAAACGCTGCTGATAAGCGTAATTGGTTTCCTGTCGCTGCTGCTGATCGCAATCGGCAGTTTTGGGCTATACAATCAGGCCTCTACCAATGAATCCCTGAGAACGGTATATGAAGACCGAACGGTTGCGCTCGGGCAACTGGATAAAGTGGTCAGGGGTCTGATAAGCAGTCGCTTGTCGATTGCCAATGCCATCATCGAACCGGACGAGGCCAATATCCGGAAACGGATTGCCGAGCTGGAGGGATTTATCAATCTGGTTGACAAGAACTGGAGCGCTTATCAGGCGACTTCTCAAACGCCTGACGAGAAGAAATTGGCAGACAAGCTGAATGAAGCGCGCAATAAATTTCTCAGTGAAGGGTTGCAGCCAGCATTGGCGGCTCTCAAGAATAATAATGTAGAAGAAGCAAAACGCCTTACGGTGACGGTATTGCGTCCTGATTTCGAGCCGGTAAGAGAGAACGTCAATAATCTGATCAAGCTCCAGCTCGACATTGCCAAAGCGGAATACGACAAATCGCAGCAGGCTTACAGCATGAGCAAATACATCGCCATCAGCGCCATCGCGCTGGGCGTATTGCTCGCAGCGTTCTTCGGCATGTTCCTGATCCGCGCCATCTCCCGTCCGCTGGAAGAAGCGATACAGGTCGCCAGTAACGTGGCTGCGGGTGACCTGACCCAGCAAATCGAAATTGACTCGGCCAATGAATTCGGCCGGTTATTGCAGGCATTGAAAAACATGAATGCGAGCCTGGTCGATATCGTCGGCGAAGTTCGTAACGGTACCGAATCCATCGCCTCGGCGTCAGGCCAGATCGCCGCCGGCAACCTTGACCTCTCCAATCGCACCGAATCCCAGGCCAGCTCGCTGGAGGAAACTGCCTCGGCGATGGAAGAGCTCACCAGTACCGTCAGACAGAATGCCGACAATGCCCGTCAGGCAAACCAGCTTGCTGAAACCGCTTCCGAAGTGGCCGGCAAGGGCGGTGCCGTAGTGTCCGATGTCGTTAACACCATGAGTGCGATCAACGACTCGGCACGCAAGATCGCCGACATAATCGGCGTTATCGACGGCATCGCCTTCCAGACCAACATCCTCGCGCTCAACGCCGCTGTCGAGGCGGCACGGGCAGGCGAACAGGGACGCGGTTTTGCGGTGGTGGCCACCGAAGTGCGCAGCCTGGCCCAGCGCAGTGCGGCGGCAGCCAAGGAGATCAAGCTGCTGATAGACGATTCGGTGGATAAGGTCGAGCAAGGCAACAAGCAGGCGGCGCAGGCCGGCACGACGATGAGCGAAGTGGTGTCCAGCGTACAGCGTGTGACCGACATCATGAGCGAGATCAGTGCTGCCAGCCGCGAGCAGAGTCAGGGTATCGAGGAAATCAACCAGGCCGTTACCCAGATGGATGAAGCTACCCAGCAGAATGCGGCGCTGGTCGAGGAAGCCGCCGCCGCTGCCAAATCCCTGCAGGATCAGGCAGGGCATCTGGAGGAACTGGTCAACCGGTTCAAATTAAATGATACACAGCACCGCGCTCAACCGCCGCGCGTGCCCATGAAAACGATAGCCGGCGGTCGGCCGGCGGCTTCTGCCCCCAGAACCTCCGGTAAATCGTTGCCCCAAACGCAAAAAATGATTGCAGCAAAAGCAGCCAGTGACGAGGAATGGGAAGAGTTCTAAGCAAAAATGGATTATGTCGATGAAGTGCAATGCCGCTATATGCTCGAAACGTGTCCCGTTTCGGTTCGAATTGTAGCGTATTCCAATCACCGGGTTTTATTTGCCAATCGGCGTTATGTCGAATCGATCAACTTGGCGCGCGACAAGGTGATTGGCATGGATTCAAAACAGTTTTACGTCAACCCGCAGGATTACGAAGATATCCTCCTGCAACTGGAGCAGGGGCTGCCGGTGATTGATCGGCTGGTCGAACTGAAGATTTTCCGTAATCGCCCGGTCTGGGTGCTGGCTTCCTATTTCAGGCTGGAATATCAGAATGAACCGGCGATTCTGGGCTGGTTCTATGAGGTGACCGATCTGAAGGATGCCGAGGATCAAATCCATCAGCTCACATTTTATGATGCGTTGACGCAACTGCCTAACCGTCGTCTGCTGACGGATCGCCTGAGCCAGGTACTTGTAGCGTGCTCGCGCACTGGATCGTATGGCGCAGTGCTGTTTGTCGATCTCGATCATTTTAAAATCTTTAACGATACCAAGGGGCATGTGGTTGGCGACTTGCTGCTTATCGAAGTGGCGAGAAGACTGCAGCTCTGCGTGCGCAAAGGCGATACCGTATCGCGTCTGGGGAGTGATGAGTTTCTGATCGTACTGGAGACGCTCGGCGCCGATGTCGAACAGGCGGCGACAATAGCCGAGATGGTCGCCGAGAAGATACGCTTCGCTCTGGGTGAGCCTTATGTGTTCGATGAGCGTTCATGCTATATCACGTCGAGTATCGGTATCGTCCTGTTTCTTGGGCAACAGGACACCTCCGAGGATTTGCTCAGCTACGCGCATACTGCGATGTATCAGGCCAAAACCTGCGGCCGCAATGCGATCCGTTTTTATGATTCGGCCATGCAGCTGGCTATCGAAGCGCGTGCCGAACTGGTCGATGAATTGCATCTTGCGCTCGAAAAGCAGCAATTCCGTCTGCATTACCAGATTCAGGTCGATAACTTGCGCCGCCCGCTGGGGGCGGAGGTATTGGTGCGGTGGGATCATCCGGAACACGGCCTGGTATCTCCTGCGCAATTCATTCCGCTCGCCGAAGAGACCGGTCTCATCCTGCCATTAGGGCTATGGGTGCTGCGAACAGCCTGCGTGCAACTTGCAGTCTGGCAACGTGGCGAGCTGGCCCGGGATCTGACACTGGCGGTCAATGTCAGCGCAAAGCAGTTTCGCGAGGCTGATTTTGTCGCCCAGGTAGAACGTGTGCTGCAGGAGACGGGTGCCCAACCCTCGCGCCTGAAGCTGGAATTGACCGAAAGTGCAATGCTGGAACAAATAGAAGATACCATCATTAAAATGCGGCAGATAGAAATGCTGGGCGTCAAATTCTCAATGGATGATTTCGGCACCGGTTATTCTTCGCTGCAATACCTGAAGCGTTTGCCGTTGAATCAGATCAAGATTGACCAATCATTTGTTCGCGACATAGTCAGCGATCCCAATGACGCCTCCATCGTGCGTACCATCATCGCAATGGCCAAGGTGCTCGGACTGGATGTGATCGCCGAAGGGGTGGAAAATGATGCGCAATGCAAATTCCTCGAGCTGTCCGGTTGCTATGCTTTCCAAGGATACCTGTTCAGCAAGCCCGTGCCTTTGGATGAGTTTATGCTATCCCTTGGTAATTAGCGCGCAAAACCGGACTGTGTCATTAATCTGTATTTTTTGGCCAGTCGTGGGAAAATAGGTGTTATCCCTTCACATTGAGTCGTCCATGCCGCTTGCCAAACTGCTACCGTCACAGCTCCGTCTGACACTCGATCCCGCATTTCTGGGGTTTGCCAATACCGTAGAGCTGGTTACCGAGGCTTTGCCGTGGATAGGCCAGGAGCGCGCCGAGAAGGCCGCGCATTTCGGGTTGTCACTGGATCAGCCGGGTTATAACTTATTCGTGCTGGGCGAGGTTGGCAGCGGGCGTTCCTCCTTGCTGGAGGCAGCCATGCGTGCGGCGGCGGCCAAGCGCTCGCCGCCGCCGGATTTATGTTATCTGCACCATTTCGATGTGCCGGAAAAACCTATCGCCTTGCGCCTGCCGGCCGGACAGGGGCGGGTGCTGCGCGACATGATGGCGGAGCTGGTAAAGGTGTTGCAGGCAGAGATCCCGCGCCGTCTCGCCGGCCCCGAATTCAAGGCCGAAAGCGAGCGTGTGCAGAAGTCATTCAAGGACGAGGAGGCCGTAGCCTACGCCGAGCTTTCGGCTTTTGCTGCCGCGCGCCGTTTCACGCTGCATCGCGAGGACGAGCGCATGATATTCACCTTGCTTAATGCCGAGGGACGGCCGGTGACCGAAGCGGAAATGCTGGCATTGCCGGCCGAGCGCAAAGCCGGGATCGACCGCGACGAGCAGGCGCTGCGCGTCGAGATTGCGCGCTTTCTGGACAAGGTGCGGCCCAAGGAACGCGCAGGCAAGGAAGCGCTGGGCCAGTTCAAGCGGCATCTGATCAAGCCTTTGCTGGAGCATGAGCTGCAGCAGATACGCGCTGCGATGAAGCAGCAGATCATGGATGCCGGAAAACTGGGGCGTTATCTCGATGCGTTGGCGCAAGATGTGCTCGATCAACTGGAGTTGTATGGATCGGAAGATGTGGCGGTGCAGATCGAGCTGGCTGAAGCGATGGCGGCCTATCGTGTCAATCTGGTGGTGGACAATAGCGAACTGAGTGGCGCGCCTGCTCTGGTGGAAGACAACCCGCTGTTTCGGTCGTTGTTCGGCAGCATTGAATATCAGGTCGAAAATGACGTGCTGATGACGGATTTTTCCCGTATCCGCGCCGGCAGCCTGTTGCGTGCGCACGGCGGATTCCTGTTGCTGCATCTACGCGACCTGTTCGGCGATCCGCTGGTATGGGAAAAACTGCGTCGCTTCCTGCGTAGCGGGCGCTTGCAGATCGAGGAACCGGGCACGCTGTATTCGCCGAATCCGGCAGTGTCGCTGGAGCCTGAGGCGGTCGATGTGGCGGTGAAAATCATCCTGATCGGTACGCGCGAGCATTATTACGAATTGCAGGAAGCCGACCCGGAATTCGGCCGCTATTTTCGCATCAAAGTCGATTTTGCCGAAAGCTTCAAGGCCGGGACGAATACCCATCGCGACAGCGCTATCTTCATCGCGCATGTCTGCCAGCGCTTGGGATTGTCGCACTTTACTGCCGACGCGGTAGCGCGTTTGCTGGAAGAGATGCACCGTGAGGCGGATGACCAGTTGCGGCTGTATGCGGTATTCGCCTATCTGGAACAGCTGGTGACCGAAAGCGCCGCGCTGGCTCAAGGCGACATCGTACAGCGCGCGGATGTGGAGGCGGCGCTGGCAGCGAAAACCTGGCGCCATGACTATCCCGATCAGCGCCTGCACGAATCCATTGCCGAAGGCGAACTGCTGATCGCTGTACAGGGCGAACGGGTCGGACACATCAACGGTCTGACCCAGATCGATCTCGGCGATCATCGTTTCGGTTTGCCTGTCGTCGTGTCTGCGCGGACTTTCCCGGGTGAGGATGGCGTGCTCAACATCGAGCGCGAGGTGGAAATGTCGGGCCCGATCCACGATAAGGGCGTCTTTATTCTGCAGACCTATTTCGCCAGCCTGTTCGCTCATCTCGGGCCGCTGTCGGTGGACGGCGCGCTGGTGTTCGAACAGGAATATCATGGCGTAGAGGGCGACTCCGCATCCTGCGCCGAGCTTTATGCACTGTTATCCAGCCTGTCAGGTTTGCCGGTGCGTCAGGGTATTGCCGTTACCGGCGCACTCAATCAGTTTGGCGAGGTGTTGCCCATAGGCGGCATCAATGAAAAGATCGAAGGCTTTTTCCGTGTCTGCCGCGAGGCCGGGCTGGACGGCAGTCAGGGTGTCATTCTGCCTGCGCGTAACCGTTCGCATCTGATGCTGGGCCAGGAAGTCATCGAAGCGGTTGCGCAGGGCCAGTTCCGTATTCATGTGATCGACCATGTGCTCGACGGGCTGGAGCTGCTAATGGACTGCCCGTCAGGCGAGCTCGATGAAACCGGTATCTACACTAAAAATAGCGTCCTCGGCCGTGCGCAGAAAACCCTGATGCGTTACCACCGCATCTGCAATCCGGAAGATCACCTCAAGACTGAAAGCAAACAGCGTCATGGCGTGCATTGATTGTGTTGGCAGAGTAGTGTTCGCATGAGTGATTTCGCTTTGCGCCTGATCGACTGGCAGCGTCGAGCCGGACGGCATGATTTGCCATGGCAGGACAGTCGTGACCCATACCGGGTATGGCTGTCCGAGATCATGTTGCAGCAGACTCAGGTGATGACGGTGATTCCGTATTACCAGCGTTTCGTCGCGCGTTTTGCCGATGTGGCGAGTCTGGCGGCAGCCGGGCTGGACGAGGTGCTGGCACACTGGAGCGGGCTTGGCTATTACTCGCGGGCGCGCAATCTGCACGCGGCAGCACAAAAGATAATGACGGATTTTGACGGGGATTTTCCGGAAAAAATTGACGAAATCGTGAGCTTGCCAGGTATCGGCCGTTCTACCGCGGCGGCGATCGCGGCATTCTGTTTCAATACCCGTGCGGCGATACTGGACGGCAATGTCAAGCGGGTGCTGGCGCGGCAATTCGGTATCGTGGGTTATCCGGGAGAAAAAGCGATAGAGACGCGTTTGTGGGCATTGGCCGAATCACTGCTGCCGCCCGTCGGTGTCGATATCTATACCCAGGCGCTGATGGACATGGGGGCGACGCTGTGCAGCCGCAGCCGTCCGCGCTGTACGGCTTGCCCGGTAGCGGAGAACTGCGTCGCGCTGGCAACGCGGCAGGTCGCCAGCCTGCCGACGCCCAAACCCAAAAAGACGGTGCCGCACAAAAGCACACGCTTCGTTATCCTGCATCACGCCGGCAGGATATGGCTGCAGCAGCGCCCGCCCAGCGGGCTCTGGGGCGGGTTGTGGAGCTTCCCGGAGCTGGCGATGGACGAAGACGTGCTGGTGGTATGCCGCGACCAGTGGCGCTTGCCGGTGGTGGCTACCCGCGAACTGCCCGGTTTCCGTCATGTGTTCTCCCATTTCAGTTTGCAGATCGCGCCGCAACTGGTGGAGGTAGTGAGCCTGCCATTATCGGTGAATGAAGCCGGCGGCTGCTGGATGCGGCCTGACGAAGCCTTGGCAGCAGGCATTCCCGCACCGGTGCGCAAGGTGCTGACTGCAGTGGGCATGGAGCCGATGTGACGATTCGTCAGGACGTGCGTTAACGGATTTGAAATGGTTTGTAACAGCTTGTAACAGCACTCGCGTCAACACACGCTATACTTCTGCGTTATATGCACTGTGGTTTACGTGCATGAACAGGTTAAAAATATCGAGTAAGCCTCTGTGCCGGCCTCGCCGGTCAGCCCATAATGTTGAGGAGAACTGAATTATGGATAAATCGTTGTTAATTGGACTGGTAACCGGAGCGGTAGCAGTGACTGCCATTGGTGGGGTTGCGGGCTATAAGGTAATGCATCCTGAACCTCAATATGCCGAGGTGATGAATGTGAAACCGGTGACCGAAACCATTCGCACTCCGCATCAGGTATGCAGGGATGAAGCTGTGACGCGGCAGGCCCCGGTGAAGGATGAAAACCGCTTGGCCGGAACCGCTATTGGCGCGGTGTTGGGTGGCGTGCTGGGTAACCAGATCGGTGCCGGTAACGGCAGAACTGTGGCGACCGTGGCAGGTGCGGCGGCCGGTGGTTATGCCGGTAACCGGGTGCAGCAGAACATGCAGGAATCCGACCGGCAGACGGTCATGAAGACGCGCTGCAAAACGGAATATGAAAAACATGAGAAAACCCTCGGTTATGACGTGACCTACCATCTTGGCGACAAGCAAGGCATGGTGCGTATGGATCATGACCCCGGTCAGCGTATTCCGGTAAAAAACGGCCAGCTGATACTGACAGCGCCTGGCCCTGACGCGGCGCCTGCCAATCCGGCCTGAGTCATGCAATCCCCGGCTGATGCGTACGCTGCATCAGCCGGTTCGCACCGCGGTCTGCGGCATTTCTGAATATCCCATCTTCGATATGCGGCTGCGCCGAGCCCGTATAAAATCCCGCAATGACGATGTCGGCTGGTTTTGCAATATACTGTCCTGATAGTTGCCGATTCATGGCTGTAACCGTCCTTTCCATCATTCTTGCGAATAAGTCATGCCTGATTCGATGCTGCCAGCGCTGATAGACACCCACTGCCATCTCGATGCCGGCGAATTCGATGCGGATCGCGACGAGGTCGTGGAAAGAACGGTTGCATCCGGGGTGACGCGGATCATCGTGCCAGCAGTCACTGCAGATAATTTTGCGGCGGTGAATGAGATCTGCGCACGCTACCCGCTGTGCCGTCCGGCATTGGGTTTGCATCCGATCTATGCGCAGCAGCATCAGCAGGATGATCTGTCGCGGCTGCGCGCAGCGGTGGCGGAGACTCATCCGGTCGCCATCGGTGAAATCGGTCTGGATCTGTTTGTTACCGATGTCGATGTGACACGGCAGACCTATTTCTTTGCGGAGCAACTGAAAATCGCGCGCGATTTCGATTTGCCGGTGTTGCTGCACACGCGTCATGCCAATGATGAAATCATGAAACAGTTACGCCGCTTCGATATCCGGCGCGGGATCGCTCATGCCTTCAACGGCAGCATGCAGCAGGCTGAGCGATTCATTCAACAGGGATTCAAGCTGGGTTTTGGCGGCGCGTTCACTTATACTCGCGCATCGAATTTGCGTCGCCTTGCAGCGCAATTGCCGCTGGAAGCGATCGTGCTGGAAACCGATGCGCCGGACATGTCGCCGGTATGGGCACATCGGCAGCGCAACAGCCCGGAATATCTGGCGCAGATCGCCGCTGAATTAGCCGCCTTGCGCGGCGTCGACGTGGCTACGATAGCGCAAGTGACCGGGAACAATGTCCGTGCGATTTTTGGGGAGAGAATATGACTGATTTGACGAGACGCCCGCGCACGCTGGTACCGCCGCCACTGGTTTATGCAGCTGGATTGGGCGCAGGATGGTGGTTGCAGCAAGTATGGCCGCTGGGTTTCGGTGCGTCCTATATGGTGCGGCAAATGGCCTGGGGGGCGCTGGGTTTCGGGCTTGCGCTGATGCTGTGGGCGGTGTGGGTGATATGGCGGCACCATACTACGGTGAATCCGTACAAGGCCGCTTCGACGCTGGTCACGCACGGACCGTTCGCCTATACGCGCAATCCGATCTATGTGGCGGATATGCTGGTGTATTTTGCGGTGACGGTACTGATGGGAAGTGCGTGGCCGCTCTTTCTGCTGCCGATGGTCTGGATAATCATGCGTTACGGAGTGATCGCTCATGAAGAAGCGCATTTGACGGCGAAGTTCGGTCAGGCCTATCTTGATTATTGCGCCCGGGTGCGGCGCTGGATTTAAAGCAAAAACAGGGAGGGGATGGACTCCCTCCCGTGAAGCTTATTTCATGTTTTCGGGACCTTTGGCTTTCAGGCATGAGCTCATGAATTTTTTACGCTCGTCGCCCTTTTTGCCGGTGGCGGCCTTGTTGCAGGCAGTCATCGCATTTTGCGGGGCAGGGACGGCAGGAGCGGCCGCCGCTGCAGCCTCAGGTGCTGCTGCCTCAGGTTTGGCGGACAGGCACGATTTCATAAAGGTTTTGCGTTCGTCGCCTTTCAGCGTTTTGCTGGCAGCTTCCTTGCTGCATGTGCTCATTTTTTCTTGCTGGGTCGTTTTGGCATGAGCGGCAAAGGACGTGACGGAAAACACTGCGGACATGAGTAATGCGGTCAGGATTTTATTCATGAAACCTCCGATTAGTTTAAGTAGTTATGCTGAAGCGGTTGTCCAGCATGCCAAGTATAACGGCTAAGCAAGTTGGTTGGTTGACGGCGAATTGAAAATTAGCAGCTCACAATTAAGGAGTTAAACATGAGTCTGGATGCCGATAAAGTCATCAGGGATACGCAGGACTGGCTGGAAAAGGCCGTGATCGGTTTGAATTTATGCCCTTTCGCCAAGGCGGTGCATGTCAAGCAGCAAATCCGTTATGCGGTCAGTAATGCGACCACAGCCGAAGCGCTGCTGGAAGACTTGCTGGAAGAGCTGTATGTGCTGCACGAGAGCGATCCTGAAGTGATCGACACCACATTGCTGATTCATCCGTACGTGCTGGATGATTTTCTCGATTACAACGATTTCCTGGATGTCGCAGATGCAGCGGCGGCCGAGCCGCAATTTAACGACGATCTGCAAATCGCCAGCTTCCATCCGCAGTTCCAATTCGCCGATACCGGAGCGGATGACATCGAGAACTACACCAACCGATCGCCGTACCCGATGCTGCATCTGTTGCGCGAAGACAGCGTGGAGCGCGCGGTTGCCGCTTTCCCCGAAGCTGAGCAGATCTATGAGAAAAATATGGCTACGCTGCGTGCACTAGGGCACGCAGGCTGGAAACGGCTGATGAGTTCATCCGATTAGTTCGCTCCCAGGATAAAATCGACGCGGCTGCGTTTCAGTTTCTTCTGTTCTTCGGTCTCGGTTTTGGCCGTGGTGATGAAGATGCGCGCGGCATCGATCGCGCCCTGCTGCACCAGATATTCCTTCGCGACCTGCGCGCGCCGCAAGGCGAGATCGCGTAAATCGTCAGGGCTGACCTTGATGTTGGCAAGCATCAGTTTTTCCATCTGCGCGGGCGGGATGTCCTTGTCGATCAGCCCCATCACTTTCGGTTTGTCGGGGATTTTCTCGGCTTTGTAGGCGAGTTTGAGGTAGTTCGCATATTCGTTGGGCTCGATCTTGATGTCATCGACTGACGAGACGGATAAGCCGCTGCGCACTATCTGTTTCAGTTTCTGTACTTTCAGCAGGCGTTCCAGTGCGAGCTGGCGCAAGCCGCTGGCGTCGATATCAGCATCGATCCTGCCTGCGATGTCGAGCTTGAGGCTGGGGCGGTCGGCTAATGCCTTGCCCAGATCCTTCAGTTTGGTCTCGCCGGCCTGGTCGATCACCGCACTACCCGGTGCAAATTCCAGATAGCTCAATTGCGAACTGTCGCCGCCAAAGATGCTGCCTATCAGCGCAAACGGCGAGGTGACGGCCTTGGACAGCAGATTGAGTATGACCTTGATAATCAGGCTGCCGATGCTGAATTGCGGGTCGTCCAGCGAGCCGGCGATAGGCAGGGTTATGTTGATATTGCCGTTGCGGTCCTTGAGCAGTGCCAATGCGAGCGTGACCGGCAATTTGGTCGCGCTGGGGCTTTCGACCCGGTCGCCCAGCGTCAGCTGGTTGAGGAACAGGTGATTTTCCGCGGACAATTTGCGGTTTTCGATGTGGTATTTCACATCAAAGCTCAGTTTGCCTTTCTGGATGCCGTAGCCCGCATATTTGGCGGAATAAGGGGTGAGCGGGGACAGCTCGAAGTCGCTGAGTTTGGCCAGCAAATCCAGATAGAGGTTGCCGGATAGCGGATTGATCTGGCCGTTGATATCCAGTTGCCCCTGATTCTCGACCTTGCCGTTCAGCAGAATGTCGGCCTTGCTGGCCGGGTCGGAAGACAATCCGGTAATGGCGCCATTAAGCCCGGTGAGGTTTGCAGAGTAATTGGGCTGGATGAAATGATCGGTAAAGTTGATGTGACCGTTCTTGAAAACGATCTTGCTGACGGTGACCGGGGATGGCGCCGGGGCATTCCCGGCCTTGGCCGGTGCGGGGATCGGCTGCTTGGGCGCCGGCGCAGCCGCTGCCACAGATGTCGTCGTCGGCGCGCTGTCCTTGAGGATGTTCTGCACATTCAGTCTGCCGTCGGGGTTGATGATCAGCCGCGAATACAACCCGGTCAATATGACATTGCCGATGTTCGCATGCTGCGGTGCTGTGGCCATCCGCAGGCTTTGCAATTCAAGGTTATCCCATTTGAGGAAGTCTTCCGAATCCTGATTGTCGACGCTGGCGAATCCGGTAACCCTGGCGTTGCCGATGTAAGTGACCTTGGCGGGCCGCTTGGGCGCAATGGCCAGTTGCAGTTTGCCCTTGGTCGAAATCGCGCCATCGGTGACAGTGATATTGATCAGATGGGCGAAATAAGGCTGCATCGGCACGATATCCACACCTCTGGCTTCTACGCTGAGCGCAGCGCTAAGCGGGTCCAGTGTCAGTACGCCCTTGCCGGCAAGGCGGCCAGTACGATTGATGAACAAATGCAGATCCACATTGGTTTTGTTGCCCGGACGCGTCGTGAAGTTGTCCGCCGTTAAATTGATGGCGCTGGTTTTGATGACGGCAGGATGCGGCAGACTGGCATCGGTGAAATTGACCGCGTAGTTCTGTAGCGCCAGTTTGTTGACGGCAATGTCCCACGCCAGCGTTTTTTCGGCCGCTTGCTTGCCCTTGGCTGGACCCGCGCTGCCATGGGCAGGCAGCAGTTGCGTGAGATCGATGATGCCATCGCGATTGCGTCTAATGTCCACACTGCCTTGATCGGTACTGATGCTGCCCAGCGTGACGCTGCGTTTGCCGAGGTCAAGCGCGCTGTTGTCGACAGCCAGGTGCGCTATTTTCAGGAAAGCGGATCGGGTTTTGCGCTGTAGCAGTTGCAGATCCGTCAGCTGAGCGCTGAGCTGACCGAGTTGTAACTGCGGTGTGCCGTTGGCAAGGCTGAAGCGGTAATGCGTTGCCGCATTCATGGTGCCCGTAGTGTCGAATAGCACGAGATTGGCGTAATAGGGCGCGTAGTACTGCAGCGGAATGCCATGGAGCGTCAGATCGCCCTCGGCGCTGAACGGCTGTACAGTGAGCTTGCCGCTGTTTTTGAGTGTTGCGTCATTGTCGGTGATCAGGCTGGCTGTTAGCGCAGCGGGATGGTTGGCTGCAGTCGAGAATTGCTTGAGGCTGATATTGATGTCGTGCAGCGTGGTGTCGAATGCCGTTTGCGGTACGGCGTCGCTGAAATGCACGACGCCCTTCGTCAGATTGATGCCATCGGCCTCAAATACGAATGGTTTGGCTGCTGCTTTAGTGACAGGCGGTTTCTTCGCTGGCGCTGCGGATGCCGGCAACAGCTCTGCCAGATTGAGCTTGCCGCTGTGATTGCGTGCCACATTGAGTTCCGGCGCATCGATGGTCAGGCTTTTGAGCTTGATGTGGCCGCCGAAGATGTCGGCGTTATCCACTATGGCGCTGAGCCGGTTCAGACTCAACAGCGTATTGCCGGCCTGCACTACGCGCAATTTGCTCAGACTGGCGCTGCCGCGGATGATGACCGTAGGCTGTTGTTGCGCAGTTTCTGCAAAGGAAACGGTGAGATTGGTATCGAGTTGCGCGCTGGGTACGGAAAAACTGAGTTTTTCCGGCACGTATTCCATGTATTTGGCCAGATCCACGCCGGACAGTTTAAGGTCGATTACGGTTTCGCGACTTGCGGAAAACGGCTGACTGCGCCCGCTCAGAGTTAGTGATGCGCCATTTACCTTGGCTGACAGCAGCGGGGTGACATAGGTATCCGATTTATAAGGCAGGTTGGAGATAAACGGCACGCGCACATTCAGCTCGCTGACGACATGATGGCTCTGTTCCGGCTGGTCGTCGAAATCGATGCGGCCGTTGCTTACCTCGATATTGTTGAGCGAAAACAGTGTCTTGGTATCCGTTGGCTTCAACATGTCAGCGACGATATCGGAAAGGTTGTAAGTGTTGGCCGCCGTTCGCACCATATGCAGGTAAGGCTGGACCAGCTTGAGTTCTTCGATGATGGGTGCGCCCTGGATGAGCGAACGGGCCTGCAGATTGACGTAGAGTTCTCTGGCGGTGAGAAAAGGGGTTTTGCCGTCGGGCTCCAGCATGGCGATCTGTTTGACTCGCGCGGCAAGGATGACCGGGTTGATGCTGATGTCGCCTATGCTGACCTGACGGTGGTATTTGTCTTGCAGCAGTTTTTCCAGCAATGGTTTGGCAGCATAGGGCAGGATGAAGAAGCCTGCCATCCAGAACAGCAGCGTAGCGATAACCAGCCGTAGCGACCACTTCTTTAAACGCGGAGATTGAAGAATAGTTGGTCTTTTCATCGCAATGCTCCAGAAAAAAAGTGGTTGCAACAGGCGGTTCAGGTCGTGGCGTTATCCGATTGGTATAAAAACGCGTCGGCGAAGAATTCGTCTTCCGGCAAACCGTGCGCGATGCATGCATTGCGGGCTGCCTCGACCATGCCCGGTGCGCCGCAGGCATAGACCTGATAGCCGGACAGATTCGGGAAGTCCTGAATTACCGCATCGACTACCAGTCCGCTGCGCCCCGGCCAAGCATCTTCGGCTGCGGGTTGGGAGAGCACCGGGATGAAGGTGAAATTGGGATTCTCCTGCTGCCATTGCGAGGCGAGGTGCGGCATGTACAGATCATGCAACTGGCGTGCACCCCAGTACAGCACCATTTCGCGGTTGGCGTGATGGTACAGCGCGTGTTCGACCATGGCCTTGATCGGCGCAAAACCGGTGCCGCCGGCGATGAAGATGATCGGCTTTTCATTGTCCTCACGCAGGAAGAAGCTGCCGAGCGGGCCTTCGATGCGCAGGATGTCCTTTTCCTTCATGGCGTTGAACACGTGCTCGGTATATTCGCCGCCGGGTACGTAGCGCACATGTAATTGCAGCAAGGCGTCGTCGTGCGGCGCATTGGCCAGCGAGAAGCTGCGGCGCTTGCCGTTTTTCAGCAAAATGTCGATGTACTGCCCGGCGAGAAATTGCATGCGTTCGTTGGCGGGAAGCTTGAGATGCATGCCCATTACGTCGTGGCCGAGCTTTTCCAGCTTGTGCACGCGGCAAGGCAGTGTCTTGATCTGGATATCCTTGGCGGCACCGACTTCGCGGCATTCTATGGTGACGTCGCTGGTAGCGCAGGCCACGCAAAACAGGGCCTTGCCGGCGGCGATGTCGGCATCGGTCAGCGCGCTGGACTGAAACTCGCCGTAGTCGATGTCGCCGCTTAATACCTTGCCTTTGCAACTGCCGCATGCGCCATTGCGGCAACCGTAAGGTAACATGAAGCCTTCGCGCAGGGCTGCGGCGAGTATGGTTTCATGATCTTCGGCAAGCAGGGTATGCCCACTGGGCTGGATGGTGATTTGATGCGACATAAATATCCTTTGAAAAAACGTGTACTGATCGTCGGCTGCGGCGATGTGGGGTTGCGCACGGCGCGTCGGCTATTACCGCATTATCGCGTATTTGGTCTGGTGCGTTCAACTGATGCGGCGGCGCAATTGCGTACCGAGGGCGTCACGCCGGTGCTGGCGGATCTGGACGATATGCGCAGTTTAACGCGAATTGCCGGCATTGCGGACGTCGTGTTGCATTTCGCGCCGACTTCGACCGCAGGCAGTACGGATTTGCGTACCGGTAATTTATTGGCGGCAT